>JAVBSH010000148.1:0-11593 GCA_031547085.1 Bacteroidales bacterium
CAACTCGCGAAAACGACCGTCACTTTTATCTACCACGACAATACTTGTCGTGCCTGGCCTGTTCTTCTTTTTACGTACAAACATGACGTAAAATTGCAGCATTTTTCGCCTGAGTCACCCAAATCGGTGACGCAAATTCTGCAAAATGCTTATTTGGATATGTTTAGAAAAATAAAATTAAAAAGTGGCGAAGTCAGGAAATGGATATTTTTCAGTAGCCGCATCTACCTGCCGCTCTCGACAGAACAACCTGCTTATCACTTAACCGAAAATTTCACCATAGAATTTGGGATAGGAATAAGAATATTATGAGTGAGAACAAGGCCAGTAATGACAAAAAAATCGCATGAAAAGAATATTCTTCACTTTAACCATCGATCACATTGTTGGATACCAGACAACATGTATAGTACCATAGAGTCTATCGAATCAATTGTCGAATATTCCGGGATAATTAAAATCCAACAACTTATTAATTATCAATATTTTATCTTTAATCTCCCTTTGTGTGTTTGTGGGGTTTAAGAGAAGGTGTATTGTCTGGGGTATCCTTATTATTCCTCTGGCGCCTGTCTGGCTTTCCTGTTGTTTTAGCAATTCTTTTAGGTCCAGGTTTGATTCCCATAATTTTTCTTTTTACAAATTAACAATATATTGAATATCAAAATTATACTTTACAATTAATGTACCAAAGTTTAAATTTCAACAAGCTTGAGAAGATACACCGAAAATGTGACTAACAAAGGGTGACATTCTCGCAGAATCACTTCTCCACGATTTTTCGGGGTGAGTTATTCTGTCGGCAAAATACAGTCTCAATCAACTGAATATTAAAGTTTTCAGATAAAATTTTTAGTCAATTAGTAGACTCTTGGGATGTAAATATTCTGTGAGGATGAAGAAAAAGAATAATCATAGCGCTCCAGCCGCAAGCCGAAAACAAAACAGCCCTCCGGGTTTGCTTTGCCTGTTTTGTTTTCGGTTCGCTCCGCCTTGCCGCTTCCGCTTATCGAAAGCGGTGTTTGTGGCTTTTGGCCGGCGGTTCTCCGTTGCACTCCGCACCGCTAATCGGCCAAAAGCCACAAACGCATTAATAATTCACGTCCGTGAAATACAAGGATATGAATGATAGGTATTCTCTATTGAATTTGTGTGAAGATTGATATCCAGATTTACAAAACTATTGAGACAAAATCGTTATTCTTACATGAACTAACTGTTGCTATTTCCCGATTTCACAGGGCAAAGATAATCCCGTGTCCCATCTGTCCGGCAAGGTCAAACACGTTTGCTGGGAAAGGACGGGTTTCTCAGTAAAATCGAAGACCTACAAAGATGCGGTAAACATGGTGGAGCAACTGTTGGAAACCAGCTTGAACGAGTCCGATACAGTATCCATCGATGGCTGTTATTTCATTGAAAATGTTGGTATATCCATGACATTAGAACAAAATGAAGGTGTTTCTACAGTCAAGATTTTTAACAGTAATGATCAACTGGTTGCCTCAAATGCTACCAAAGACAGATAGTCTGGAATTATTAATTTTTCAAAATCTAATTTTAAACCAAAAAAAGAAATATCTTTGAGTCAAAATAGAGTTATTTGAGCAAGTAAATCAATGCATTGTACGGCAAATCGGTCGTTACTAAATCGTTACCCGATCGGGTGTAATTGCCTTCTTGTATGCTAATATACAGATGGTTGTACCTAAATGCAACAATCTCATGACCGAAGGGAATAATCATCAATATTCAATTATCAATATTTGATTATTTAAATATCTGATCATTCCGGCCGCAAAACTTTCAATTTTTCACGTTCACCCTCACACCTTCACTATGTGCATTGAACTCCGGCGCATACATACATTGGAAAGTAGTGATGCCATTGGAGAAATCGCCGGCATGCGACACTCTCAGGTCATATTCGAATACATACGTCCCTTTACGGAGATAACTGATAAAGAAGTTCACGGAGGCGTCCTTGATACTCTCATAATAGCCCAGTCCACCTTGGAAACGGTATCCAGACAAGGTATTGACTGGTTCGAAACCTGCTGCACGCATGTCTTTCAGGTGCACATACTCGAAATCTCGGTCGGCACGCAATTCCATACGAACAGTTACCACATCGCCCACCTGCGGTCGGTTGTTACTGGTAACAGGCTCTAATGTCCGGCCTTTATTGGTAGTACGCTTGATGAACAGTTGTTTGTTCATTTGCAGATTCGTTTGGGCAGAAGTGATCTTATCCATATCTTCGAAATACTGCCAGTACATGGCTCCCCATACGATGGTGCTGTTGGGGTTGTTGATGCGCAGGCTAGCCAGGCTCTTGCTTACCTCGCTTCCGCTCCACGAAACGCTCACATTGCCGGTACCTGCTTCGGGACGTATCGGATCTTTTGTCACTTTTTTCAGGGGCTTGCCATTGATCCGGATATCCAATGGTTCATTATTGCCACCGAGCAAGTCGTCATCGGTGGACAACATGGCGTAAATAGCTTCGGAGGTAGCTTTGGTGGTTTTCCAATCGTTGGTTTGCTTGTGACGCAACAACCATATCTTCATTTCGCCTACAGCACGTGTGTCACTACCCGCTTCGTTGAATGCCTCAATGAGCATTGCCTGTGTTTCTACCGGCGACTCGCTCCAAAAATATCCATAACGGTTGTCGGCCCAGTACATGCCCATATCGTCGCTCATCTGCGCCCGTTCCTTAAGTGAACGCAAAATATTTTGTGCTATGTCGGGTTTGCCGAAACGGTACATGATCAACGCAGTCATTGCCTGTTCGTAGACATTGAAGCGTGCCCAGTACTTCTCGGCTTGCTGCATGTAGAAGTCAAACGCCTGCTGATCCGGCGCGAAGTATTTCGAGAAGCTGCATGCATAAAGGTAATGTAATTGCGTCCTGTTGATCTGGCGCCGGTTACGGTCAGTATATTCTTCGCGTTCTTCCGTCCTTTTTTGAGCATTACGATAATCTTCGCTGATCCGTTCATCACAATACCTCATTGCCTTCTCCATCATATTACTGATGTCGTCGGTACGGGGCAAAGCATTGAGGTTACGCAAATGCTCCAAGCCGGCTACGATGTGTTGTGTGACGAAACGGTCTTCGGGTTGCCCGGCAAACCAAGGAAATCCGCCATTAGCGCCTTGCATCGCTTTCAATTTGTCCAAGGCTTTTTGCTGCTCATTGGCCATATGGTTAAAATCGAACAGCAAGCCTATACGTTTCTTGCGTTCGGTCTCGCTGGCAGCCTGCATCACCCACGGCGTTTCCTCAAGCAGAGCCTGTTTCAACTCTTGGTTCTTTTCAAGGTTTGATATCAACGATTTGCTGTCGGGTAACGAACGCCATTGGTTGAAAATTTGCTTGATCTTGGGCGAACTGTTGGCAACGGTAGCTGCCAATGCATTGGCATAGAACCGTGCAAAAGTTTGTTCGGCGCATTCGTATGGATAATTCATGAGGTACGGAAGCGCCTGAACGGCATACCATGCAGGATTCGACGTGTATTCGAGTGTCAGGCGGTGATGTTTCAATGTCCCGGATGAATAATTGGCTAATTTTTCGAACCGGAAATCCTTACGTTGGTCACCACGGACCATAAAAGGCATTGTTTCGGTCACTAATGTACGGTTGCTGAGTACCGGAACGCTCTTTTCCTCTCCGTCCGTATGATTACCGGCCTGTGCTGTGAGGCGGTAAGTAACGGCCTGCAAAGTGGCAGGAACTACCAACCGCCATTGCACGGCTGCGCTTTGCCCTGCTTTCACTGCAAAAGGCTGTGTTCCGTCTGTTTTCAACATTTGCGCATCCACCGGCTGCATGGTAAAAGCATCATACAGGCGTAGCAATGCCTTCCCGTTCAAGTCGCCTTCCGTCAGGTTGTTCACTTTGGCCGAAAGTACCAATGTGTCGCCTACACGGAAAAAGCGTGGTAGATTGGCATTGATAGCCACCTGTTTTTGAGTGATGAGGCTGTTGGTGGTATTGCCTGTTTTAAAGTCCTTCGTATGGGCAAATCCCAACATATTCCACCGTGTTAATGCTTCGGGAATAGTGAATTCCACCAGTACTTCGCCTTTGTCGTTGGTGCGGAGTTCAGGATAGAAAAAAGCGGTTTCGGAGAAGTTGGTGCGGAGAGGGATAGCAGTAATACTACCACTTGTTGCAGTGCTGCCTGCCTCAACATCCAAGGCTGTACTTTGTGCTGAAAAATCAGCATTGGCCATTAAACTTGAAGATGGTGCAGGAATTGCAGAACTTTCTACGGTTACAATTTTCCTTTTCGCACCAAATGCGGCAATGGTTATTTCATTCGAGATGTTTTCCCCCTTCAGTTTTTCATAATTTTGAGTATAATCCATTGTGTAGGAAGGTGGAAATAAAAGAAGGTTACGCGAAAAAGGATTCGAAGTTATATACCACGGTTGCCAACTATCACTTATATTCTGCATATAAATATATCTCTCCCAATCATTTTTAACGAACATATCCAATGATGCATCATATAAAGCTGCAACCATCTCGGCCGTTTCAGGTGTTCCCTTTTTATTTTTCACTGTTAACGTCCATTTTTCCTTTTCCCCGGGCAACAATCGTTCGCGGAAAGTATTAAATGTAATGTCCAACTCTTTATTGGTGTAGGGAACCTTGATTTCGTTAAGTGAGGTATACGTCCTGTTATCCTGTACCATAGCGAATGCCACTTTAAAACCGCCCCGGTACCTTTCTTCAATAGGAATACTCAGTTTATGCGGTATACGCCCAACGGTAATCCATTTACGTTCAACTATCTTATCCTTGAAAAGGATATCATAACGTACCAGTGACGAATCGGTTCCTCCGGCAACACGGAAGATAGCCGTTTCGCCCGGCTCACCGCTATCCTTCATCACCGCGAGCCATTCTTTCATGTTCATGATAGGCGCATCAATATGTTGTAATTGTACATATATGGAATCGGCAATGATGATGTTTTGACCGGTAGCCTTTATCCGCACACAATACCACCCCGATGGCTCATTCTTCAATACACCAAGGTCAATTTTCGATTTTTCCTGAGTTTTGATATGGAATGTTCCCAATTGACGTTCCCTCGGAAAAGTCAGAGGATCACTATCGCCAAGATACGGATCGGTTGGAAAATATTTTTCAAATTCATCCCTTGATAACACAAAAGTATCCGGTTTTTCCCAAGGATAATCATAACGATCGCGGAGAAAACGCGCGGGACCTTTAAGTGCATATATGTCAACCTGTACGTCAGCAGCAACTACATTCCCGTTAAGGGTAGTCGTTTTCAGAGTATACGTCAGGTTATCAGATGATTGATCGCCGATTGTGATCTTTTCGGGTATCTTGCAATCAATATGCAAAGGTTTCCGGCTAAGTCGTATGTTTTGTGCCGTTTTCTGCGTTTCACCGTTCATATCGGTAATATCCACCGCTACCTGGAAGGTATAGATGTTGTTGTCATCTTTTTTAATATCATCATCCTTGGCGGAAAATTTGATGATGAACTGGCCCTTATTATCAGTATATAAGGTTCCCGATGCAATATGGCGGTTACGCCCATTAGGTATATAAGCCCTGAATGTTCGCATTTCCATATAACGCATCACATCAAATACAACCTTTGCCCCGTCAACAACATAGCCTGCAAGGGCTTTTGCCTCGCCTGTTATAGTGATGGTGTCGCCCAAAACATTATTGCCTGCAACCGGATCGACTGATACCTCAAAAGTGGGACGTTTGTATTCCTCCATATATACATAAACTTCACCACTTTCATTTTTAATATGCATTTGCCCATTCAACTGCCCTTGAGGTAATGTGAAAACCCCATTGAAAGAACCATATTCATTGGTTGTAAAACTTTGTTGCATTACTTCCTTGCCGTTTACGTCCATCAATTGAACGTTCGTTTTCACTTGCGGCAATATTTTGTCATTTCCTTCTTTGTCGGCTTCGTACATCACACCCTTAAAGTAGACGGTCTGCCCGGGCCGGTAAATAGCCCGGTCGGTAAATATCACCGTCCGGCGGCGAACCTCAGGTTGTTCTGTTTTTCCCCTTGGGTAGATATATAACATACTTTTGGTTAACGTATCGTTGCCATGTATGATCCGGAGTTTACGGTCATTATATCTTTCCACCGGCAGGATATTGGCAATTCCACAACTATCAGTATACACTGTCTGTTTCTGCATATACGTATACTTTTGGTTCTCGTCATAATCGCGCTGCATCACGTCAACCGTTACATTTGCCAACGGTTTTCCCGATCCGGCGTTTACTATATATACTTCAGCTCCTCCGTCGGGCAATACACGCTGCAATACCTCCATCGAGGTTACCTGGATAGATTTGTATGTTAGCACGGATAATTTTTCTTTTTCCGGATTAGGTTTGTCCGATACAACCAACAGGTATGTCCCGAGAGGTAACGAATCAATTTTTGTTTCGAATGAATGTTGCTGGTAATCTGTTTGTACCGGTAATCCTATGACATGAGAAGCCACTTTTTCCTGTGCCGACAAGAAATCCTGCATTGTTTCCGGTTTTACATCTCCCGATAAAAATAAATTTGCAAAATTTTCCGGATCGTAATGGTAAATACTCAGGTAAGCGGCTTGCAGGTTTTTATATTTAATCAAAGCCAACATTGGCTTATGCGGAATATTGTATTCGTCAATTAAAATATTCACATCGGGCTGCGATAACTCCTTGATCATATCGGCTGCCAACTTACGGTCATCTTTAACCTGTGCATTTTTTTCAATTTCCCGGCATAAAGACACAGCCTCTACAAAATACCGTTTATGTCCGGGGCTTTTGGAATTTTCCCATATCTGGCCTTCCTGCTTATAGTACAATGCTAACGTGTACGCGGCTTTTCCCCATATTTTCTGTCCGGCGCAAGCAGTTATCAGGTGTCGCATCGCGTCTTCATACAGCTTATTTATGTCTAAATAATTGCCCTGATCCTTAACATATTTCAACCGTTTTAAATCTACATCTGTCAATGCATTTATATCCTTCTGAGTCAAACGGAAAATTGTAAGATCCTGAAATAGTTTCATCGCCTGCCACATAAACGACAAAGTATCGGTTTTAACGAGGTTGACTTTGGAGAATGCCTGGGCATCACCCAAATAATCGATACGATCGATGGCAAAATGTTCGGAATAATGAACAAAAGTCTGGTTGTTCATATACGCATCAATCGTCCGGTGTGCCAGGAAGTCGTAAAGTGTGGGACGTAAATATCGTGTAGAAGCGTCGCCTTCAAGCGCTTCTTTGAAATTGCCGATAGGTATTTTTTGCAGAAGCGTTGCATCATCAAGCGAGAGTTGATAATAATGTACCGCCTCACGCATCAACCGTGCAGCATCCCACGTTTCAATATCATTACTTTCCACGCCATCGGTTAAAGCCGTCCGGTCATGTATTTTCCATCGATTCCGGTTATAATAGTCCAGGCAGGCTTCACCTGTGAGCGAATAGATCACAGCCTTGGCGGGAAAAGGAATTGTTTCAATATCTTTTTTCAGACTATTGATGACAGCCACTTGCGGATTTTCTTCAGTTTGTTGTAGGCAGGCGTTCCGTGTCATCACCGCCTTGATCAATTGCCCATACGTCTTGTCTTTCAATGCAGCCTGGCGTACTTTCTCGATTTCGGGCAAAGCCGACTGTGGTAAAATGCCCTCCATCAGTTTGTCGATGGTTTTCCATTGTTCTGTATAATTGAACTTACCCTGTGCTTTAGTGGCGGTTATAGCAAAAAGCAAGGTAAACGAGAAAACAAAAAAACGTCTCATTATTTCGATAATTAATTGGCAATAAAAATTTGACACATTCAATAACATTCCAAAAGCTATCGAATCTGTCAAAGTATAACGACACCTATACAAATATAGTGCCTTTATTGGTCAACAAAAATACCGATATTTGCCGAAAATTTATTTAAATATGACAGAAGAAATTTCTTTAGCAGCATACAAGCATAGCGTAGACATTCAGGTTCGTTTCAGTGACTTCGACCTGCAAGGCCATGTGTCGAATACTGTGTACCAGACTTATTATGATTATGGTAAGCAGGATTATTTCGATCTGGTACTCGGCGAGATCAACTGGAGTGTGGAGGCAATTGTAGGCGCTTCCATCAAGATCGACTACCTGAAACCAATCTGGATGAAAACCCGGATTTCGGTGAAAACCCGTGTAATCCATGTCGGTAACAAAAGTATGACCTTTGAGCATTGCATCATCAACCGCGATAGCGGCGGGCTGATCTCTACCTGTACAGCTGTGTTGGTGTGTTACAATCCCGTATTGAGGCAAAGCATGCCTGTGCCCGAACAATGGCGGAAAAACATGATGGCATACGAAGGAATGTGATTTTTATCAATATATTATTAACGTACACTCATACAGCAAATAAACGGTAATATTTATGCGCTATTGTAATGTGTGTCAAAATCGGTTAGAATTTGTTAAACGGCATTAATTAACATTTGGAATATGAAAATAGGAGGAAGCAGGACAAGCGGCAACCTTGAGGACCGTCGCAGATCGTCGGGCAGCAAGCCGGCAGCAGTTGGCGGATTGGGTGTCTTAGGTATTGCATTAGTGATTTGGCTGATGGGTGGTAACCCGTTACAGTTTCTCGGAATGATGGATGTTAACCCGGGATTCCAGCAACAGCAAACTTATGAGCCTACCGCCGAAGAAGATTCGCTGGCTCATTTTGTGTCGGTGGTATTGGCTACTACCGAAGATGTGTGGACGGATATTTTCCGGAAGATGGGCAAAACCTACCGTGAACCTAAATTGGTTTTATACACCCGTTCATACCCGTCGGCATGCGGTACTGCAGCTTCTTCCACAGGGCCTTTCTATTGTCCGGCGGACGAAAAAGTATACATTGATCTATCGTTTTATCAGGAAATGAGGGACAAACTCCATGCACCCGGCGATTTTGCGTTTGCTTACGTCATCGCACACGAGGTCGGGCACCATGTGCAAAAGCTGCTTGGCACGCTCGACAGTGTTAACCACATACGCAGCAGGTCGAGCGAAAAAGTAGCGAATGCCCTGTCGGTGAAGATAGAGCTGCAAGCCGACTTTTATGCAGGTCTTTGGGCGCACCATTCGAATAAGATGTTTCATAATCTGGAACGGGGAGACATAGAGGAAGCAATGAATGCAGCCTCATCCGTGGGTGACGACCGGCTGCAAAAACAAGCAACGGGACATGTTGTCCCCGATTCGTTTACCCACGGTACATCCGACCAACGTAAACGTTGGTTTTTTAAAGGATATGAAACGGGTGACATGCGGAGCAGCAATGCTTTCAGCGCTAAAAACCTTTGATAAGACGCCCTTGGAAAGCATCGACATTGCCTACGCCAATTCCCGTATAAAAAGAAAAACCCCACCTGCGGCCAAACTGATGGGGTTAGCGGGAAAAGTATTCCCAGAAAAGTAAAGTATGAAAGTGTAAAAAATTGCTTTAATTTTACACGTACAAATGTACACCATCGATCAATGCAAAAATTTAAATTTTGACCAATGTGCTTATTTTTTTGACCAACGTATCGAAAATATACTTTAGTTAACAATTTTCATCTGTAAAATGTCTACGACATTCTCCTAAACTCTTACCATTCGCGCCATCTTTCAGTAATATCCCTTTCGATATTTTTCAACCCGGCTCCTTTGGCAGCAAATTCTATGTAATCGCATAACGCTTCGCGTTCCGATTCTTCGATCAGGTCGGGACGACCTGTACTGAGATCATTTAGCTGAAGCACTACATTTTTTACACATTCCATGATGTCTTCTTCCGAAGCCTGATCACCCAACTGGTCGAGACAGCCAACGAAAAAAGCCAGAATCCGGCTGCATTCGCTGATGTCGGCAGTGGAATAACTTACATCATAATGGTTATCTACCCTATCTCCTGTCATATAATCCTCCATGGAAACCAGGATTCGCTTTTTCATGACAGCTAATTCATCCAAATATGCACTTTCCATTTTAGTCGTTTTTAGTTTGGTTCGATCCGTAAAAATAACTCATTAACAACAGATATGCAATAAATATTGCATAAAAAATCATCATTAATACACCTCCCTCAGATTTTTTGCCATGTATTCTATACGGTCGGGTTAAAATGAATTTTTCTGGGTTTATTTGCCGTCTTTACATATTGAAAACAAGAGTGTTCTGATTTTGTTTTATGTGGATGGATTCATCATGACCTCATTGCCTTCATCGTGTAACTACAGCTACCTTAAAAAATCACAACGCCCGTGTAACTTTCTTTACATAAAACAGCTGTAACACATCATCAAGAAGTATATCATAATCATCATACTCAGGATTCCACGTTGCCAACACCCACCCGAACAGCGAGTCAGACAGTGAGCGAACATCAACCAATACAAATAATAAGAAAGCAAAAAAGGATAAAGAAAGAGAAGAATATATCAAAACGTGTCATAAAATCATCGGCTTGTTTCAAAACACGTGTGTTTTTTATTCGAAAGTAGGTAACAAACTTACTCTATTTCCATACGTAATGATTCCACCAATTCGAGTCTTTTTTTCATTTGTTCTGCCAGATTCTTTCTTACTTTTACTTTCATGATACAAGTCAGGTTGAAATCCTGCCCATAGCATTCCAGGTCCATGTCTTTTACCACTTTCAACACCTGGTTCATGGCAGGATAGTCAAATGAAAAACGATATGTTTCGGTAACCACACCGGTTATTATTTCTGCATTAGCTAAAGCATCGGCAGTGGCCTGTTTGTATGCCTGCACCAAACCGCCTACGCCCAGCAATATCCCGCCAAAATAGCGGACTACTACTACCAGTACATTAGTTACATTATATGCCATCAACTGACCGAGGATTGGTTTCCCTGCCGAATTTGCTGGCTCGCCATCGTCATTGGCGCGGTAACGTTCACCCACTGCTCCCAGTCGATAGGCATAACAATGATGGCGGGCATCGAAATATTTTTTCCGCAACTGTTCCACCTTTTCCTTTACTTCCTCCTCGCTGTTCACAGGATAAGCAAAAGCCAGGAATTTACTGCCTTTATCTTTGTATATTCCTTCGTATGTCGAAGCTATGGTCAAAAATTCATCCAAACACTAATTTTTAATTGCTTAGGAGCAATGACAAAATAACATCTCATCTTTTTTAGACAGGATTAACAGGATTTACAGGATTATTTATATCCTGTAAATCCTGTTAATCCTGTCTAATGAATAAATTATTTTGTCTTCATTCCTTGGGCTAAAAGATAACTTTTAACTAAGTACTCCACATTAAATAAACGCCGCTTTAAAATTTTTGAAGTGCACCAGTTCCTCAAACTCTATTTTAAAATCCTGTCCCACAGAAGTCAAAATATTATCCAAAGCTATTTTGAGTGACTCCCAAGAAGAATAATCTGCTGGCTTTAACCAGTCATACTTTATTTTTCGCCAAAGTGTCTCAATCGGATTCAAGTGTGGCGAGTAGGCCGGCAAGTGGAAAATACGCAATCCTTTTTTTAAC
>JAVBSH010000054.1:0-33108 GCA_031547085.1 Bacteroidales bacterium
ACGATGTGTGTTCTTAGTGTTTTCATTCTTGGTATACAAAGTTAAATTTTCCACCCGGCGCAACATCGCCATTCACATAAAAATCCATGATATTTCCTTCTTCCTGCATGTTGTCCGACCATTTGAATTCCATATCCAGACCTTTACTATTAGCGCCAAATACGGTTCTCGGTATTTCGATTTCGAGCTTGTTGCCATTTACCGCATATTTTATTTCGGCAACTTGTTTCCATTCCCACCAACCGCCTACGTTTTTCGCTACAAAGGCCTTGGTTTTCTGCGGGTTGGTATAATTTACGATGTAATCGTATCCGTTCCATCCGGTAGACTTGTCGCGGTCAATGTCTATGAACAGCATCATCCAGTTGCGGTCGGTTTGCGGGCTGAGCTTTCCGGCTGTTTCCACATAAAAATAGACCTTATCGGCATCGCGGGTAACCTTTGCGCCCACAATATCGTTCCGGCCGGTCGTGTTCCTGTAATACTGGTCGTAACGTCCACGGTGATCGCGGTGCATGGTATTGCCTTTATACGATTTATAATATGGAGCCACATCCGTCCAGCCATCCGCTTTACCTATTTTGATGGTTTTGGGCGCGGATGCTTTTTCGAGCGTTGGTGTTCCCTTGAATTTGCGTACATAATCGACCAACTGGTAGTAGTATACATCACCCTTGTCGCCCCAACCTTTGTTGGGTTCAATGTCGCGGCTGCGAGCCCAATCAAATTGATCGACAAACGAAAACGGATCACCGGTCCAACCATGCTTGGGCAACCATTGCCCGGCAGTAAATTCGTTCCATCCGGTGACAAATACCAGTTCCGGGTCGAGCTCAAAAGCGCGTTCCCATTGTTCCTGAAAATTCCACCCATACAGGTATCCATCCACCCGCGGGTCGAAGCCATTGCGCTGGCTGAAATTACGGCCAAATGATCCCGGCAGGTTGAACGCACTGCAATGTCCCTTGGTAGCCGGGCAGGCATTTTGGGCAATCCCCACGGCAACCTGTTCAAACTTACCATTGGGGCCTTTTACATAGCCATGTTGCGGATAGTTTTCGAGCCATCCCCACTGGTCGTTCCTTTTGGGACCATCCACATAGTCGGGTTGACCGGGACGGAAGGTAAAGAAGTTGGCAATTTCGCGGTCTTCGGCCGAATCGGTGAGGTTGTCGGGATAACCCATGATACAGGGTTTACCTTTCCAGAAGAACCAGAGGTTTTTGTACCGGCCGGGCTTGTATACATCGCGGTAGAGTTGGCGAAGCGACACCAATGAATGTGGAGCAGGCCCGAAAGGGAGCATATAGGCGATTTTGGGTGCGTCCACACCATCCTTTTGCGCCTGATCCCAAGTCTTCAGCAAGGCTTCATACGATTCCTGCCACGTGAGACTGCCGTTGGTACAATCGAAAAAAACAGCATCGACACCCGCATCGGCCAACATTTCGGCATGCTTGCGCAGTACCCAGGGATCGGTGGTTTTGTAGTATCCAAGTAATGGTTGTTCCCAGAAGAAAAACCCCGGTTGCTTGGTTCCCCACGCCGGGTGGTGGTAGTCTTTCAAGGCTTCGGGATATTTCCGCACGATTTCAGTGATATTTTTCACCTGATAGGTGGTATCGTCATTTCCCTGGTGCCACGTCCAGTAAAACATAGCAATGTACTTATCTTTTTTGGGAGTGCCGGCTTCACCGGATATGGCGATTTTCCGCCCGAGGGCATCGGTGGCCGGCAAGCCGTTGCCGTAATTGATCTTGACGGACTGGGCAAAGATGCCGGACATGAAGCTGGAGAAGATGATAATAGAGATGGTTATTTTCATTTTTGTGATGAATTTATTGGGTTTAAAGGTTACTTGCATAGCCGTATTTTCTTGATTTTTGCTGTACCGTCACACATAAAAGCAATGCTGATGTTTTTCATGGTACCCGTGTATTGCGGCAGCTCGGAAAGATGGATACGGTATACCCGGTTGGATCCGTCAGCTCTAATTTTTTGATAAGCTGTAAACGAATGCCTTACCGGAAACTTGACAGCTTTTTCTTTTCTTTCGTTTTCCGTATCGTGTTTTCCTTCACTCCAATTCAGCCAATCGGTAAAATCAGACTTTCCAACCGGCTGAATATGAATTTCAAGGTCTATTTCCTTATTGTCCGTATCAAATGCTCCTTCAATTTCCAAAAATGAAGCATTTCCTGCTTCCCAAAAACTGACTGGCCCCGTAAGACGTGCGTCTTTTGCAAATTGTATTTCCAAAAAATTTTTGACCGGCCACCCAGTATCTTTTGCATCACCATCGTAATACCAACCCTTACGCGAATCCTTAAAGTTCCATTCCGGGCAAGGTTTTACGATCCGGTTGTTCCTGGCATAACGCCGGATGTCTTCAATAGTTCCCAATACAAACGAAGTTGTGTATGTCCAACTGATGTTGTGATCCAGTATTTGCCTCGATGTTGGGGCTATATGCCCTGTTTGCACATCTTTTGCGCCACCGGAGCCTTTGCTTGCATCGCCTCCATGAAATCCTGCATTAAATATCATTGTTTCAGGCTGAAATACACCAATACCTTTCCCTGAATCGTCAATCAAAGCCACCCACTGTTCGGGAGTGTAAAAATGCACCCACGGCCAACCCTTTCCATCGTTTTTGTCGACAACAACAGTCACAGGCTTATTTTGAAAGGGCTCGCCGCCCAGGTAGGTAACCAGCTTATACCAGGGGCCATTGGTGTACAATGCCGGCATTTCTTGGGTTACAGCCCGGTATTGTGTCCTATCCGAACGTTTATTGTTGATGGTTGCCTCCATAGTGAATACATTGTCTTTCAATGTATACAAGCATTCGAATTCACATTCCCCGGCAATGCCTTTGGTGTGCGGCCATTGCATTGGAATACACCGCACATACATGGCCGTTTTTCCACGGTATTCGAATTCAATCACCTTGGAACGGTTTCCTCCGGCGTCACCTGACTGAATCGGGTTCCAGCCAAGACCGTACCAATTGGGGGAAGGCTTTTCACCATTGGGGCCTATGTAAGGCCACGGGCCGCTGTAGTACGAGAGCTGTATCTGTCGCCCCCAGTCATAGCTGTTGATCATATTCTTCCCGCCATTAGCCTGGTCGGACAGGAAAGTTACAGCACCACCAAGGTTCAGGTCAATGCCCAACCTTACCCTGTCGTTTTCGAGGTAACGCATGGCGTCATCCGAAGGATCGCCAGCTTTACAAACCGACAAGAACATGATCAGTAACAAACACGGAAGGAAAACATTTTTCATATTTTTCAATAGGTTGAAGTACCTGCAATAATCTGATCGTACATATGTCTGATTTTCATTATTTCATTGATACCCTGTTCTATGATTATTCTTTTAATAGTGTTACGAATTTTCGTTACAAATGTATTTCGTTTCAATGTAAATTGTATTTTCATTTGTTCCATTTATTTTTGTTTTCAGGTCAATTTTGAATTTTTACTCTTTTGTCTTTAGATCCAAATCTTTTATTTTCCAATCTCAAAACGAATTTTACGTTGTCCCGATTCAATAATATTATCTATTTTTGCTGAACTCAATTTCACATAATCCCTATATTTCTTGCGTTTTCCCAATAAGTACAATTTTTGTCTTTTTTCAACTCCCCGGTAGTTGACATAATTCATATGTGGAAAAGAAGAAGATTTCTTCATGATGCGAATCAAACTAATATTTGTTATATATCTTGTCATTGGATGTTACTTTCCAGAGATGCATGCGAGATTTACGCAAAATGCAATTTCTACATACCATCCACAAGATGTTGATTCCCGGCTATCTAACTTGAATACCCGTGCTTTTTGCCAAGATTCATTGGGTTACATGTGGATTGCTACCTTTAGGGGGCTTAACCGCTATAATGGCTACGAGTTTATCCAGTATTTTCATGATAAAAATGATTCATTGTCGCTTGGTAATGATTTCATTATTTCCCTGTTCCTCGATTCTTCACATCGTTTGTGGATCGGCACGGCCACTGGGGTCAACCGCTATGATTTTGCCACCAACACATTCAGGAAATATCCTACGACACGAGGGGTAGCTTATACTTATTCTTTTTACGAAGATCATTCGCAAAAGGTGTGGGTAGCAACATCCGCGGGCCCCGGGTGGATCGATACCTTACGACACAAGGTGGTCATGGGTTCCGGCGAAGGCCCTTCTGTCAATTTATTCTTGGAAGACGAATCGAAAAAGTTATGGATGGGGCTGAACGACACTTTGGGATTGGCGTTCCAAAAGAAAGATTTGTCATGGGAATATCTCAGGATTCCGGGTGGACGTTGGGTAACAAGTATATACCGCGACCCACAGGATATTTGGTGGCTGGGAACCAATGCCGGCCTTGTATTATTTGACCCTGTAACACAAGGTTTCAAGGAATCGCCCGAAACATGCCGAAAAAATCCGTTACTCAATAACACTCATATCAATTTCATTAAAGAAATCAGTCCGTTAAAACTTTTAATCGGCACAGAGTCACAAGGGATATTTCAATATGATATTCCCACACAAACATTGCTGCACAACGAACCGCAACAATTAGGCGTATTGGGCTCGGATCAGTTGTTGGCCTGCTATGTCGATCTGCAGGAAAATGTCTGGATAGGATCTTTCGACAGAGGGTTTTCCATATGGAAACGCTATCTGGATTATTTCAATCCCGATCCGGTATTGAGTAACGCATTCAGGGATAAATTCGTAACACGGATATTGGAGGACGCATATGGTAACCTGTGGATCAGCACACGGTATCACGGACTGTTCCATTATACTCCTTCGGGTAAGTTGACACAATACAATGCCAGGAACTCGAACCTGTTCAAAGACAATAATTACCTGATCGAGTCGCTTTTCATCGATTCGAAAAACCGTATCTGGATCGGACTAAGTGAAGAATTGCTCATGGGCGACTTCACCCGCGACGGACAATTAGTTATCAGGGAACGTAAGGAAGTAAAGGGCATTGGCACTATGGTCGAAGATAAAACAGGCCGGTTGTGGGTAGGAGCAACATCCGGACTTTACCGGTTGACAGCCGATAACCAGCGAATGAAATTGGAGCTGGTATACAAAGCTAATGTACCCGACATTTGCGTGCTGTCGTCCGGTGATATACTTTTTTCGTCGTACAATGAGGATATTTTCCGTATACCGGCCAATGGCGAGCAACCTGAAAGATTTACCATATCACGCGACGATGTCAAAGACATTACCAGTCATTGTATCACTATTTTTGAAGACTCCCACCAACGCCTCTGGTTAGGAAGCTATGGCAACGGATTACTTTGCTTATCAAAGGCAAAACAATATATTCTTACACGAAACAATGGTTTACCAAGTAATGATGTGCTATGCTTCCGCGAAGACAAACAGGGTGATATATGGATGAGTACTTCGTATGGCATATCCCGGCTGCGGATAGCCGATACCACTTTTATCAATTATTTCAGCAACGACGGTACTTTGGGAAACCAATTCCATGAAAAAGCCGGGCTGAGGCATTCCGATGGTCGCATTTTTTTTGCTGGTAACCACGGTCTTACATTTTTTAATCCTGCTGCGGTGTTGCCCAACAAATACCCGCCCCAGATACATCTTGATGACCTGAAAATTATGAATCAAAGCGTGAAACCTGCACCAATGGGTTCCGTACTCACGCAAAGTATCGCTTTTACCAAACATATAACTTTAAACCACAAACATTCGGTAGTATCATTTGATTATTCGGGGATCGATTTCCTTGCCCCGCAAAAACTTACTTATGCATATAAGTTAGAGAATTTCGACAAGGACTGGAATCATGTGGGTAATTTCCGCAGGGCAACATATTCGAACCTTGCTCCAGGCGAATACACCTTCATGGTGAAAGCGATCAATGGCGATGGCGTGGAAAGTCGACACCCGGCTATCCTCCATGTCACGGTGAAACCGGCACCATGGTTCTCGTGGCAAGCCATTGTTCTGTATTTCATGATCCTGATAACCGGAACCTTCCTACTGTTCCGTTTATGGTTCCGGATCAAGCTGAGCAAGCAATTGTTGGAAATAGAACACAGCGAACGTGAGCGTGAAAAACAAGTTGCCGAGATGAAAATGACATTTTTCACCAACATCTCACATGAGTTACGAACTCCCCTGACGCTGATATCCGCACCGCTGGAACAATTATTGACCCAAAAGTCATTAGATACACCCAGCCGGCAATTATTGGCCACCATCTCGCGCAATGTACAACGGTTACTCCGGTTGATGAACCAGTTACTCGATTTCAGGAAGATGGAAAACGGGATGTTGGCTCTTCGCGTGACATTTACCGATATCGTATCCTACATTCAATCTATTCAAGAAATATTTGATTATCAAGCTATCGAAAAACAAGTAACATTGACATTTGAACCACATGTAGCACATCAGGAAATGTGGTTCGATACGGACAAATTAGAAAAGATACTGCATAACCTGTTGTCCAATGCACTGAAATACACACCACAAAAAGGATCTGTGGATGTTTTCACACAAGAATCGACCACCCAACAGGCTAAAGCCAAATATCCTGAATTGAAAGATACGAAATGCGATGCCTATATAGAAGTAACCGTATCAGACACCGGCCCGGGCGTACCTGTCGACAAGCTTGGAGAATTATTTGTCCAGTACCGCCAGATTGAAGGGCCATCAGGTCTCCATCCCGATTATGGTGGCAGCGGCATTGGCTTGTATTATACCAAACACTTAGTTAAAGCGCACAGCGGAGCAATCGCGGCCGTCAATCAACCCGAAGGCGGAATGGCTTTCTCGTTTGTACTTCCTTTAGAAGATATATATCCGGAAAGAGAAAAGGAAGTAAGAAAAGACGTGATACTGCTTGGTAGAAACATCGATAAGGTGATTAGCGATGCACCTGCTTTTTCCAACGATTCGTCCAAGCATCCGTATACCATACTGGTTGTTGAGGATAACGCTGAATTAATGGCTTTTATCCGAACAATACTTGAAGAACATTATCAGCTTATTTGCGCTGTGGATGGCGACGAGGCTTGGAAAATAGCCCAGAGCGAAGTACCGGACCTGATCCTGAGCGACGTACTGATGCCTGGGATTTCGGGTTACCAATTGTGCAAACAAGTGAAACAACATCCTGCCCTCAGTCATATCCCGGTTATCCTGCTTACAGCCAAAAACTCCATCGATGACCAGATCGAAGGGCTTGAACATGGTGCTGATGTATATATTTGTAAGCCTTTCCACATAGATTATTTGTTATTGACGATTGCCAATCTTTTAAAAAGCAGGGAAACGCTGCGCCACTATTTTTCAACGCCACAACACCAGGATAAAGTAACGGCTGTGCCCGTAAAGCTGAACGAAATCGACCAGACTTTTCTGAATAAACTAACACAATTATTGGAAGAAGAATTGGCCAATTCCGAACTGAATATCAACTCGATAGCCCGAGACCTCGGATTCAGCCGCACCGGGTTTTACCGTAAGTTGAAAGGATTGACGGACATGTCGCCACTCGATTTTCTTCGTAACTATCGCTTGAGACGCGCCGCCGAAATGATCCGTGAAGGAACGATGCCGCTCAACGAAGTGGCCGAAAAAACAGGTTTTGGAACTTATTCCTATTTTTCAGTGGCATTCAAAAAACATTTTGGATCCTCACCGAGGGATTACGGACAAAGATAAAAGGAAACTATCACGAATGTAATGATTTATCCACCTATCAAATAAATCATTACATTTGTATCAATTCTTTTTGATAAAAATTGATGGATGATTCCGTTGGGCGGACTTTGATTATTGGGGATATAAACTCCTTCAATAAGCTTTTTGAGAGCTACTATGAATGGGCTTGCGCTGTGCTGTGACATTTGTTCATGACCTCCACATAGCCAAAGATATAGTCACCGAATCATTTGTTGCGATATGGGAAAACAGGACTAATATTCATACTTCCATTTCCGCTCCACATGGAAATAAGCGATTCTTTTGAACATATTTGGACGACATTCATATGAATCAGGGCAACCGCATCAAAATAAAATGTGCTAACATTTTATAATTCGTGTTCATTTTTTGTCCTCGAATTACACATATTAACACGAATTTTATATGAACACGAATAAATTTTCAGCTTTGTTGAAATTTCAATTAGTGAAAATTCGTGTAATTCGTGGACAAAGATCTTGATGCGGTTGCCCTGTATATGAATGAACTGGTATTGTTGCAAAAATTATAATCATTAGCTTTGCATCATAAACTTTTTAACCCGGCAGGGATAATGCTGCCGGGTTATCATAAAGCCGGACAATGATTATAAAGACTATTTCAATGGAAAAAAAAATCATCCTAAATGTCATTTGTTTCTTTATACCTGCATTATTATTTGCAGAAAGTAAAAATAAGGACAACATGCCGGAAGCTTATAAACCAACCGGTATTCGTGTAAAAGTGGAAGCGCCCGACCCGGCCACACGAGTGGCCTTGTATGAGAAGACATTTGACAGCAGCATTTCTGTTCCTGAACTGAACCTCAACGGTACTGGTAAGTTCACCGCTGAAGGTATCCAGATCACCGCAACCGATAATGTTGTGCAATTGAACAAGTTTTATGCCTTGGCGGAACGAATGGTACAATACCGCGTTGTTTTTGCTTCCGATACGCGGGCGATCTTCAGAAGTAGTATGGGAGATTTCAATGCATATGTTGATGTACCCAGTCAACAAATTTCCATCGCTACAAATCCGGTTATCAAAAAAACGGTTGGCTTTTTACAGCCCAACCGTGAATACATCGTTGAAGTATATCATATCTATCAACTGGCGAAACTACGCATTGTGGATGTGCTCACCGGCAAAGAGGCGGAAATATCAGTCACAAACGACGGACAGGGGGGCGTAGGACAAGGTGCATTGCAGGAGGGGTTCAGTGTGGGAATGCAGTGGGATCATTATTGCTTTGGATTAGCAGGCGGTTCTTCGTTGATCGTGAAGCAAATAAATGTTTATTCCATGAAAAACAGAGTAAAACTCCTGATTTACGGCGATTCGGTGAGCCAGCCGGAAGGCTACTTTCCCACCAAAGATTTTCCGTTGGCATGGACGCAACGGATCATTCATCGTCTGGATGGCGATGCCATATCAAGCGGACGGGGTGGCGGTACTATTCATACGGTGCTGGAGTACATCAAAAACGAGTTGCCCTTCGTGAAAGTAAAATATGTAATGGTCACCATTGGTACCAATGGTGGAAACACGGAAAGTAACCTGAGCGAATTGGTGGACTATATTAAATCACAGGGTTGTATCCCGATCCTGAACAACATACCGAGCAACGAAAGTGCTACCCAGATAGAGAATAATAAGTTGATTGACCAGATCCGCCGCAAGTATAATATCAAAGGTTGCAGATTCGACCTCGTTACTTCGCTTGCCAGCGACGGAAAAGAAGTGGATAAATCTACCATGTATTGGGAAAATTATACGAATGGTTGGGGAAATATTTATCATCATCCCAACGAAAAGGGCGGACAGAAAATGTATGAACGAACTCTTGTCGATATTCCGGAAATCTATGAATAGCGGAAGGTACGTTCAAATCCATTATTTTTGGCCATTATGTAAAGAATAACCGGACAGTTGAACTTACATGGAAGGCCGACGCAGATGACACTTTCCCTGTAATTACCCTTCCCGGATTGAAACTTGAGCTTACCGGAGTTGTCATTAACGATGAAAAGATCTCGATCTCTACAGTCAATCATTTCTCCCTTGAATCACCAAAAGTAAAATTTCCGCAACAAGAAGCGGCATTTCGGATTTCCGAAGCCGATCCGGCCATGAACTCATATACGTTCCGGCATCCAGGAAAATGTCACAGAAGATGGCAAACCGGCAACATCTGTAAAAGGTATCAAATTTGTAAAAATGGACGGCGTTTATGCCGTATTCAAAATAGGATCAGGAAATTATAGTTTTTTTATGCAATAGTTTTTAATAGACAGGAAGGAGTTGATGTATATGTAATGGTTTATCCATCTATCGAATAAATCATTACATTTGCATCAATTCTTTTTGATTCAATTTAATGGATGATTCCGTTGGACGGACTTTAGTCATTGAGGATATAAATTCCTTTAATAAGCTTTTTGAGAGCCATTATGAATGGGCCTGCGCTGTTGCTGTAACATTTGTCCACGATCTCCATGTAGCCGAAGATATAGTCACCGAGTCATTTGTTGCGATATGGGAAAACAGGGCTAATATTCATACTTCCATCAGGCCATATCTTTTGAAGGTTGTACGGAATAAGAGCCTGAATCACATCCGGTACCTGAAAGCACAGGAAAAATTGAAAAATAGCATCAAAATCCAGATGCTCGACCACCAGGAAAATTTTATTCTTGAGAGCGAACACCCTTTCAACTATGTTGATCGGCAGGAAATGACCCGTTTGATTGAAGATGCGATCGAAAAGCTGCCGCCCCAGTGTCGTCGGATTTTCATTATGAATCATTTCGAGGAGAAAACATACAAAGAGATATCCGAGACGCTTGATGTGAGTGAAAATACGATCAAAACACAATTACGGATCGCTTTTTCCAAGTTAAGAACTACACTTAAAGATAAGTTTATTTTGATATTTTTCGTTTTTTGACGAAAATATCTCACTAACATCTAACAACTTACATTTAAACGATCATATTTTTTAAAAAATATGATTAACTCTTTTCACCCTTTTCTGATCTACGCGTGTATTTATTTTAAAACACCTTCATTATGGATCATCAATCTATCGACCGATTATTGTTTGCGTATTTTTCGGGAACAGCCAGTTCCGAAGAACAGGATATGATTCTTTCGTGGTTGAAGGAATCGGAGAAGCATAAGGTGCATTATGAAGAATGTTGCGAAATATGGGCATTACAACATCTCCAGGATATTACGGAAAATAAAAATGCAGTGCATATAAACATTTTAAACAGACTGGTCAGCAGGCAGGAGAAACCTCATCGGCATATCTGGACAACACTCGGACGCATCGCAGCCATTTTTATTTTGGGTGTGACCATCGGCTTTGCATCAGTTTTATATTTCAGGACTTCTGTACCTGCCAACAATGACAGATTATTTACGGAAACAATGGTCCCCAACGGGTCGCGTTCCAAACTCCGTTTGCCCGATGGTTCAGTTGTATGGCTTAATGCCGGTAGCCGATTAACCTATCAGAACGATTTCGGTAAAAACAACAGGACTATATTTTTGGACGGAGAAGCTTTATTCGAGGTGAAATCGGATAGCCTGAACCCGTTCAGGATAAAAACCAAGGAAATTGATGCGGTTGTTTTGGGTACTGTCTTAACCGTAAAAGCTTACGAAGAAGACCCTTTGGTTGAAGTAACCCTACTGGAAGGAAAAACAAGGGTAGAACAATTGGCAAACAACAAAGTGGTCACCTTGTTGCCGGATCAGCAACTGACTTATGACAAGGAAAACGGGAAAACAAATTTACATCACGTGGATGCGGCCAAATATGCCGGATGGGTAAATGGTAAAATATTTTTTGCCGATGAACCTTTCGAAATATTAGCCAAGCATTTGGAACGAATTTATGATATTACGATCAATATAAACTCAGAAATATTGAAAAAGGAAAGATTTTATGGGTCGTTTGATAAATCAAGCGGAATACAGTACATCCTGAAAAAGATAGATATCGATGACCGCTTCCAGTGGTCGTTTACTGATGAAACACTGAACATATCCAACAAATAATCTCAAAACACAATCCCTATGAACACATCTTAACCCATACCCAATGCACACACTACTTTGCTATTTACAGCAATGTATTAAAAGAGATCAACAAAATTATCATCATCAATTAATGTATCAATTATGAAGGAAATAGATACAAAATATCACATTTTGAAATATTTAGGAATTTACCTAGTGTCTCTCTCCATGTGCACACTGACTTTGTCTGCTGCTTCACAGGATGTAAAACTGACACTCAATATGCATGATGTAAGCATACAGAAAGTATTTGAAGCCATTGAAGCGCAAAGTGAATATTCTTTCCTTGTGCGAAGTTCAGACGTAGATTTAAACCAAAAGGTAACAGTGGAAGCCCGGAACAAAACTGTTTTTGAAGTATTGAATAACATATTAATACCCAAAGATATATCTTACACAATTAGGGACAACCATATTATTGTTTATAAAAAAGAAAAAACAACGCCTGTTCAAAAAAACACTATCCAGCAAGAGATAAAGGTAACAGGCACAGTTTCTGACAATTTCGGGGCTACAATGCCCGGGGTTAACGTAATCATCAGAGGGACAACGAAAGGCACAACTTCCGATGTAAATGGGGAATTTACCCTCACTGTACCCAGCGACACATCGGTATTACAGTTCCGGTTTATTGGTTACAAAATGCAGGAAATAGTGGTCGGAAACCGCCGGATCATTGCAGTAACCTTATCCGAAGAAGCCACTGATATCGGCGAAGTTGTGGTAGTTGGTTTCGGAAAACAGAAAAAAGAAGACCTGATCGGTTCGGTTGTATCCATCAATACTGCCGACTTGAAAAAAGTATCGTCGAGCAACGTAACCACCATGCTGGCAGGAAACATCGCAGGGATGATTTCGTACCAGCGCAGTGGCGAACCGGGCGCAGATAATGCCGACTTCTTTATCCGTGGGGTCACTACATTCGGGTACAAAAAAGACCCGTTGATCCTCATTGATGGTATCGAAGTTACCAAAACAGACCTGGCACGTATGCAACCTGACGATATTGCAAATTTCTCCATCATGAAAGATGCAACGTCCACAGCGGTATATGGTGCACGCGGTGCAAATGGTGTGATTTCCATTACTACCAAGGAAGGTGCAGAAGGGCGGATCAATATTTCGGTACGTTTCGAAAACGCATTCACCATGCCTACGAAGAATATTGAGTTGGCCGACCCAATCACCTATATGAGACTGGGAAACGAAGCGGTACTTACCCGCGATCCTCTCGGAACGCTGCCCTATTCAAGGACAAAAATCGACAATACGATTGCCGGGACCAACAGGTATGTATACCCTTCTACTGATTGGCAAAACGAGATGTTCAGGGACTTTGCCACATCGCAAAGGTTAAACCTGAATGCCAGCGGAGGAGGAAAAGTAGCCCGTTATTACCTTGCTGCCACCGTTAACCAGGATAATGGCAACCTGAAAGTAGACAAACGGAATAATTTCAACAGTAACATCAAATTAAGATCTTACTCGTTCCGTTCGAACATCAATTTCAACCTGACCAAAACCACTGAGGCCGCGCTTCGCCTTACCGGTAGCTTCGACGATTACACCGGACCGGTTAATGGCGGTACCGAAGTGTACAGGCAGGTAATGCACGCCAACCCGGTGCTGTTCCCGCCATACTATGCACCTGATGCTGCCAATGCCGCAACCAATCATATCCTGTTCGGTAACTACGGCAATGCGAATTACATTAACCCTTATGCCGAGATGGTCAAAGGATATAAGGATTATTCGCGGACCAAGATTGACGCACAGTTCGAGTTGAAACAGGATTTTTCCTTTTTAACCGAAGGCTTGTCCCTCAGGGGATTGTTCAATACATCACGCTATTCGTTTTTTGATGTGATGCGCTTCTATAACCCGTTTTTTTATAACATCGGCTATTACGACAGGCTGACCGACACATACACGCTGGCGCCCCTCAACGAAACCGCCGGAACGGAATACCTCGGGTACAAAGAAGGTACAAAAGAGGTAATGTCTTCAACTTATATCGAAATCATGGGAAATTACAACCGGACATTTGCTGAACACCATTCCGTCAGCGGGATGTTGGTGTTTACTACACGTAATTCCCTGTCGGGAAATGCGGGCGACCTGCAATTATCCCTGCCGCACCGGAACCTTGGTTTGTCGGGACGTGCCACCTATTCGTACAAGGATAAATATTATGGAGAATTCAATTTCGGGTACAACGGGAGCGAACGTTTCTATAAAACACACCGTTATGGATTTTTCCCGTCGGCAGGTGTTGCCTGGACAATTTCGAAGGAAGATTTCTGGCAAGTAGAAGCCGTTTCGAAGTTAAAATTGAGGGGAACTTATGGGTTAGTGGGGAACGACGCGATTGGCAGCGATTACGACCGTTTTTACTACCTCTCGAATGTTGATATGAACAGTAGCGCACGTGGTGCACAATTTGGTACCCCAGGCAGTTATTATTACCGTACGGGTGTTCTGGTTAACCGGAATTCCAATGAAAACATTACTTGGGAAATCGCCCGGAAAACCAATATCGGTTTTGAACTCGGGTTGTTTAATAAGTTTACGATGGAAGCCGATTATTTCCGCGAACACCGGGAAAATATACTAATGGACAGGACTTCCATACCTACCACTATGGGGTTAAATGGGACAGAAAGAGCCAATGTGGGAGAGGCCCGTTCACAAGGTATTGATGGCTCAATGGATTACGCAACAACCATCGGGCGAGAATTCTGGATTAAGGGACGGGCAAATTTTACGTATGCAGCCAGCGAATTCCTGGTGTATGAAGAACCTGACTATGCGCAGGAATACCGGAAGCATGTCGGCTACCCGTTATCGCAGCAATGGGGATTGATTGCCGAACGCCTGTTTATTGACGATGCGGAAGTGGCCAACTCGCCGCTGCAATCGTACGGTAACTACAGCGCCGGCGACATCAAATACCATGACGTAAGCGGCGATGGAAAAATATCAGATGAAGATATGGTACCCATTGGTTTTCCTACTGATCCCGAAATCATGTACGGGTTTGGAGTTTCTGCAGGATATAAAAATCTGGATTTTTCATGTTTCTTCCAGGGTTCCGCCCGTTCGAGTTTTTGGATTAATGCAGCGGCAACCTCGCCCTTTAATGGGGAAGCCCAATTGTTAAAAGTTTATGCCGACAGTCATTGGTCGGAAGAATACCGGGACATGTATGCCATGTGGCCGCGGCTCAGCCCGACCATCAACAGCAACAATGTGCCTAATGCTTACCTCGATCAAGGGAACTGGCAATGGGGTAAGAAAAACACCTGGTTCATGCGCGAAGGAGCTTTCTTGAGATTGAAATCGGTTGAAATCGGGTATACCCTACCCAGCCGGTTCATGCAAAAAATGCACTTGTCCAATGCACGATTTTACCTGAATGGAACTAATTTATTTTGTTTCAGCAAGTTCAAACTCTGGGATGTTGAAATGGGCGGCGAAGGCTTGGGCTACCCCATTCAAAAGTCGTATAATATCGGAGTTACCGTATCATTTTAATCAATGAAAGTTATGAAAAATATAAAGATATTAATTTTAGTTGGCGTATTGGGTATCTTCAATTCGTGTGTTGATTATCTCGATGTTGTACCCGACAACGTTGCTACCATCGACAATGCTTTTACCAGCCGGTCGATGGCCGAAAAGTTCCTGTTCACTTGTTATTCGTATATGCCAAGCCATTCCAGCATCAATACCCAGGCATTTACCATCGGTGACGAATTCTGGGTACCTTATCCACAGGTTCCCCTGTTCTTTTATAACGATCCGTTTGAGCAGATCGCCATGGGAAACCAGGGGATCATCAATCCGCAGTTGAACTACTGGGACGGAGCCAACAACGGTAAAGCCATGTTCATAGCATTGCGAGATTGCAACATCTTCCTCGAAAAAGTGAATGGCGTTCCCGGCTTATACGAACAGGAAAGGAAACGATGGATTGCCGAGGTGAAATTCCTGAAAGCATATTACCATTATTGGTTATTACGGATGTATGGCCCTATTCCCCTCATCAGGGAAAATCTGCCGGTATCCGCCAGCGTTGAAGAGGTACAGGTGAAAAGAGATCCGGTGGACGCTTGTTTCGATTATATTGTCAGCCTATTGAATGAAGCAGTGGTAGATCTCCCGTTGAAATTACAGAATGAGTCGACGGAAATGGGGAGGGCTACCCAACCGGTTGTACTGGCTGTAAAAGCGAAAGTATTGGTGGAAGCCGCCAGCCCGCTGTTTAATGGAAATACGGACTATGCCAACTTCAAGGACAAGGATGGTGTCCAGTATTTCAATCAAACTTACGATGTGGCAAAATGGGAAAAGGCAGCCACAGCATGCCGGAATGCCATAGATACGTGTCACTTGGCGGGATTTGCTTTATATCAATACCAACAGGGTGTAGGCGAAAACCTGGTTCCGGAAATTGTTACCCAGATGAGTATCAGGAACAGCGTTGCCGAAAACAACTATACCCTCAATAAGGAGGCAGTGTGGACAAACCCCAACAGCACGTCGTATGAAATCCAAAGATTCACTACCCCGTTTATCGACCCGTCAAAAATTTCCAACCTGGGTGTGCGGTCAATGCTGGCGCCGCCGTTGCGGATTGCCGAAATGTTTTATACGGCCAATGGTGTCCCTATCGATGAAGACCAGGAGTGGGAATCGAATGGTAAATATGCGGAGCGGTACAAAGTGAAAACGGCAACCGATGCTGATCAATACCATATAAAAGTAGGGGCGCAAACGGCAACATTACATTTCGACCGCGAAATAAGGTTCTATGCCAACCTTTCCTTCGACGGCGGCTTGTGGTACGGGATCGGAAAATTCGATAACGACGACCAATGGGATGTCCGTGCAAAGGCTGGTGAAGCAGCCGGAAAAAGGTCTATGTCGTTGTATTCGGTTACCGGGTATTTTTGCAAGAAATTAGCCAACTACAAAAACGTTATCCTTCCCGGCGATGGAGCCGGTTACCAAGTGGTCGACTATCCCTGGCCGGTGATTCGTTTGGCCGATTTGTACCTGCTTTGTTCCGAAGCATTCAACGAAGCGTACGGCCCGTCGCAGGATACATACCAATGGATTGACCAGGTGAGAAGCAGAGCCGGATTGGAAGGCGTTGAAGCATCATGGTCCAAATATGCCAGGGCATCGCGTAAAGCAAAACCAACCACGCAGGACGGGTTAAGGGATATCATCCAACGTGAGCGCCTGATTGAATTAGCCAACGAAGGTCATCGATACTGGGAGATCAGGCGGTGGAAAAGGGCTAAGGAGATATGGCACAACAAGCCGATACAGGGTTGGGATATCGAACAAAGCGAAACGGCGACCTATTATCGGGTCAGGACCATTTATACGCCCCAGTTCACCACCAAAAATTACCTGTGGCCTATCCGGGAATACAACTTGTCGGTCAATTCCAATTTAGACCAAAATCCGGGCTGGTAACACTTCTGTAATCATCAATAAAATAGCATCATGAAATCACATAAATATTTAATTCCGATAATGATTGCCTGCATGACGTTCATATTGTCATGCAGCGAGGAAAATGAGCGGGTTCCGGCAACATCCGATTCGACAATTCCCGGCCAGGTGTCAAACATCCGGGTCGAGCGTCTCCCGGGCTCCGTTAAATTGACCTATGGTATGCCTGGCGGACAAAGCCTTTCGTATGTAAAAGCAGAGTGTACGATCAACGGGGTTTTACGCCAGGTAAAAGCTTCGTCATACACGAATAACCTCACTGTGGAAGGATTTGCCGACACTTCAGTTTATACCATTAACCTGTATTCGGTAAACCGGAGCGAGTTGGCGTCGGAGCCGGTATCTGTCCATGCAAAACCTTTATCGCCCAATTTTCAGGAGGTATTTAAAAATATAAATTTAGTCAGGGATTGGGGAGGTGCCACGGTATTTTTCGACAACCCCAACGAGGCGGATCTGGCAATAACCCTGATTTACGTAGACAGTACTGGTTTCTGGAACCAGGGGGAAACCGTTTATACGAAAAAGCAGAAGGGTTCGGTTTCCGTGCGTGGTTTTGAACCCGAAGAAACGAAATTCGGCGTATATGTCCGCGACCGATGGAACAATACTACCGACACATTGATCAAGGATTTGATCCCCAGGTTTGAGAAGCAATTGGACCGCACAAAATTCAGGGAGGTTTCTCTTCCAGGCGACCAAAAGGCCGCTTGGGGATGGACAATGCCTCACATCTGGGATGGTGATATCCAGAATAATACCAATATTGATAAACCCGGGTTTCACACCGCCATCAATGGGGTATGGCCTCAATGGTTTACCTTCGACCTGGGTGTGGAACAAGGTGCCAAACTTAGCCGCTACAAATTCTGGCAAAGAGGACAAGCAGCCTCATTCAATGACCGGAATATCAAAAAATTTGAAATCTGGGGTAGCATGAATCCCAACCCTGACGGTTCGTTTGACGAATCATGGACGCTCCTGATGGATGCGGAATCCATTAAACCGTCAGGATTGCCATTGGGACAACTTTCCGAAGAAGATGTGCAGGTCGTCATCAATGGCGATGAGTTTTCATTCTCGCTGGATGTACCGTATGTCAGGTATATCCGTATAAAAGTGAAGGAGACATGGACCAAAGCCCCGGAATTTTATATCATGCAGGTTGCCTTTTGGGGTGCAGAACCGTCTGACCCGGGTGGTGAATGAATCCGGAAAAGAGTTCATAATTAAATAGTTTTCATTATAAAAACGACAACAATGAAAAATAAGATAAAATGGTACCCGGTAATAGTTGTTCTGTGTATAGCATGCGTACATTGCAGCAAATATGATGATTATAAGAAATACATGCCCGATGGGGAAATTATCTATCCGCAGAAAGCGGATTCAGTAAAAACCTATCCCGGAAAAAACAGGATTCAATTGGAATGGGTCATCGTGGATCCTAAAGTAACTTCGTGCAAAATATTTTACGAACAGGGTGGCGTTCAGGAATCGACGACTGTGGCAATCAGTGCGCATAGCGATTATTTCAACGATACCATCCGGATCATTATTCCTAACCTGGAAGAGACCACTTATGCATTTAAAATAGTCTCATACGATGATTTCGGTCATTCCTCAGTAACTGTTGAAGCAGAAGAGTCGGCTTATGGGGAAGTATACGAAGACGCGCTGGTGAACCGCACGTTGAAAAGTAAAGTGTATGATATTAACAAAGGACTTAACCTGGAATGGTTTGGAGCTGACGATACAGAAATTGCCGTAAAGTTGTCATATACGGATATCAATGGCAACAACCGGACGATGTTCGTTGCCGATTCGGTAACCACCACGTCAATTCCCGATTTCAAGGTTAGCGAGCCGTTGTTTTACAGCACCATGTATAAGCCTGTCCCTGCAGCAATCGACACTTTTTATGCACAGGTGATTGAAGAAAAAATCCCGTATTATGCCGACATTACCAGCATGTTGAAAAATACAGGTGATCCGTTTATCAAGGGTGATATGGTTCATGACAACCGTTTTTATGTAGCAGCGGATTGGATCGCCAATGCGGCAGCAGCAGCAAACGGGAATGTGGATAACCTGAAGGGTGGCGGTTGTTTGACCATGTGGGCCTGGGGCGGTTACAGCCCTTCGACAAACTTTGTGAATGGGAAGTTATACCAAACCGTTGAACTGGAAGCCGGCACATACAGGTTTGATGCTTTTGTCTTTAGTACCTCCAATGCCGTCAATAAAGCGTACGTGGTGGCCGCTTTGGGGAATAATTTGCCGGATATAGACAATGTCAGCCAGGCATTGGCCTCTGTCCTCGTGCCTGCCGGGATTGCCGAAGGAGCCGCTTCAAAACCGACCCTTTCAGTTGAATTCACCATTACTGAAAAAACCAATGTATCGTTGGGTTTTCTGGCTAATATCAATTCCACTCAGGAAACTGTTTTCAGGAAAGTTGAATTGTGGGAAAAACGGTAAAGAAGTTTGATGTTTCATATCCGGCCGGGAATCACACCGGTTTTCGGCCGGATCTTTTTATATTTACTCAATTATAAGGACCGATGACAAATAACATTCTTATCTTTTTTTGACAGGATTAACATGATTTACAAGATTATTCGCATCTTGTAAATCATGTTAATCCTGTCAAATGAGTAAATTATTTTGTTTTCATCACTAAGCATCGTGAAAGGAAAATATGAAAATTCAAAAGAATAGGTTCCTCTTGGCCGGGCACAAACAGAGTTGAAAGTTACATTGATCGCATATTCATCATAGAAATTAATTTATGAAATCACTTATCATTAAAAATATTCTTATTTTGCAAATATTGCTTGCGTCAACCCTGATGGCGCAAGTTAAAGATCAACTGATCCCGCTTCCTCCCAACTCCATCCATCTGTCGGGATATCTCGAAAACGACATCCAAAACTCGATGATACATTGGAATAAAGGTGCTGTGCCTTATTCCAGCTTTGTCGATTTTTTCAGGCAGGGACATGACTTCATTGCGTTGGGTGAAATGTGGGGTAAGGCGGTACGTTCCGGTTGTATGTTTTACCGCTATACGCAAGATCCCGAACTGAAAAAGATCTTGGACGCCTCTGTGAAGGACATGCTCTCCACACAGCGAGCCAATGGCAGTATCAGTTGTGTATCGCCCGGCCGGCAACCCGATGGCCCCAGCGGCGACATGTGGGAACGGAAATACGTGATGCTCGGTTTGGAAGAATACTACGAGTGGGTCAATCCCGACCCGGCAGTATTGGAATCGCTGGTCAAACAGGCTGATTGTATCATTTCTCAAGTGGGGAAAGCGCCCAAAAAGGAAATTGTCGATCTGGGATGGAGCACCGCCAACATTGGTTTAGATGAAATTTCCAACATTGAATCCAGCGCTATACTCGAACCTTTCATGCGTCTGTACAATTGGACAGGGCAACAGCGTTTCCTCGATTTTGCCACGTATATTGTTGAGGCAGGAGGGACGAAGCACTACAACATCTTTGAACAGGCTTACAACAACGTAGCTCCTCATCAAATGGCGGGCCTTTACCCGAAAGCGTACGAAATGATGTCGATATTCGAAGGTCTTGTGGAATACTATCGTGCTACAGGTGATGCCAAGTGGAAACAAACAGCACTCAACCTGTACAACAACATCCGCACCAGGGAAATCACCATCATTGGTAACAGTGGATCCGACCAGCCTTATCATCTGTATGGCGGATGCGAACTATGGAACAATCTCGCTCAGGAACAAACCAATCCGGACATCACCCGCATGATGGAAACCTGCGTAGGTGTTACATGGATGAAATTTTGCAGCCAGATTTTGCGTCTCTCCGGTGATTCAACCCCTGTGGATGAAATCGAAAAATACATCTACAATGGATTACTGGGCGCCATGAAACCCAGCGGCGACAGTTTTAGTTACTCAAATTTGCTCAATGGGAAAAAAGTGGATACAAGAGGCTGGGGTGCCGATTTCGGTGATATGAGGGTTACTTGTTGTAACCTCAACGGCCCGATGGGACTGGCCTATATCCCTTACGTCGCTGTGATGAACTCCGCTGCCGGGCCAGTGGTGAACCTCTACAATGCAGGAAAGGTAAATATGAATACTCCTGCTCAAAATAACTTACAATTGAATATCGAAACCGACTATCCGCAATCGGGAAACATCGTCATTCGGGTAAATCCGGAGAACAAAGAAACTTTCACATTGAGATTACGTATCCCACGTTGGAGCGAAAAACCGGTTGTTAAAGTCAACGGCAAAAAACAACCGGTAACTCCCGGGCAATATGCAGCGCTCAGCCGTGAATGGAAAGCCGGTGACCATATCGAAATTACTTTTGACATGGCCTGTCATGTGATTGATGCCCCGCACGGCGCTAATCCCAAGGGAAATAACTTTCAGGCTGTGATATGGGGACCGATTGTACTGGCCCGTGGTGAAAAAATGGACGCCGGGTATCATCAGCCTGTTACTATCAAGACTAATAAGAAAGGCATCGTAGAAGTTACCAAAATCAAGCCTGCGTTTGCCGGTACCCGCATGGAATTTATCGTACCGACCACCAATGGAAATATCCGGATGGTCGATTATGCTTCGGTAGACGGATGGGATGGCTCAAACGTTTGTACATGGTTGCCGACTAATGTAAAGAATGCCGGAATGACTCAATAAAAATCAAGCAACATAAGGTTAATGATGTACAAACAATTCATACTCATTCTTGCATCCATATTTTTATGGGGATGCGACACAAATCAGGAAAGCCTGGAAAATGTTAATTCCGTAAATCCCATGATTGGCACCGACGGCGACGGAAGGATTAATGCTGTTGCAGTAGTTCCTTTCGGAATGATCCAATTAGGGCCCGATACCCGTCAATATCTAAACGGGTACCATTATGCCGATCCGACCATCATAGGATTCAGCCATATTCACAAAAGCGGTGCCGGATGCGGCGATATGCTGGACCTGTTGTTTATGCCGACGGTCGGACCTATGAAATATGATCTGGATCGTAAGCCTTTTCAGGAACGGGGGTACGAATCGCCGATGAATCATACAAAAGAAAAAGTCGTTCCCGGAAAATACGCCGTGTATCTGGAAGACCGGAATGTACAAGTCGAATTATCAGCCACCAAACGTTGCGGTTTTCATCGATACAGCTTTCCCGCGACCGACAGCGCCAATATTGTGATTGACTTGGTTCATTCCAATTTAGGCGCCTGCTCCATTTATCCGGACGAAAACCATGATACGGTGACCTATGCGGCATTGAATGTCGTTTCGGCACACAGGGTAGAAGGATTCCGTATCACAACCGGACAGGCAGAAGAGCAGCATGTATATTTCGTAGCCGAGTTTTCACAGCCTATTGAGGAAACCCTGATTCTGGATGATCAAACACCTATTTCGTCGAATACTATCAAAAGCCGGAAAATACGCGCTGTATTCCGGTTTAAAAGCGACGGAAAGAAACCAGTACAAGCAAGGGTAGGCGTTTCACCGGTCAGTATCGAGGGAGCCGCCAAAAACCTCGAAGCCGAAATACCGCATTGGGATTTTGACCGGACGGTGGCCGAAGCACAGCAATCCTGGGCGAAAGAATTGAATAAGTTTGCAATCCAAACAGACGATGCCGGACAGCGTGTTTTGTTTTACTCCTCATTATACAATGTACTGATGTATCCTGCGCTTTATTCGGATGTTGACGGAAAATTCCGCGGACCCGATCATCAGGTGCATCAGGCGGACAATTTCGATTACATGGCGCAGGTTTCGAGCCTCTGGGATACTTTCCGGGCGCAAAATCCATTGATGTCGCTGATGAATCCCACCATGGGGAATTACCATGTCAAAACGTTCCTTGCGCATTATGACCATTACGGAATGTTACCCATCATGCCGTTATGCGGGAATGAAACACTGGTTATGCTGGGTTATCACAGCATGCCTGTAATTGCGGATGCCTACAGCAAAGGATTAAGGGATTACGACGCCGAAGCCATTTTCGAAGCCATGAAAGTCACTGCTGAACGCGATACGTTCGGATACTGGTTAAAAGTACCCGTAGGAACCTATAATTATCGAAAATACGGATACATTCCATACGAAACGGAAACCCGGTCCGTTTCCACCACCCTCGAATATGCCTATGACGACTGGTGTATTGCCCAAATGGCCAAAATGCTAGGTAAAAAAGCGGATTACGAACATTATATGAAGCGGTCACAAGCATATCGCCACTTATTTGATCCGGGAACCGGTTTTATGCGGGCAAAAAGCATCAACGGCAAATGGCTGGAGCCGTTCGAACCATTATTGCCCGAACATCAGAAGGGTAGTTATGTCGAAGGAAATGCATGGCAATGGACATTTTTCGTACCGCATGATCCGGAAGGATTGATTGAGTTATACGGAGGTGCAGAAAATTTTATCAACAAATTGGATGAGTTGTTTTCCACCGTAGACCCCGATCCGGTACGCGCGGCTTCCGTGCAGGACATGAGCGGACTGATCGGGCAATATGCACATGGCAACGAACCGAGTCACCACATCCCCTATTTCTACAGCTATGCGGGAGCGCCCTGGAAAACACAGGAAAAGGTGAATGAGATTTTAACCGTCATGTACCGGAACACGCCCGACGGACTGCCGGGAAACGACGATACGGGACAACTGACTGCCTGGTACGTGTTCAGTAGCATGGGAATGTATCCCGTACGTCACGGAACAGGCGAATATGTCATCGGCGCTCCCTTGTTCGAAAAACTGGAATTTACGCACACCTTATCGGGGAAGCCAAAGACTTTGACCATCGAAGCAGTAAACAAAACCAAAGAAAATATCTATGTACAATCCGTTACGCTAAACGGAAAACCCTATGATAAGTTTTACCTGGATCACAAGGATATCTTCTCCGATGATTGCCGGTTGGTTTTCACCATGGGGAATACACCGGTAAAATAAAAATCAAACAATCCTTATCCAAATTCCTTTTGAAAAACCTCTTAGGGCTTGTCGAATAATAATTATACCAAATTAGCCTCAGTGTAACTCAGCGGATTCTCAGTGTAACTCAGTGTTATTGGTTAGTTACACTGAGAACCGCCGAGAAACCCGGAGGGTTCGCCGGAGGCAACCACTGAGAACCACTGAGAATATTTAAATTTCTGATTTGTCACACTTATTTCTTAACAACTCCTCAGTTTTAATACCAATGACGGTTAAATATCTAAAAAAATGTATACATTGCAAATGAAAATCAGCAATATTATTAAATACAAACAAGTGAAAAAAATTTTGTTAGCCTGTTGGTTATGTCTGGCAGGAACAGCCTTTGCCCAAGACCGGATCATCTCATCCGATGATATGGCTTTTCTGGAACAGATGACCAAAGATGTATTGAATAGTTCGCGTATCCTTCCGGGACAAAAATTACCTGACCCGTTCGGGGTGAATAATACAGGAGGGGTTTTGGTCAGGCCCGGTGGCCGGGATACTTATCCGGCATTCTGGATCAGGGATTATGCCATGTCTCTGGAAACAGGAATGATGAACAAGGAAGAACAAAAGCACATGTTGTTACTTACGGCAAAAACACAGTGCGATCAAACATGGATCACAAAGGGAGAAAATGCGATGGTTCCCGTAGGCGCTATTGCCGATCACATCCGGGTGGAAAACAGCTTGCCGATCTATTATCCGGGTACATACGATTACGACGAACAAGGTTCCAAGGATGCACAATATGGACTGTTCCCGCCGTATTGCGACCAGTTTTTCTTTATCCACATGGCCAAATGTTATGTTCAAAAGACATCCGACACAAAAATATTATCGCAGAAGATAAATGGAGTTAGCCTGATGGATCGTTTGGAACTGGCATTTAAAGTACCACCCACGCGAAACGACAGTCCCTTGGTATTCACTACGGAAGCATTTGCCGGAGTCGACTTTGGATTCCGCGATGCAATATTCATCACCGGTGACCTTTGTTTTGCATCCATTCTAAAATACCGTGCAGCACTGGAATTGGCCGAACTTTTCGGAAAAACAAAAAACAAGGAGAAAGCAGCGATATACAAAGATATAGCAACGCAAATAAAGACTGTTTTGCCCGGGACCTTTGCCAATACGGACGGGATGTTATGCGCCTCGACCGGTAAAAGCAGGCAGGCCGATGTATGGTCGACCGCACTTGCCTTGTATTGGGGCATTCTGGAAGGAGACGCGATGATAAAAGCCTGCAATCATCTTGCCAAGGCTTACGCCGGGAAGAAACTATCGTATAAGGGAAACATACGACATATCATCATGGGTGAAGATTTTTCCCAATCTACAGCATGGGAAACAGCCAAAGCGCCTGTAAATACTTACCAAAACGGCGCATATTGGGGTACACCCACCGGATGGGTCGCTTTTGCCATCTCGAAAGTGAACGTGGAATATGCGCGGCAATTAGTAAAAGAATTTGTAGACGACCTGAGGGAAAACGATTACCGCAAAGGCGAAAATTACCATGCACCCTACGAATGCTTTTTCCCGCCTTCATATACCCGTGGGCCTGTATACCTAACCACAGTAAGTTGTCCTTATATTGTTTTCAAATCTTTATACCCATCATCCATCAAATGAAAAAACATTATTTCCTTGTACTTACCTTTTTGTGTTTGATATTACCACACACATTTGCTGCAAAGCAATCGTCTATTACGCCCGTGGATTTGCGGTGCGAATACCAGTCCAATCCCCTGGGTATCGACATTGCCGTTCCCCGTTTCAGTTGGACGTTTGCTTCCGGTGCACGCAACCAGTCGCAATCTGCTTACGAACTGATGGTCAGCGATAGCGAAAAGGATATCAGGCGACTAAAAGGCAACGTCTGGAGCACCGGAAAAACCGGTTCGCCACAAAACATACAGATAGCGTACGGCGGCAGCCCGTTAAAATCCTTTACGCGGTATTACTGGCGGGTTCGTGTGTACGACAAGGATGGTAATGCCTCCGGATGGAGCAATCCGGCATGGTTCGAAACAGCCATGCTGTCGGCAAATGACTGGCAGGCTGCATGGATTGGCGACGGCAAATCATTGCCTGTAAAGGATGAGGACTTTTATAAGGACGATCCGGCACCGGTTCTCAGGAAGATTTTCGAAACGAGGAAAAAAGTAACATCGGCACGCCTCTACATATCGGGCGTTGGATACTACGAAGCCTGCATGAATGGTACCAAAATCGGCGACCATGTGCTCGACCCCGGTTGGACGGCATACCGGAACCAAGTTTTGTATACAACTTACGACGTAACAGGGCAGGTCAGGAAAGGCAAGAACGTACTCAGCGTCATGCTTGGTAACGGCTGGTATAACCCGCTACCCTTGCGCATGTGGGGCACGTGGAACCTGCGCGAGGAACTTGCCATCGGTAGTTCGTGCGTCAAAGGCGAATTGCACATCACGTATTCCGACGGTTCCAGTGAAGTCATACCCACGGACGAAACATGGCAGGTTGCCCCCGGGGCGATACTGCGCAACAGCGTGTATACCGGCGAACATTACGACGCAAGGCTGGAAAAGGACTGGAGTAACCCCGAAGGAAAAATCGAAGGCGGGAACGTAGTAAAAGTTACCGGGCCAACCGGGGCACTTACGGCACAAATACAGCCACCGGTCAAACTTATCAAGGTAATCAAACCGGTCAGCATCAGCGAATCCAAACCGGGTGTGTACCTTTTCGACATGGGACAAAATTTTGCCGGAGTAGCCCGCATACGGGTGAAAGGACCGGCCGGGACACGGGTGGTGTTGCGCTATGGCGAAGACAAATATAAGGACGGTAATATCAACGTGATGACTTCCGTTGCCGGACAAATCAAATCGGGCAACGGCGGACCGGGAGCGCCTACCATTGCTTGGCAGGAAGACAGCTACACGCTCAAAGGCGAAGGTGTGGAAACATGGGCGCCACAATTTACCTTCCACGGGTTTCGTTACATTGAGGTCACCGGCTGGCCCGGCAAACCTACCATAGACGACATCGAAGGCTTATGCCTGAGCGCCGATGTGGCCACAGTAGGCGAGTTTTCATCATCCAACAGCATGTTCAACCGGTTACTCGAAAATATCCGGTGGACTTTCCGCAGCAACCTGTTCAGCGTACAATCCGATTGCCCGGCACGTGAAAAATTCGGTTACGGTGGCGATATGTTCTGTACCACCAACGCCTTTTCATTCAATTATGATATGGCTAATTTCTACCGGAAAATCATACAGGACAATGTCAACGACCAACGGCCACTCGGTGGTATCACCGAAACAACCCCCTACATGGGCATTGCCGACAAGGGTTTGGGTGATGGGTCGGGCCCATTGTGTTTCCAAGTTGGATTCCCGTACCTGATGGCACATCTCTACGAGTTTTACGGTGACAAGCGGGTACTTGAAGAGTATTATGCAGCGTTGGACAAGCAGGTGCGTTTTATCGCCAGCCATGCAAAAGGCGACCTGATATCCGTAGACCTCAGCGACCATGAATCGCTCGATGCCAAACCGGAAAAGCTAACCGCCTCGGCATTTTATTATTATCATGTGAAATTGATCGCCGAGTTTGCCGCAGCATTGGGCAAGACAGATGATGCCGCCAAATATGGCGCACTCGCACAGGCGATCAAGAAAGCCATCATGGCCAACATGTTCGATGCTGCCACCGGCACGTTCGATAATGCCACACAAAGCGCCCAGGCATTCGGACTTTGGTTCGATTTTACAGACGGCAAAGACAGGGAAGCCGCTTTCGATGCCTTGGTGAAGGCGGTTGAAAACCGCAAAGGACACTTGTCCACGGGAATTTTCGCCACCAAAATGATGTTCGATGTGTTCCGCCGTGACGATCGTAACGATATGGCCTACAGCATCGCCAACCAGCGCGACTTCCCGGGCTGGGGCTATATGATCGAAAATGGGGCTACCACTTTGTGGGAAACCTGGGCCTATTCCGACAATACTTATTCGCAGAACCACCCGATGTTCGGTTCCATCAGCGAGTGGTTCTATCGGTCGTTGCTGGGAATTAACCCTGCCGCACCGGGTTTCGGGAAAATCATCATCAAACCGCAACCAGCCGGTGATCTCACGTATGCCAAAGGAAGTTACCGCTCCATCCGGGGATTGATTGGCAGCGAATGGCGCATGGATAAAGGCAAGTTTTACCTTAAGGTGGAAATACCCGTCAATACCACCGCCGAGATATGGATACTGTCCGCTACCGGGGAAATAACCGAATCAGGCAAACCCGTCGGGCAACATCATGATATCACGAAAGTGAAAACAGAAGGAAAATATACCGTTTTGGCAGTTGGTTCGGGAAAATATAGTTTCGAAACAGGGTATTGAAAGCTCACGTTCGGCGTAGTCTCCTGACTATGCCGTGCTAAAAGGAAAGTTCCTGCTTTCCACCATGCAAGGCTTCAGCCTTACTTTTAGCTGCGACGTAGCGAAGACGCTACGTCGAACGCCACTTCGGAAAATCCGAACCGAGCCTGCGAGTTCACCAAAGCTAAAACCGATTCCACACCTGTATGCCGAACCTCCCAATCATAATCAACAAACAAACCTCAAATCATTACATAAAACCAAACAATCAAATGAAAAACAAGTATTCAGTAATTTTAGGCAACCTGGGCAATACATGCGACAGGTTTTGCAAGGGCTATAAGGATAATCCGTCCACAGAAGAGATGCTGGACATGGCCGTAAAAATCCCTCATGTAGAAGGTATCGAACTGGTGGGTACATGGGATATCCGCCCCGATAACGTCAAGGACATGAAGAAACGCTTAAACGACCATGGTGTCGCTTGCGTTTCGATTATCCCCGACACCTTTACCGGAAAGGAATACGGCAAGGGAACCATCACCAATACGGATGCTGGCACACGCCAGCGGGCGCTCGATTATCTCCGCCAGATGAGCGAAATTGCCCTCGAAATGAATTGCGGCATCGTGAACATGTGGATGGCGCAGGACGGTTACGACTACCTCCTGACGGCCGATTACGACCGGGAACGCGAGTGGCTCCGCGAAAATACATCGCGGCTGGCCATCGAATTCCCTACCTTGAAGTTCGCTTTGGAGTACAAACCGAAGGAGCCGCGTAATTACTCGTACCATGCCCGCATGTGCGATACCATTCTGGCAGCCAAAGAAACCGGATGCGCCAACGTGGGGGTTACCATCGACACCGGGCATAGTTTCGTGGCCGGGGAGAATGTAGCCGAAGCCGTCGTATTGGCCAAGCGGGCGGGTGACATGCTGTTCCACATGCACTTCAACGACAACCATGGCGCTTGGGACGATGATATGATCGTGGGAAGCGTCCACAGCACGGTATACGTCGACCTGCTTTTCTGGCTGAAGAAAACCGGGTATAACGGATGGCTCTCGATGGACCAGTATCCGTACCGCGAAAACGCTACCGACGCCATCGCCGAAAGCATCCTGTGGGTGAAACGTTTCGAGGAGATCGTTACCGAAAATTTTGCCGAAATAGAAGCGCTTGTCAGGGTGAACGATGCGGTGGCGACATCGAGGTTTATGCGGAAGGTGTTGTTTTCCTGATCATAAGACACATCATTTTGTATTATACATCACGCGGAGTTATTTCATGCTTTGTGCCTAGCGTCTTTGCGGGCGATAAAATCACGCTAAGGCGCAAAGAAGCACTAACCTTTAGTTACGGCCGTAACTAACCCTTAGTCACGGTCGCAACTAACCCTTAGTTATGGTCGCAACTGACCCTTAGTTACGGTCGCAACTGACCCCTAGTTACGGTCGTGACTAACCTCTTGAAATATAATTCTCAAAATCATCTATATGGAAAGAAGAAAATTCATTAAAAAAGCTGCATTAAGCAGTCTGATCATGCCCGGAATAATATCAGGCTTAGGCTCTTGTGTAATGAAAAATAGTCCGCAAAAGCTTAAAGACAATTTCTGGCTTTGGGGACAAACCGCCGGGAGCCATCACGAAAATAATGACTACAATTTGCCGGGCGTCAACCGGATGAACCCAAGGGAAGGCTGTGATTTTTTGGGGATCGAGAAATGCTTGCGGGTTTCGATGGGAAGTTTCGGCCCGGTGCCTCCTTTTGACGAAGACGCCGAAAAGATAAAAGACTTGAAGGAAGTGGTTTGGTCGGCCATAGGCGCCGATAACCGGCATCACAATAACCAGAGTGATATTGACGAAGTATTGCGGATGGCAACGATTTACCCCAACGTTTCCGGCGCCGTACTGGATGACTTTTTCAGTGTACTCCCGGCCAAACACAGTGTGGACAGCGTGCAGGCCATAGCGGACAAGTTGCACAACTTCCCAAAACGGCGGTTGAACCTGTGGTTGGTGTGGTATACCCACCAGCTTGATATCAATATTGATCCATACCTCGGGTCGATGGATGTGATTACTTTATGGACATGGAATGGCAGTGATCTGCCGGGAATTGACTCAAACGTCCGGAAACTAATCGGCAAGACTCCGGGGAAACGGCGTTTGATAGGAGTTTACATGTGGAACTACGGTGAACGTAAGCCACTCTCCATGGACCAGATGAAATTCCAGTTGGACAGGTGTTACCACTGGCTGAAAGAAGGATCCGTTGAAGGACTTGTTTTTTGTTCAAACGCTATTGCCGACTTAGGCCTGGACACAGTTGAATATACCCGGAAATGGATATTGGAAATAGGAAATGAAAGAATATAATGAGCTCCGTTCGGCGTAGTCTCCTGACTACGCCGTGTTAAAAGGAAAGCTCCTGCTTTCCATCATGCAAGGCAGGAGCCTTGCTTTTAGCTGCGACGTAGCGAAGACGCCACGCCGAACGCAAAGCAAGAAATGAACAACATGAATAAAATAATAATGATACGCCTCCTCGTTGTAATCTGTGCAACATCAGCCGGGCAAACAAAATTCTTCGAAAAAGCGGTTCCCGTATGGGCCAGCAGCAGGCAAACCGAAAAAAACCTGACAGTCAGTTTCCGTACCACCATCACTTGGGATGGCAGCACCGATGTAATGTTCCGCCTGACGGCCTGTTCGGACTATCGTGCTTATGTCAATGGCGTATTCTTAGGACATGGGCCCTGTGTAGCCGGTCTGGGGCATTTCCGGGTGGATGAATACCGTCTGGATAAATCGCTCAAACCCGGGCAAAACATCATTGCGGTGGAAGTGGCAGGTTACAATGTGGACAATTATTACCTGATGAACCAACCATCGTTCCTGCAGGCCGAAATTACGGCAAACGGAACGGTGCTGGCCACCACCAGCACAAGGCCGGGCAAGGCAGCACAACCTTCGATGTTCGAAGCCTCCTTGTTGGGACAACGACTGCAGGATGTCCCCAAATATACCTTCCAGCGTACCCACATGGAAGCATACCGGCTGACTCCCGGCCACCGGGCTTGGATGACATCCGACGACCGCGCCGGCTTCGAACCGGTGCCGTTGGAGCGTACCGATACGAAAGCCTTGGTGGAGCGCCGGGTAAAATATCCCGCCTACGATATACGTAAAAGCACGGAACTATTGCCAAACCATATCCGCAAGTTCGAATGCAATTCCTCCGGATTCATAGGCGCGACGGTAAAAGTACGCAAACCTTCGAAAGTAACCTTCAACTGGGACGAGATACTGGTAAACGGCGACCTTGCCGTCCGCCAGTGGAACAGCATCATAACCTTCGAGTTGGAACCCGGGGAATATACCGTCGAATCGTTCGAGCCATACACGCTGCAATACCTGAAGATCATCACCGAAGGTGACTGCGAGGTGAGCGATTGCTACATCCGCCAATATGTAAGTTCGGACGTATCGCAGGCTTCATTCGCATGCAGTGACGAGCGGGTTAATAAAATATACCGGGCAGCCGTTGAGACCTTCAAGCAAAACGTATTGGATATTTTTATGGACTGCCCTTCGCGCGAACGTGCCGGGTGGTTGGGCGACAGTTATTTTACGGCGCGGACGGCTTTCAGCCTGTCGGGCAACACATTGGTGGAAACCAATTTCTTCGAGAACTACCTCCTGCCTGCGAAATACCGCTACATCCCCGAAGGAATGCTGCCGATGTGCTACCCGTCCGACCATCCGAACGGGGATTTCATATCCAACTATGCCATGTGGGGCGTATTACAGCTTGCCGAATATCTAGAACGGGGTGGTGACAGGAAATTGGTGGAAGCGTTCCGCCCGAAGGTGATGGCTCTGTTGGATTATCTCAAAAAGTACGAGAATGAGGACGGCCTGTTGGAACGCCTCGAAAAATGGGTGTTTGTGGAGTGGTCAAAAGCCAATGATTTTGTGCAGGATGTGAACTACCCCACCAATATGCAGTATGCCAAAACTCTGGAAACAACCGGGCTGATATACAACCTTCCCGGCTTGGTAGAGAAGGCCCGTAAAATACGCGAGGTTATTTGCCAGCAGTCGTTCGACGGAACATTTTTTGTCGATAACGCTGTCCGCGAAGATGGGAAATTAGTCCTTCAAAAGAACAACCGTGCCGAAACCTGCCAGTTGGGGTGTAAAAAATTTGATAATATTAATAATAAAACTCGTTCCATATTTGTAACTTTGTATCCATAAATTGTAGATATGGACTCAACCGATTGGAAAGGAAAAGCGATCACCCGTTCCAAGGTGACTAAGCGACTGA
>JAVBSH010000050.1:0-18533 GCA_031547085.1 Bacteroidales bacterium
TGTGCCCGTTGGCGAACGTAGGATTTGGAATGACTTCGATAAATTCCTTCCAACTCCTTTTGGGCATCTTCTGATAATTCAATGTATCTCATGGTGCAAAGATACTAAATAACGGCGATTATTTATAGACGACTACTTATCTATCGCGTATTCTTCAATCAATTGGCAGGCCATCCTGTATGCGAATTTATTCCATCCCCGGCGTGCATCGGGTAGAAAAAAATTACCCCTGATGAAACGGGCTGCCTTTTGCATCCACGTCCGATTACTTTCATTAGCAAATCCACTGTAAGGGGCTGTTTGGGATTTTGTAGCCTTTTTGTAGAAATCATATATGCCTTTACAGTTTGTCCGGAATACTTTTATTTGAGAATCAACTTCATTGTTCAGCGTTTCGTCAATGATTGGGTATTCCGCTTTGTCCGGTTCTACAGTTAACACAACAGGTGAAATACCATTTCCGGGAAGATACTTAACAAACTTCAGCCAACGCTGCACTCCCGGTCCTCCGGATGGTGGCCAATAATAGGTAATGATCAGAACCTTTTTTTCACTCATATTTGAATATATACAATTTCTAGTATACCATCCAGACGAATAAAAAATGTAAAACGATGCCTGCAGATTGTTTTTTTATCATAGCTTCTAACCCGACAAAATACAAATGCACAACTTAGCAACACGATCCCACTGTAAGGTAAAACTTGGCAGTGCGAGGTACAGTTCAAAAACAAGAAATATTTTTAATATTATAAAAATAATAACAATATTTATCAGGGTTTTCCGTTATTATAACTCGAAAAAGCAGGCTTAAAAACAGGAAATTTGGCTTAATACTTCATGAAGTATCTATATACACTTACAGTGATACTAGTTATCCTCAATGGGGAAGTTGTATATGCGCAAAATCAACAAGATCGTAACGCTACGGATACTAGAGACATTAGCGGTGCGATATTCGGGAAGACAATGGAAAATGGTCAAGAGGTGGAATATCCTACATATGGGGCCAATGTATGCCTGCTTTCACCGAAAGATAGTTCCATCATCAAATTTACAACGAGTGACGATAAAGGGAATTTTCTTATCAAAACAGTAGCTACGGGAGACTATCTGTTGTCATTTTCAGGATTGGGCTATAACAAACATTTTATCGCCATCACAAAAGCAAGCTTCCGTAAAAAGAGTATCGAAGTGGGGCGGATACAACTGGAAGAGTCGCCTATTGAGTTGTCGGGAGTAACCATTACAGCTAATTCGCCGCAGGTAGTGGTGAAAGGGGATACGTTGGAATACAATCCTGCGGCTTTCCGTGTTCAGGAAAGTTCGGTAGTGGAAGAATTGTTGAAACGATTGCCGGGCGTGGTGGTGGATCCCGATGGAAAAATAACGGTTGCCGGGAAAGTAATCAGTAAAGTCTATGTGGATGGAAAAGAGTTTTTCGGTAACGACCCTAAAATGGCGACCAAGCACCTTACGGTGAATATGATTGAGAAGGTTCAGGTGATTGAGAAAAAGTCGGATCTGGCACAACGTACCGGTATTGATGATGGCGAGCGGGAAAACGTTATTAACCTGACCATCAAAAAAGACATGAAAAAAGGATGGTTTGGTAATCTGATTGCCGGTACTGGTGCGCCTGTGAAAGATTTGGATGTGCAGAAAAAGCTTTATACGGCCAATGGCATGGCAAATCGTTTCCGCAACAACGACCAGTTGTCACTATTGGTACATTCGAACAATATTGACGGCGGCGGTAGCTCCGGCGCCAACAGCAGGAATACCGTCGGGGTGAACGCCTCGAAAGAGGTATCGAGTAAACTGAAATTAAACGGAAACATACGCTATGGATATTCGGAACGGTTTTCGAGTGGTAATAGTTTCCGGCAAAACCTATTGATCGACAGTGTATCGTACCAACGGAATATGAATTGGAACCAGGGTTATTCGCATAATTTTGGGTTCGATACACGGGCAGAATACAAACCGGATTCGCTCAATATGCTTTATTTTTCGGGTCGCCTTTCACGTAATACATCCAATTCGCACAGTGTGACCTCGCAAAGTACGATGGCCGGCGATGCCGATTCGTCGCGTGTAAACGCAAGCAATGCCGATACCTACAATTTATCGTCAGGCTGGGTATTGGGTCTGGAATTAACGTGGTCGCGACAGTTTGCCAAAAAAGGCAGGCGGATGAATTTTATGGCAAGTACAAATTGGAACACGAATACGACCAACGGTATGAATCTTTCGGTGAATGAGTTTTTCCTGCAACCGGACCGGAACATGCGATTGAATCAGGATGCAAATATCGGCACACATAATAATTCATACCGTTTCAATGCGAGTTATATTGAACCAATAGGCGAAGGCAACTCACTGCAATTCACATACAACCTACAATACAACACTACGCTTAATATCAGGGAGACATACGATTATGATCAGGAAACAGGCGAATATTCACTTTTGAATCCTGATTACAGCAAAAGTTTAGACAATAATTTTGCAACCCAGAACATAGGGTTGAGTTTCAATGCCACGCGTAAAAAATATTCTTATTCGGCAGGTGTCACCATAGTGCCGTCATACACGCAAAGTACCAATTTTATCAAAAACGGAAGGATGGACGGCGCCGATTCGGTATTGAACCGGATTGCGGGACGCAACGTGGTGAATTATGCACCGCGGGCAAACTTCAGGTATCAGATTGACGACAATACCAACCTGAATTTCAACTATCATGGTAATACGCGTCAACCCAGCGTTTCGGAACTCGATCCTACTCCTGATAACACTAATCCGCTCCATATCCGTACGGGTAATCCCGATTTACTTCCGGCTTTTTCCAATGGTATTTCATTCGGACTGAACCGGTATCAGCGCGAGAAGCAACGGTCATTCGTCGTCAATGGCGGTTTTTCGTTCACATTGAACGAGATCATTAGTATTACGGAATACGAAGCTGAAACAGGCATACAACATACACGGCCACTTAATGAAAATGGTTCATGGAGCGGATCAACCAATATCCTGTGCAACTTACCGCTGGACAAAGCAAAAAAGCTCCAGTTAAGCGTACAATCAATGGTAAGCTACAACAACCGCATTGGTTACACAGTGGTGGATAAACGGAGCGAACGCAATACATCGGGAACAGCCGGCGTATCAGGAAATATCGGGTTGAACTACAATAAAGATTGGTTTTTCGGGCAATGCCGGGGTGGAATAAACTACTCGAATACGGTTAATTCGCTTGAAGGAAAGCAAGGCTTGGAAAGTTTTCATTATAGTGTCACTTACAACACACAGTTGCAATTACCACACAACTGGGTATTCAACACAGATATCAACTATATGGCCAGCCGCGGACTGTCGGCAGGATACAACAAGGATGAAGTATTGTGGAATCTATCGGTAAACAAGCAATTCATGAAAAAGAAACAGGCGAGTATCATTCTGCAATGGAATGATATCCTGCAACAGCGGAAAAATATATTCCGCAACGTAACTGCCAATTATATAGAGGACAGCGAACAAGATTTGCTGACAAGCTACCTGATGCTGACATTTTCGTACCGGTTCAATACAATGGGGCGAAATGCAGGCCAGTAATCTCGGTTATTTCTCGCTCAACAGTGATTGGTATTTTCCCTGATCGTTGAGCATATCCACCGCAGTTCTTATCTGGGTGTCTTTTTTCATGGTGTTAGCGATACGGCCTGCGTTGTAATAATATCGCAACACAATTTCTTCTTCCAGCAGCTCTTTTACATCATCCTTGAAGATTTCCAAATCCTTGAAACGGTCATGCGACAACTTTGCCTGCAAAGCTTTAAATTCTGCGTCGGCGCTATCCATGTATTTTTCGCGCGAAGCCGCTTCTTTCAGTTTCTGGAATGTGATTTCCGTCTCTGTTTGATAATCAAATGATTTGTTTTTCAGGTAATTCACGTAATTGGCGTATTCATTGTCGGTCAGTTCGAACTTTTTGGCTGAAGCTATCGAATCGTGTTTTTGCGTATATTCGGTAGCATAGTCGAAAATCAGGTTACGCAGGTACAAGGTAACAGCAATACGGCTAAGTGTCTCGGGCAAGGATTCAACATCAGGTGATACACCGCCACCATCGCGGACAGTACGCTTGTTTTTCAACGTTTTGTATTCACGTATCAACGAGTCGGGAATATAGCCCACACTACCATCGGCTTCGCGGTGCGCGTAATCGAGCGCCTGTATACAACGGCCGCTGGGAATATAATATTTTGCTGTAGTGACTTTTAATTGTGTGTTGTAGCTCAATGGGCGTTTGGTTTGAACCAGTCCCTTTCCAAAAGTACGCTGCCCTACAATGATACCACGGTCCAGGTCCTGGATGGCGCCGGCTACGATTTCGGATGCCGATGCCGACGAACGGTTCACCACCACGGCCAATGGAATTACCGTATCTACCGGTTCGTGGCGTGTAACGTATATATTATCCCATTGTTTGATGCGGCCGCGTGTGCTGACCACTTCCTGTCCCCGCTTCACAAAAAGGTTTACCACATCCACAGCTTCCTCCAGCAGGCCGCCCGGATTATTGCGCACGTCTAATACCAGAGCCCGGATGTTGTGCGCTTTTTCCAAAGCAACTAATGCATCTTTTACATCTTTCCCGGCATTGAGTGAAAAGTTGGATAACCGGATGTAACCGATTTTATTGTCTTTATCCAATGTACCATAATACGGCACATTGGGAATGGTGATGGTTTCGCGTGTCAAAGTTTTGGTAACCTCATGTTTAGCAGCCGCCGGCATGTAAGTAAGTTCTACCTTGGTATTGGGCACGCCTCTCAACAATTCGGTCACCTCGGTATCGCTTTTGCCGGTGAGCCATTTCCCATCGATCTTCATCAGCTTGTCGCCCACCCGAAGTCCGGCTTTGTCGGCAGGTGCACCTTTGGTCAGTTCGGCAATAGTGAGCGAATTGTCAATACTCCGGATAGATGCGCCAATGCTACTATATTGTCCTGTGATAACGGTTTTGAAATCCTCTATTTCCGATTCGGGAATGAACGATGTGTAAGGATCGAGGGTTTCCAACATTCCTTCGATACTGCTATTGATCAGTTTCTCAGGATCGGTTTCATCTACATAAAACAGGTTGATTTCGCGGAACAGGCTGAAGAAAATATCCATATTTTTCACCAGTTGGAATTCCCTGTCGGAAAGACTTACAAAGGATACCGAAACAAAAAGTACAGCAATAACTGCTATCCCGATAATTTTCGACTTGCGATTCTTGATCTTCATGAAAAAACATTAAAGACCCGACAGGCCATGAAAGCCTGTCAGGTCTGGTTGAAATCAGGTAAATCCGAAATAAAACCTGTTGAATTCCGGAAAAACCGGCAGGTTATTTCTTATTGGCTTTATATTTTTTTACTTCTTCAATAAACGTACCGAACATATACTCGGTATCAGTAGCTCCGCCCGACGCTTCGGGATGGAACTGCGCCGAGAAAAACGGTTTGGTTTTGTGACGGATACCTTCGTTTGTGCCATCGTTCAGGTTGATATAATACGGTTCCCACTCGTCGGACAATGTATTCATATCAATGGCAAAACCGTGATTCTGTGCGGTGATGAATGCCGTGTTGCCGCCAACCTGCCGTACAGGCTGGTTGTGGCTGCGGTGTCCGTATTTCAGTTTAAAGGTATCGGCGCCGGCTGCCAAACCCATGATCTGGTTGCCTAAGCAAATACCCATTATAGGCTCATTGCGTTGGTAAGCCTTGGCTATGTTACGGATGGTCGCTTCGCATTTCTTCGGGTCGCCGGGACCATTGGTGATGAACAATCCGTCGTATTCTTCGCCAAGGAAATCGTAATCCCAGGGAACTTTCACCACTGTTGCATCATTGGCAATCAGATCACGTATAATATTGTATTTTACACCACAGTCGATCAGCAGGATACGGTGTGAACCATTGCCATATTCAACCTTCTCCTTACAACTGACCATATCTACCAAATTGTCCATGTAAGGGTTATATGACGGCACATCCTGATCGCGGTAAACCACCTTGCCAAGCATGGTTCCCTTTTCGCGGAGGTGTTTGGTCAGCGCCCGCGTATCGACACCATAAATGCCGGGGATATGATGTTCTTTCATCCACTCGTCCAAGCTTTTGCAAGCTCCCCAATGACTGTAATCCTTGGTATAGTCCGTTACCACCAAAGCTGAAATGTGGATACCGTCCGACTCGAAAAACTTGGGCATGCCATTTTCCTTGTCATCACAGGGAACTCCGTAATTACCCACCAAAGGGTAAGTCATCACTAATATCTGTCCCTTATAGGACGGATCGGTGAGGCTTTCCGGATAACCTGTCATGGCGGTATTGAACACTACTTCGCCTGCGGCTGAACCTTGGTAACCAAATGATTTTCCATGGCATTCGGTACCATCTTCCAAAATGATTTTGATGTCTGTCATATAAATTTAACTACTGTTTTTTTGCTGGTTGCGGATCGATAAAATCTTTAATCTGTTCGGGTACCAAACGTTTCCCGATAATGGTTTCTTTTTCGTCGAGCAGGTAGATGATCGGGGTCATGGATACATCATACAAATCCCTGAATTTGTTGCTGAACGGGCTCCATGCATTTGTCCAGCCGAAAAGATTATGCTCGTTCACATAATCGATCCATTTTCCCTTTGCTTCTTTCGAAATCACCGTTTGCACAGTGATTACCTGCAAGCCCTTATTTTTATATTCTTCGTAGACCTTGTATAAATCCTCGATTGTTTTTTTGCAATGACTGCAACTATAATCCCAGAATAGGATAACCGTATATTTCCCTTTAAGGTTCTCGCGAAAATCTTTCAAGGTCACACCAGCATACAAGTCAAACTTGATAGCCGTGTCCAAGGCGGCGGCTTTGAAATGGTCGGGCGGCAACACCTGTAGCATCTCCATGGGCGGCGCATGTTGGCCGATCAGGCTCGGTTTCTTCTTGGCCACTTCCTTTTTCAGCGTTTCGATATAATCGGCGTCGCTCCATGTGGCATACGGGATGTACCATTTGTCGGCAAGATGCACCCACACATTCTCGTGTACCATCACCTTGCTTTTCACATAATAATTGAAAGTGGAAACAAGGATACAACGGAAAATATCCTCGTTTGCTTTGGCTTTAGCCAATATTTTGTCCGCTTCGGCGCAGATGGTATCAGGATATTGCGGTATCACCCGCGTCAGGTATTCCATCACCTTATCTTCATAGAACGGCGTACGCAACATGTCGGGATCGTAGATGTTGAGGTTATCAAAGAAATGCGCACGATACCAACGATACACATATGTGGAATCGGTAATCCGGCCCTGGGCATCCTTTGGGGGTTCCGGCAGCTTGGTATCCATCGGGATAAGAGCATCCAGGAATTTACTGGTATACAACCCCTTGTTGGTATCCACCAATTTCTGCAAATAAGCAAGCCGATCCTTGTTCAGCGCCTGCATCTGGCTGCGAATGTTGTTTTTGTCGCTTTCGGTTGTTGCGTTCTTGTATTGTTCGTTCAGTTGCTGGAACTGTTTGCTCCGTTCGAAATTGGACCGCTGGAAATCGTAAAACACATCATTCTCGGGTGATGAATTGAACTTGGTGCGGTTCACAAAGTCCGATGTATCGGCAATGATCCCGAATTGTTGGTTATCGCCCATAATGATGTCGAACTTTTGTTTGTTGTTGACGATGAAATAGACACCCTTAGGGAGTTTTTTGTTACCTTTGAAAACACCTTTCCCGTTGCGCAGGATGGTAGTATCGTCAGATAGCATCATGTTGCCGTTGGCAAAAAAATGTCCCAGGATAACAGTATCATTACGGCTTTTGAGGGAGATGCTTATTTCGTATTTCTGTGAAAAAACGGAAGTTGTTGTCAAAACAGACAACAAACATGCACTTTTTAGAAAAGACAAAACCTTCATATACAATTATTTTTACAAAGCTGCCGTCTTCCGGCAACGTCTAAAAAATCTGTCAAAGGTAGTAAAATTTTGGTTTTGTATATTACTATTTTCTTTCGGAACTTCGTAGTTTTGTTCTCACAAAATAAATATTCCTAAAAGTCCGTTTTTATATTGCTTTTTTTCGATTTTGATGAAACGATTTGTCGAAATAAACGTATATATTGTAATGTATTTATTGTGATTTCCGGTAGCATGATCAAAAAAAACATCATATTTTTCATCTTCATCTTTTCGAGCATACAGGCGTTTTCTCAGAAAACCAAGCAGTTTGATGAAGATATCGAAAAATATCCGGAGGTTGTGGCAGAAATGTTTGCATCTAATGCTACGAATGAAGAAAAAGCATTCATTTCCAAGTTTATTGCAGAATGGGGAGGCGGTACTTTTTCGGGTAGCGAAAAAACAGGAATCGTACAACTTTCCAATGCATTCCTGGCCAAAAAAGCCCGTAACATCCATTACCTGATGTTGTGGCGTTGCCTGTTGTCATTCAAAAATCCCGAAAATTCGGGTGTGGGATACGACACTTGGATGAAAGCGCTCAACGTGATGTGCCAGGACCGTCGTATGACACCCACCAGCTTGCAAACATTGATGGCTTCCACCCTTGATCTTCTTGACAAACAGTTGATATATTCCTCCGCCGGAAACGACTGGAAATGTTCTAATAAAGATTATCGTTACGAATTCGCAAACAATCAATTATCGGTCATTGTTGGCACTTGCGATCTTTTTTGTTATTCAAAAGGCGACAGTATCATGATCGGGCAAACCAGCGGACGTTTCTCTGTGGCAGATCAGCGGTGGAAAGGACGTGGCGGGATGGTAACCTGGGAACGTGCGGGTTTTGCACCCGGCGACGTGTCGGCTCGTTTGAGCGATTATTCTATTGATATGAAAAAATCGCAATATGAAGCCGATTCGGCTTGGCTGACACACAAAACGTACTTCCCCACGCCCGTGCAGGGCCGATTGATCGATAAGGTACGACATAATCCCAATCCCGAGACTGCGATATATCCGGAATTTATCACATACAATAAAAAGTTTATTTTCGAAAACCTGTATCCCGATATTTCCTACGAAGGTGGGATTACAATACAAGGCGCCCGTACCATTGGCGCGGGAACCGACCAGGAAAAAGCCTCCATCCGCATCCGGAAAAGCGACAGCCTCCAAATGGATATCACCTCGAAAAGCTTTGTTTTCCGGAGCGACCGCATTAATTCGCAGCACGTGTCCCTTAACATCCGCATGAAAGAGGATTCCGTATTTCATTCCAACCTGTCGTTCGTGTATCTGGTCGATAACAAGGAAGTTAACTTTGTCCGTTCGGATGCAGCTTCGTCGCAAGCGCCTTACAACGATTCGTACCACCGGTTGGACATGGATTTCGAACAGTTGATCTGGAAAACAGATGAGCCGTTAGTGAGCCTCTCGATGACACGCGGTTCGGCCGGAGGACGCGCCCGTTTCAAATCACAAAATTATTTCGACCAGCGCTATTTTGAAAGTATACAATATTTTGATGCAGTGCATCCGTTGATTTCCATCAAGCGATTCGTAGCGAATTACGGATTGGAAACTTTTCCGGCCGAGGCTTACGCAAGTCATATCCGCAAGTCAGTGTCCGATGCGCGGGTACAACTGATCGAAATGGCCAAATTGGGATATGTTATTTATAACAGTGATGCTGATGAAGCTACCATACAACCGCGCCTGTATGAAGTATTGGATGCAGCAGCCAAGAAAACCGATTTTGATGTGATCGATTTGCGTTCTAATGTCCAAATGCCTGAAAAAAATGCCACGTTGAACACTCAAAACTACGACTTGATCATCAATGGTATCGAAAAGTTCATGGTGAGCGACTCGCAGCGCGTTATCCTCACCCCGGTCAATCAGACCCTGGTAATGAAAAAGAACAGGGCAATTGATATCAATGGACGTATTGACGCCGGACAATTGGAATTGTATGGCGATTCGTTACATTTCGATTACGAGACCTTCAAGATCGACCTTCATCGTATTGATTCGTTGTACATGTATGTACCTACTGAAGAGCTGGATGCTTTCGGCGTACCGAAACAGAAAAGGCTCAAGACTGCCATCGAAAAACTTTCGGGTAATATACTGATCGACCTTCCCGATAACAAGTCGGGGGGACGGCAGCATGCGCCGCAATACCCCATACTGAACAGCGACAGTGCATCGTATGTGTTTTATGGTTCACCTGATATCGGGGGCGGGGCATACAATAATGAGACGTTTTATTTTGAATTAGAACCGTTTACGATCGATAGTATCGACAACTTCACCAAGGAGTCGCTTGCCCTGTCGGGCAAGTTCGTTTCGGCTGATATTTTCAGTGATATGCGGCAGACTTTGCGCGTGCAACCCGATTATTCGCTCGGGTTCATCTACGAAAGCGGCGATTCGGCTATCAGCGCATACAACAATGCCAAGCTGCATGCCGAAGTGCGCCTGAGCAACCGTGGACTCGAGGCAAGCGGCCAACTCGATTATCTCACGGCTTCCATCCATACCGACGATTTCAAGATCTATCCCGACTCAATGAACGTTCCGGTAGCTAAAGAATTTATCCTCAGGAAACAGACCGAAGGAACGGAATATCCTGAAGTACAGTCGGAAAAGAACCGTATACATTGGGAGCCTAAAAATGAAAAAATGTATATTTACAAGGAAAAGAAGCCTTTTAACATATATAATCCTGAAACGCATTTCGACGGGAATCTACTGCTCACACCCGACGGACTATCCGGGAAGGGACGTATTGATGTGGGGATGGCCGATATCCGTTCGGACAGTATTGTTTTAAAGTCGAATACTTTCAGTTCCGATACCTCCGTCTTCCGCTTGAAAGCAGCAATGGGCGGCTCGTACCAGATGGTAACAGTAGATAGTGTCCGTTCTTATGTCGACTTCAATACCCGCATAGGACAGTTCACCCCTTCCGGCGATTATGCATTGGTACAGTTTCCGGGTAACAAGTTTGCTGCTTATGTCAATGATTTCAATTGGAGCATGGACAGCGCCAAAATACATATCGGGACCGATACCGTGTCGCGGCCGTTGAAGGATGCTGTTGATTTCAAATATAAATATCCCGGTGAAGCCAAGGGCTCGCGTTACTATTCTACAGCGCGTGGAGCCGACTCACTCAATTTCGTGGCAACTTCCGCCACTTTCGATTATGTGGGCGGAGCATTGAAAGCTGAGGGCGTCAACCTTGTCAAAACCGCCGATGCCATTGTATATCCCGGTTACGGCAAAGTGACCATTACCACTGAAGGCATGCTGGATCAGATCAGGAATGCACGTATCGTTTTTAATGACACGCTCAAGCAACATGTAGTACATTCGGCAACGGTAAAAATAACAGGACGGCGCCAATTTAGCGGAACAGGAAAATATGATTATATCGACGAAACAGGAAAAATATCCGTGATCGATATTCCAAAAATCGAAGCGGACAAGTCAGGGAAAACAGTTGCCAATGGCAACATATCTGCCGAAGATGAGTTCACGCTCAGCCCTTTCTTCCGTTACCAGGGAAAAATGAGGCTTTCGTCCGATGATGATTTTGCCGAGTTCGATGGTGCAGCCCAGATTGTGGAAGAATGTGAAACCCTTAGTCCGGCATGGTTTACCTTCAAATCTGTGGTCGATCCCCAAAACGTAAAATTAGCGGTTGGCGAAGCACCTGTTAATATCAACAACAGTAAGATATTCAATGGATTGTTCCTGACCAACGATTCCAGCCATATTTATCCTGCGTTTTTCTCGATGCGGAGGACCTATTCTGACCACCAATTGATAAAGGCCTCGGGTGTATTGACCTACGACAAGGATTCGATGGTATACTTCATCGCATCTGAGGAAAAATTGAAGAACAGGGATACCACCGGTAACCTGATAGCATTCAATAGGGATAAGTGCTTGCTCAGCGGTGAAGGACGGATTGCATTAGGGATAGACCTTGGGCGGGTAAAAACAGATGCCGTGGGAAGGATTACCCATAATCTGAACAATCGTGAAACCGCACTGGATATAATGTTGGCCATTGATTTCCATTTCGATAACGGATTGGCTACGATGATTGCAAGTAAAATTGACAGTTTTCCCTCATTGTCGGGTATCGACATGGCAAGCCCGCGGTATGTGCGTGGTATGAACGAGTGGTTGGGTGTTAAGAAAGCAGCTACCTACCGCAGGGATGCATTGATGGGGAAGGTGAAGAATTTTCCAGAAGAACTGAACCATACGTTGGTATTGACCCAATTGAAGATGCATTGGAACCAAGGTAGCCGTTCGTACCGTTCGACGGGTAAAATAGGTGTAGGTAACCTGTTTGGTCACCAAGTCAACCGTTTGGTCGACGGAATGGTTGAAATCAGTAAACGACCGGGCGGCGACTTCATGGATATTTACTTGAAATTAGACGGCAACAATTGGTTCTACTTTGGATATACCCGCGAACTGATGCAGATCATTTCTTCCGACCAGGCTTTCAACGACCGGTTGGTGAAGCTACCCGAAAAGATACGTAAATCGGATGAGAAACGTCCCGGTTTTACCTTCATGATTGCTTCGGAAGATAAGTTACAACAATTCCTGCGGCAGCATCAACAGCAGGACGGCACCATTGACCAGTCACAGCCTGCACCGTCGCTTATCAAGGATATGGGAAAACCCGTACAGCAACCGGTGAATCCTCCGGTTAAGAAAGACGAAGAGGAAGATACACCGATTATCGAGGTCGAATAAAGGAGAAGGGGTTCAAAACCTTTTGGCGATCATTTCTGCAATGGTTTCGCCGATTGCCAGTGATGCCGTTGCTGCCGGCGATGGCGCATTCAGTATATTGATCATCAGCTCGTCCTGTTCGATCAGGAAATCGTCGATCAACCGGCCGTCGCGGGTACATGCCTGTGCACGCACACCAGCGCCTCCGGGAACAAGGTCATTTTTCTTTACTTCGGGCGACAGTTTCTGCAACGCTTTCGTAAATGCGCTCTTGTTATAGCTCCGGTAAAATTCGCCCAGTCCCATACGCCAGTATTTCCACATCACTTTCATAAATCCCGGCCAGAATAGGGCGCTGAATGTTTCGCCCAATGAGATGTCAGATTTTTTGTAGCCCTCGCGGCGGAAAGCAAACACAGCGTTTGGCCCGGCTTCGACGCCGCCTGTGATACGCCGTGTATAGTGTACGCCCAGAAACGGAAATGCAGGGTCGGGAACAGGATACACCAAGTTGTTGATCAAATGGTGTTTGTTTTCGGCCAACTCGTAATACTCGCCACGGAACGGAATAATACGCACGTCGGGATTAATCCCGCCCATCTGCGCTACCCGGTCGCAATACAAACCTGCTGTATTCACAATCAGCTTTGTTTCGAAGGCTTTGCCGCCCGCGATCACCTCGCTGTATCCGTTTTTCCGGTTGATGGCCGTTACGGGATGCCCCACATATATTTCGCCGCCACATTCGTCCGTAAATATCGAAGCATAGCGGTTGCCCACCACCTTATAGTCGACAATACCGGTATAAGGGACCCATATTCCGGCCAATCCTGTGATATGCGGTTCGTATTCCTTGATTTCGGCAGCGGAAATCTTTACGTTTTCTGTCAAACCATTTTCTAACCCACGCTGGTAGAGGTTTTCCAGCCGGGGGAGCTCTTCTTCGGAAGTGGCGACAACAATCTTACCACATAATTCATAAGGAATGTTTTCGCGGTCGCAAAATTCAATCAATTGCTGGTAACCTTTCAGGCAGTTGATTGCTTTCAGGCTTCCGGGCTTGTAGTATAGTCCCGAGTGGATCACTCCGCTGTTGTTACCGGTTTGGTGGCTCACCAACGTTTTTTCCTTTTCCAGCAGGACAACTTTCAAACCCGGGTTACTTTTTTTCAGTTGCATGGCAGTAGCAAGCCCTACAATGCCGCCGCCAATAATGGTTACATCATACATGTGATTGTTCATTTTTGAAAGCGCAAAGGTATAAAATTGATAGAATTGTTGATGATTTTGGCAAAATCATCAGGTTGTACCAAACCTGTATTTCTATTCCAGAAGCTTTGGGCGTAGTCGTTTGGTACGTTCCATCGACTGTTCGAATTTCCATTGCTCGATGACAGCAGCATTTCCCTGTAGCAGTATTTCAGGAACCGTCCATCCGTTGAACTCGGCCGGACGTGTATATACCGGCGGCGCCAACAGATTGTCTTGAAACGAATCGGTAAGCGCCGAACTTTCATCACTCATGGCGCCGGGAAGCAACCGGATGACAGCATCACAAATTACCGAAGCAGCTAGTTCACCGCCTGTAAGCACATAATCGCCAATAGATATTTCCTTGGTTACCAAGTGTTCGCGTATTCGATGGTCAATACCCTTATAATGTCCGCACAGGATGATGATATTGCCCAGTGTCGACAGACGGTTGGCCTCCTTTTGTCCGAACAATTCGCCATCGGGCGAGGTGTAGATTACTTCATCGTATTCACGCTGGCCTTTCAGGTCGGTGATGGCGCGATATACCGGCTCGATCATCATCACCATTCCGGCATCGCCGCTAAAAGCATAATCGTCTACACGTCGGTGTTTACCGGTAGCATAATCACGGATGTTGTGAATTACCACTTCTACAACGCCTTTTGTCTTGGCCCTTTGTATGATAGAGTGGTTGAAAGGGCTTTCCAGCAACTCCGGTACTACTGTAAGAATATCGATACGCATCATGCCCCAAACCTACATGATTTTTTATAAATGACAATGCCGCCGGATATTTTTTAGGAAAGATTTTGTTTTTAAACTTGTTTTTTTGAAAAAATACCTATTTTTGTGACCCTGTATTAACGCCACTTTAGCTCAGCGGTAGAGCAGCTCACTCGTAATGAGCAGGTCGTGGGTTCAAATCCCATGAGTGGCTCTTGGACATCATATAAAAGGGGTGAATTATGGGGTACTATACTTATGTTTTGTTTAGTCCAAGCCGGTATCAATACTATATTGGACAAAGTCACGAGTCGCCGGAATTTGTTGTTAACCGACACAATGCAGGCTTAAGGATCGCTACGCAGAAAAGCGCTCCATGGGAGTTGGTTTATGTGCAGCAGTTCGAAAACAGTTACGAATCATACTTGTTGATGTGTAAGTTACAGATGATGCGGAGCCGCAAGTATCTGCAATACTATATCAATTGTTTGTCTCCGAATGTAGAGGTTTGTTGTACATAAACAATCCTTTTCATTTGCTGTTTATCTAGAAATATTTAACACTTATTCCTTTATGAAGACGATTATCCGGCTTTTTGATGAGTGCGTTGTAAAATACAACAGCAATCCGTTTTTGTGGGAAAAGAAAACTGACCGTTTCGAACCGTTTACCTATACCCAGACCAAAGAGCAGGTATATCGTTTGGCAGCAGGATTATTGAATCTCGGTGTTAAACGTTACGATAAGATAGCCTTACTTTCCGAGGGACGTAACGATTGGATCATTGGCGAGTTGGCTATCCTGCATGCGGCAGCTATAAATGTGCCTTTGTCGATCAAGTTGGAAGAACGCAATGACCTGATATTCCGCCTACAACATTCCGAAACGAAGTACATCATGGTATCGGGGACTCAATTATCGAAAGTGCGTGCCATTGCCGGCGATCTGCCCCATGTTGAAAAAATCATCGTATTGGACGAACAAGGCGAATATCACGGTACCGAAATATCGCTTGAAGAGTTATGTAGGATGGGAGACCGGATGTTGGCGGAGGATCCCGGCTGCGTCAGTACTGTCTGTTCACAGGTAAAAGGCAATGATTATGCCAACATCAGCTACACGTCCGGTACAACAGCCGATCCCAAAGGCATTATCCTCACACACCGCAACTATACGGCCAATGTAGAACAAGCCATGTCGGCCATTTACATTCCGTCGACTTATAAAACATTGATCATATTGCCGCTTGACCATTGTTTTGCGCATGTAGCCGGTTTTTACAGTTTTATGGCTTACGGAGCGAGTGTGGCCACTGTGAAGGTAGGAAAAACGCCGATGGAAACACTGAAGAACATCCCTGTCAACATCAAGGAAATAAAACCCAATATCCTGTTGAGCGTACCGTCGCTGGCTAAGAATTTCAGGAAAAATATTGAAGCTGGCATCAAGGCCAAAGGCGATTTTACCTGGAAGTTATTCAACCATGCATTGGATATGGCTTATTCATATAATAAAGAAGGCTACAACAAAGGTGGTCTGACCCAGTTTTGGAAACGTCCTTTGCTGGCTCTGTACGATAAGATACTGTTTTCGAAAATCCGTGAAGTGTTCGGCGGGGAACTCGCTTTCTTTATCGGTGGCGGCGCTTTGCTCGATATCCACATGCAGCGGTTCTATTATGCATTGGGTATTCCCATGTTTCAAGGATATGGCTTGTCGGAAGCTACGCCGGTTATTTCAACCAATACAATGCTCCGGCACAAACTGGGTTCGTCGGGTATCCTGGTGAAACCGATGAGTTTGAAGATTTGTGATGCCGATGGTAAGGAATTGTGGTATGGCGAAAAAGGCGAGATCGTGATCAGTGGCGAAAACGTGATGGCTGGATATTGGAAAAATCCCAAAGCCACTGCCGAAACGGTGCGCGACGGATGGCTTTACACAGGTGATATGGGCTACATGGATATCGATGGTTTCCTGCACGTTACCGGCCGATTCAAAAGTTTGTTGATCAGTAGCGACGGTGAAAAATACAGTCCCGAAGGAATCGAGGAAGAGGTAGCCTCCAATTCGCGTTACATTGACCAGATGATGTTGTACAACAACCAAGATCCCTACACGGTAGCTTTAATCGTTCCCAACAAGGAGGCTTTGAAATCTTATGTAAAATCGCATAACCTAGAATGGGGCAGCATATCCGCGAAAGAGAAAGCGTTGGGTCTATTGCAGGAAGAAGTAAATCAATACAAAAAAGGCGGGACGTATGCAGATAAGTTTCCCGAACGTTGGTTACCGGCTGCCATTACGGTGTTGCCCGAAGGTTTTACGGAACAAAACCATTTGATGAACAGCACCTTGAAGATTGTTCGTGGTAAGATAACCGAACGATATGCCGACCGCATCAAATACCTCTATACTTCCGAAGGAAAAAATATAGTCAACGAAGAGAACCTGAAATCGTTGGCATAATACCTGCTTTACTGCAACAACATACAACCATGAACAAGGTCTTTATTTTGGTGCTTTTTTGCTGGCGACGGCTCGGGTCGGAGCGCAGGTGACCATCTCGGGACGGGTGTTCTCACACGACGATGCGCAGCCGCTGCCACACGCTTCTGTTTCCGTAATAGGGACCGATGGTCAACTTGTTTCGGGAACCGTTACGGGCGACGACGGACGTTTCACGCTCAGCGGTATCCCTGCGGGCGAATATAATCTCAATGTATCTTTCGTGGGCTTTCTCACAGAAACCAAACATTTCCTGGCCGGTTCGCTCAACCAAACCCTCGACCTGGGCAATATGCTCCTCGGTTCGCAGGCCATGGACCTGACCGAAGTCGAGATATCGGCACAACACCGGACCGTTGCTTCGGCGCTTGACAAAAAGAGCTACCAGGCCGCCGACCTGTTATCCGGGGCGGGAGGATCGGTGCTTGACGCAATGAAATCGTTGCCAGGGGTGACGGTAGACCAGGAGGGCAAGTTAATGCTGCGCGGCAGTGACAAAGTGGCCGTGCTGATTGACGGCCGGCAGTCGGCACTTACCGGATTCGGTAACCAACGGGGGCTGGAAAACATTCCCGCTTCGCAGATCGAGAGTATCGAAATCATCAATAATCCTTCCGCCCGCTACGATGCAGCGGGCATGGCAGGTATTGTCAATATCAGGTTCAAAAAGGAAAAGAAACTCGGCTTCAACGGCGAGGCGGGCTTTACCTTTGGCGACGGGGCGATAGGCAAGCGACGGGCTGACCTGCCTACCGGGATGCCCAGCTATTCCAACAACCTTAAGTACACCCCTTCCCTGAACCTCAATTACAAAACAGAAAAGCTGAACATCTACGCCCAGGGCTACTGGATACACCAACAACGCCTGCCCAACAATGAGTTCACTGCGGAATACCTTGCGGATGGCACCGTACAGGAGCACCAGGTAGCTGAAAACCGCTCGCAAAACCACTATAACGCCAAGATCGGACTCGACTGGAATCCTTCGCCACGCCAGACTTTCACCTTATTCGGCCTCTATGATTACGAATGGCACATAGACACCACCCGCGTCTGGTATTTTGCCGACCGCAATTACACTAATCCGTATCGCAAATGGGGATTCTACGAAAGCGAAGGCTACATAATTCGGAGCATCCCCACCCATATTTCGGGGTAAAATTTCCATAAAAATAAGCGTAAAAACTCTGTCAATTCGGCAGAAATCCACCCAAAAAAGGGGTAAAAAGGCTATTTTTTGGTCGGCGGCAGGTCTGATTT
>JAVBSH010000092.1:0-13304 GCA_031547085.1 Bacteroidales bacterium
TGTGCCCGTTGGCGAACGTAGGATTTGGAATGACTTCGATAAATTCCTTCCAACTCCTTTTGGGCATCTTCTGATAATTCAATGTATCTCATGGTGCAAAGATACTAAATAACGGCGATTATTTATAGACGACTACTTAAATGCTCTGATAGCTTCGATAGCTTCCTTCTGCGCGTCTTCGAGCCGGTCGTTGATGACAATACGGTCAAACTGCGGAGCGAATCCCAGTTCGTATTCCGCTTTGGCTATACGCTGGCGGATTTTGTCTTCACTATCGGTTGAACGTGCTATCAAGCGACGTTCCAATTCTTCCACCGATGGTGGCTCCACAAAGATGGCCAACGCCCGTTCGCCGAATTGTTTTTTCAACGCCAATCCGCCTTTTACATCCACATCAAACAGTACGTGTCGGCCTTCGGCCCAAATACGTTCTACTTCGCTGCGAAGTGTGCCATAGAAACTACCTTCGTAAACTTCTTCCCACTCAACGAAATCGCCATTTTCGATATGTTCACGGAATTCGGGCACGGTCATGAAATAATAGTCACGGCCATGTACTTCGCCCTGACGCATGGGACGTGTACATGCCGATATGGAGAAAGCCAACGGTAGTCCGCTTTGCAGGACGTGTTTTACTAAAGTGGTTTTGCCGGCTCCCGAAGGCGCCGAAAAAATAATTACGTTCATTGCGTTTGTAACGTTTGAACGTTCATAACGTTCATAACGTTCAGACGTTATAAACGTTACAAACGCTATAGCACATTTAAGATTTGTTCTTTTATCTTTTCCAGTTCGTCTTTCATTTTGATTACGACCTGTTGCATGTCGGCATTATTGGCTTTGGAGCCGATGGTATTGATTTCGCGGCCTATTTCCTGTGCAATGAAGCCGAGTTTCTTACCCACGCCGTCGCCTTCTTTCATTGTTGTTACAAAGTACGAGCAATGATTGCGCAAACGGACTTTTTCTTCATTAATATCTATTTTTTCAAGATAGTAAATCAATTCCTGCTCGAAACGGTTCTGGTCAATGGTGTTTTCGCCCACATATTCCACAAGGTTTTGGCGTAACCGGTTCTTTATGGTTTCCAGACGCGATGCTTCGAACTTTTCCACTTCTGTGATGTATGCTTCGATCAACCTGATCCGGCCCGAAATATCTTCCATCAGGGCGAGACCTTCCTGATTCCTGAATTCGTTCACATGGCGTAATGCCTGCCTGATCCCGTCAAGCAACATTTCCCATTCCTTTTCGTCGGGTTCCTGCCGGTCTATTTTCAATACGTCGGGCATCCGCACAATAGCATTCAGGATATCCTGCGGAAGAGGTATGTTGTTTTGCGTTGTGATATTGACCAATTGTGTGTAATAGCTTTTAATAGCTTTCTCGTTGAACTGGGTCATCATATCTTCAACGACATCCTCCATAGAAACATACAACTCTATCTTGCCACGTTGCAACTGGTTGGTTAGCTCGTTTCTTATTTCCAGTTCCCTGTCTTTATATGTGTTGGGTATTTTAATGATCAAGTCGGCTTGTTTGCTATTGAGTGTTTTGATCTCAATAATTATTTTACGCTTGTCATTCACACTCTCGGCTTTGCCGTAACCTGTCATTGATTTCATTATCGATACTTTTAAATCATTCGTATGATCACTGTCGCCGTAAATGCATCCAATAGCATATTTCACAGGCGATTATCCGGATATCATACGGTATTACCCGGATAGGGGTGAAAAAAATGTAAAAATATATAAAATATTCCGATAGTTGTATGCATGCATTTTTTTTGTACCTTTATCCCGTTGCTTTATCATCCTTTTTTTGAAAAAGTACATTATATATATTGTTCTTGTATTTGCCGGATGGCAACAATTATCCGCACAAGAGATTTTGGTTCAGTGGACGGGTGTTGTACGTAACGACCTGTTGGAACCGATTCCTTTTGCACATATTATCGTGCAAAAGGATTTCAGGGGAACTGTAAGCGATCCGCACGGTATGTTTACTATTATTACCTATCCGAGCGATACCCTTTTTGTTTCCTGCGTTGGTTATAAAACCCGTAAAATCTCTGTTCCACAGATCACCAACAGCGAATCGAAGCATTACATCAAGGATATCATCATGGCACCCGACACGGTCATGCTTAGCGAGGTGGTCATCTTTCCGTGGAAAACTTATAAGGAATTCAAGGATGCCTTTATGGCGCTTGAGTTACCTGAGGATGACTTGCAGAGGGCTTACCGTAATATTGCCGTTATTCAGGAGCAGATTTACAATGCAATTGCCAACCGGTCGGCAAGTCCGACGTCCAATTTCCGGGACGTAATGGCCAGCAACCATAACCGTATAATGACTTATGGCCACATGTATCCGACTTATTCAATTACCAATCCCCTTGCCTGGGCACAGTTCTTCCAGGCCATACGCAACGGGGATTTTAAGAAAAAGGAAAACACCCCTGCTAAAAAACCGTCGGTTATAGACGAATTTAAGGAGAACCCCAATTAATGAAAAAAATAGTCGTTTTTGGTCCCGGTCCGGGATTTAAGGGTGGCATCGCTAATTTCAATATTTCGTTGGCTAAAGCATTTGCCATGCAGGATGATACCGAAACACACATTGTATCCTGGACAAACCAATATCCCTTTTTTATACCCCGCGATTTTATCGACGATAAAAGTCAATCAGGATTGTTAGAAAACAGTGGCGTTACAGTACATTACCTGATGAATTACAACCGGTTCTACACATGGCAAAAAACTTATAATACCATTGCGGAACTCAACCCCGACTTTGTTGTTTTCCAATGGTCGAATCCCATACAGGCATTCCCCATCGGTTACCTGATCAGGCAACTCAAAGCTAACACCAGTATCCGTGTAATTGCCGACCTTCATTTTGGAAACCGCAAGGAATATGCCAAGACGGTGAAATGGTTGACCAGCTATGCCATCAAATATGCCGATGCTTATGTGGTACATTCCTACAAGACAGCGTGTGAAGTAAAAGAGCTTTTCCCACTCACGACTTTCGACCTGATTGAAGGCTCCGACAACGCGGCAGATAATACAGATAAGCCCATATTGAAGCTCTATCATCCTATATACGATATGTATACGCCCGATCCGGCTTTTGATATTGTTGCCCAAAAGGAACGGCTGCATTTGCGTAAATACGTCTTTCTGTTTTTTGGGTTCATCACCAAATACAAAGGGTTGCACAATGCGATCTCAGCTTTCGCCGAATTGGCCAAAACACGTGACGATGTGTCAATGCTTATTGTCGGGGAATCGTCGTGGCAAGTGGAAAGATACCGGAAACGCGACCGGCTGAAACGGCTTTTCAGCAGGCACTTACGAGCACAGTTCGTCAGTAAGCGGGAAGATGAACTTCATTACCGCCCGTTGGATCTGATCGATCAACTGGGAATCAGGGGCAAAGTAACAGTGGTTAATGAGTTCGTCCCTAACGAAGACGTTCACAAATACTTCCAGGTGAGTGATGCGATTGTTCTATTTTATGAAACAGCTACAGCATCGGGAGTTGAATCGATTGCTTACAATTTTAAGATACCCATAGTAGCTACTCGCGTCGGACATTTTCCCGAGACAGTAAAGGAAGGGATAACCGGTTATCTATCCAACCCGGACGATATTACATCGATGACCGAAGCGATGTCCAATGTAATTGAACAACCCATTCCTCCCGAAAACATTGAGGTTGCATCCAAAAGTATGAGCTGGGAAAATTATGCCAAATCGGTAAGGAAAATGGCTTACTCTTTTAGGGCATAACTGCTTCTTTTCCGGAAAGACCATGCAATAAATAAAAAACTATCATAGGTATTCAGTGCGCATTAAACGCATATACCGATGATACAATAAGACCAATCAGCTTTTTGAAACCGATTGGTCTTGCATGATTACCGTTTTCTATTGAAAAATGCCGTGTTTACTCTTTATCTTTGGTTTTGATAACGATAGCACCGTTTTTTGCCTTGTCGCCATATACTGTAACTGCTGTTGCACCTTGGAGAATAGAAAAGTTATCGATATCTTCAGGAGGCAAGGCGGCAAGGCTTTGAGCTTTAACTTCCCGGTCATCAATAATGATCAATGGATTTTTCGAGGAAATATTTGGATATCTAAGAGAATCGTCCAAGTCAACATAAAAAACCTGACCATTTCGTCCAACCACTGGGCCTTTTTTATTAAAAGCATAAGAAACCTGTCCCATGCCAATAGTAAATATCCCATTAAAGGTCTTACTCTTCGTGGTGACTATAATGGCACCATCTTTGGCTTTCTCGCCATATAACACTGACGCACCACTTTCCAATATAGAAAAATCGGCTATATCATTAGTAGCAAGTCGTGACAGCGCCTCAAAATCATTGATGCATTCATCAATAAGCACCAATGGATCATCACCCAATTTTGTGGTCATACCCGTTAAAAATGGTGGAACTTTGGAGCGCTTCGTCTTCCGTTCGAGTATTTTTTTATTGTTATACTCCGTTAAATCATTTTCACCGTCTTGCGTCTGGGAAACACCTTGCCGGTCACGATAATCAGGATCAATACCCGACTGTGATTCAGGTGTTGTCCCCCTTTTCGTCGTAATCAATACTACACCATTTTCACCTTTGGTTCCGTATATACGAGTGGCTGATTCATTGTTCAGTATTTCTATTTTTTCGACACTTTGTGGTTGGATATTATTGACTGATCCTTCCTTTCCATCAATAATGATTAACTTCTTGGAGAAGGATATATTGCGGAAAGCCATACTATCAACTTTACTTGTTGTATATAAAGTAATCTCACTTCCATCAACATTTTTCCTTGCTAAACTTTTGCTGTATACAAAATAAGTAATGTCTTCATTTTTGATACATGTGTCATTAGTGAACTTTGTCATAGTCGTTCCATCCGCTATAGCACGAGAATCAGACAAGATCAGCTCCAAATCGGAATCCATTATTGCCGGATCATTACTAATCTTGGCATTTTGGGTATTAGTACTTGCTTTAGCCTTTTTCACTACGGAGGCATCCTCAGCAATAATATAATCAGACCCTTTCGGATCCTCGTCAGCAATTGAAACATTCCTACTCAAATATTCTTCTGCGGCTTGCAAACCCGACATTTGCACAACCAACAATACTGCCATCAATGCCGGAACAACCAGCAAGTACTTGACGGCCATGAAACGGGGTGAATTTTTCTTGTTCATCATGATAATACGTTTTTTAAGGTAATTGATATGAAAATGATTGACGATTTGATAGGTGTTGCCAGAAACGCGCAACAGACTGTATTGATAATGTTTACGATCAAGGCCGGTTTGAAGCACACTGCGGTCGGTATAGTATTCGAGGTTTTGCCTGATGGCATTACGCAACAGCCATGCTAGGGGGTTGAACCAGCACAGACATACGATCAACTCGGCAAAAAGAACATCCAGCGAATGTACATGGCGGCAATGTACCCGTTCATGTGTGATGATTTCGTTCAACTCTTCATTGGTGTATAGCGAAGGGTTTAGGAAAATCCGTCCGGCAAAGGAAAACGGCTGGATATTCCGGGTAACAGCTACGATGACCTGCATCCCAATAAGTTGTTTTTGGGAGCGAAAATACAAGAAAGCCAGGCTGACCAATTGCAGCAGTCTTTTTGCAAAAAGAAGTGCTGCCACCGGAAGCCAGCACCAAAATATGATGCGTCCGACCGATATTTTTTCCGGGACAGCCGCTTCTGTCGCAACATATTCCATCGGTTGTGGTTCAATCACATATTGGTATACCTGATATACCGTCTCTACCGTTGGAACGTATTGCGATGCTTCCACTACTGCCGGGCTTTCGGCAAGCCAACCGGAAACATCAACCAATGGAAACACAACGGCAGCGACCAACACAGCCAAGAGATACCAACGGATGGTACCGTAAAAAGTGTCGCGGCGCAAGCACAGGAAATAAAAGCCATACAACAGGAGAAGCACAATGTTGGCTTTCAGCAGGTATGATAAAAACGGTATCATTTGGTTTTCCAGTTTTTAGTGAGACAAATACTTTTTTTACAACTCTTCAGCCGAATTATATTGACAGGTCATGACTTATGCTTACTTTTTGCCTTTGGTAGTGACAACAACGACACCATTCTTAGCTTTATTGCCATACAACGTTGTTGCTTTCTGCACATCATAAATGAGCCGGATACTATTGATCATATCGTAGGAAAGGCCTGCTGTTGATTTGGCTTTGCGTTCGTCAATAAGGAGCAATGGTTTCTTTTTTGATAATACTTCTTGAATTTTGCCATCTCTCCCCAAGGAAGCTCTTATGAAGTAACCATCCTTGTAAAATATCGAATCTTCTTTATGTATGTATGATGTTGGGGGCATCTTCTTATCCTTGGTTTCGATTATAACCACACCATGTTTACCTTTATCGCCATAAATTGCTGTTGCTTCGTTGTTCTTGAGGACTCTAATATTTTCTATATCCTCGCTCCGTAGGTTTTTTACCGACTTAACACTAAATCCATTAACGACTAGCAAAGGGTCTTGATCTGAAAATTTAACTGGGATGGCCATGCCTTGAATGTTGTCCCCTTCTTTTGACATTCTGATCATTATATAACCATCCTTATAAAAGGAAGTGTCTTCTTTTTGAATGAATAGTGATGAAACCATCCTACCGGAAGCAGCACCATCAAAATCGACTGGCCGTCCATTTACAAAGATTATTTCTGGTGCTTGATACTTTATTTTTGATTTATGATATATGGTCAAATCGTTCTCACCGTTTCGCGTCAAAGGAACACCTTGCCGGATACGGTAATCAGAAACAATTTCGCTCTTTTGAATGTTTAAATGTTGCGTAACAATCGTCGAATCAGGGACGAATTCATTTTTGACAGTTATACTGCCGGTTACTTCCTTAGCCAACATCTTTCCATTCATATTCGATACTTCTTGCACCTTCTTTATGATATACTTGTCTGCTTTTCCGCTGGAAACAGCAGAAGAACTGCCTGATATATGGACTTTGAGATCCGTGACGTTCTCCACAATTGTATTTGTAATATCTTTTGGCAAATACTCTTCTGCGGCTTGCAAACCCGACATTTGCACAACCAACAATACTGCCATCAACGCCGGGACAACCAGCAAATACTTGACGGCCATGAAGCGGGATGAATTTTTCTTGTTCATCATGATAATACGTTTTTTAAAATGATTGATATGAAAATGATTGACGATTTGATAGGTGTTGCCGGAAACACGCAACAGGCTGTATTGATAATGTTTACGGTCAAGACCTGTTCGAAGAACGCTGCGATCGGTGTAGTATTCGAGGTTTTGCCTGATGGCATTGCGCAACAACCATGCAGCAGGATTCAACCAGCATAGACATACGATCAACTCGGCAAAAAGGATGTCCAGTGAATGTATCTGACGGCAATGTACCCATTCGTGCGTGATGATTTCGTTCAACTCTTCATCGGTGTATAGTAAGGGGTTAAGGAAAATCCGTCCGGCAAAGGAAAATGGTTGGATATTTCGAGTAACAACGACGATGACATGTGTCCCAACAAGTTGTTTTTGGGAGCGGAAATATAAGAAAGCCAGACTGACCAATTGTAATAGCCTTTTTGCAAGAAGAAATACTGCTACCGGAAACCAGCACCAAAAAATGATGAGTCCGACCGGTAGTTTTTCCGGGGCCGCTACTTCTGTCGCGGCATATTCCACCTGTTGCGGCTCAATTACATATTGGTATACCTGGTATACCGTCTCCACTGTTGGAACATATTGCGCAACTTCTACCGCTACCGGCCTTTCGGCAAGCCAACCGGAAACGTTAACCAATGGAAACAAAACGGCAGCAGCCAACACAGCCAGGAGATACCAACGGATGGTACCGTAAAAAGTGTCGCGGCGCAAGCACAGGAAATAAAAGCCATACAACAGTAAAAGCACAATGTTGGCTTTCAACAAGTATGATAAAAAGGGTATCATTTTGTTTTCCGGTTTTTAATGAGACGAATAATTTCTTTCAACTCTTCAGCTGAATTATACTGATAGGCTCTATTAAATCATAGCTTTTGCATGTTTACTTTTTGCCTTTGGTCCTGACAACGATGGCGCCATTTTTTGCTTTGTCGCCATATATTGCGATTGCTGCATCAGCCTTCAAGATCAAAAAATTATCTATATCATCAGGGTGTAAGGCCGAAAAGGTTTGTTTTTCAACTTCCTGCTCATCAATAAGGATCAAAGGTTTGTTTTTAGAGGAAAAAAATGGCTGTACAAGAGAATCGGCCACGTAAAAAGTTGGATTAACTTTTAGTGCCTCTTTATTAATGACTCTATTTTTTGTGTTAACAATAACGACACCATCTTTGGCTTTCTCTCCATATAGTGCTGTCATACCATCTTTTATTACAGAAAAATTTTCTATATCCTTAACAGGCAATCTGGCAAGTGTATTAAAATCAAATATTTGATCATTAATAATAACTAATGGTTCAATGCCTGTTTTGATTTTAGTTATTAAAAAGGAGCGTCTCAACTCTTGTATGTCTATTTTTCCCTTGTAGTACTCCGTTAAATCATTCTCTCCATCTTGCGTCAATGGGACACCTTGCCGGGCACGGTAATCAGAGATACCGTCGTTCTTCTGAATGTTTAAATACTGCATAACAACTGTCGAATCAGGGACGAATTCATCTTTATCAGTTATACTGCCGGTTACTTCTTTAACCAAATTTTTTCCATTTATATTCGATACTGCTTGTTCCTGTATCTCTGTTCTATCTTCTATGATATACTCATCTGCTTTTCCGCTGGAAACAGCAGAAGAACCGTCAGACAAATGGACTTTGAGGTCCGTGATGCTCTCCACAATTGTATTTGTAATATCTTTTGGCAAATACTCTTCGGCGGCTTGCAAACCCGACATTTGCACAACCAACAATACTGCCATCAATGCCGGGACAACCAGCAAATACTTGACGGCCACGATACAGGGTGAATTTTTCTTGTTCATCATGATGATACGTTTTTTAAGATGATTGATATGAAAATGATTGACAATTTGATAAGTGTTGCCGGAAACGCGCAACAAACTGTATTGGTAATGTTTGCGATCAAGGCCGATTCGAAGCACGCTGCGGTCGGTATAGTATTCGAGATTTTGCCTGATGGCATTGCGCAACAACCATGCTGCGGGGTTGAACCAGCACAGGCATACGATCAACTCGGCAAAAAGAATGTCCAGCGAATGTACATGGCGGCAATGTATCCGTTCGTGCGTGATGATTTCGTTCAACTCCTCTTCAGTGTATAGCGAAGGGTTTAGGAAAATCCGTCCGGCAAAAGAAAACGGTTGGATATTCCGAGCAACAGCCACGATGACCTGCGTCCCAATATGTTGCTTTGGGGAACGAAAATACAAGAAAGCCAAACTGACCAATTGCAAAAGCCTTTTTGTAAGAAGAAACGCAGCCACCGGAAGCCAGCACCAAAAAATGATGCGTCCGACCGATAGTTTCTCCGGGACCACCGTTTCTGTCATGGTATATTCCATCGGTTGCGGCTCGACCACATATTGGTATACCTGGTATACCGTCTCCACCGTTGGAACATATTGCGCAACTTCCACCGCAACTGGTCTTTCGGCAAGCCAACCGGAAACGTCAACCAATGGAAACACAACAACGGCCACCAATACGGCTAAGAGATACCAACGAATGGTACCGTAAAAAGTATCGCGGCGTAAGCACAGGACATAAAAGCCATACAACAGTAAAAGCACGATGTTGGCTTTCAGCAGGTATGAGAAAAGTGGTATCATTTTGTTTCCCGGTTTTCGATGAGGCGAATAATTTCTTTCAACTCTTCAGCCGAAATATGCTGTTCTTTAGCAAAAAAAGTGACTAATTCACTGTAGGAGTTGCAAAAATAGTCCTTGACAATCCCCGACATAAACTGCTTTTTATATTCCGTTTCGTCGATCAGGGGCGTATATTCATACGTGTTACCATAACGGCGGCTTTCTGCATAACCTTTGCGTTCCAGGTTCTTCACTGTGGAGGCAAGCGTAGTATACGGCGGGTGCGGTTCCGGATATTGTTCCAGGATATCTTTTACAAAACCTTTTTCCAAACGCCATAAAATCAACATGGCTTCCTCTTCTTGTGGTGTTAAATTTTCCATACATACAATTATTTACGATGATGCCGCAAAATTACGAAATTTTCGTAGATAAATAAAATAACAATGACAAAAAATAAAAAATATTTTTTACCGGCTATTTATTACAAGTAATAATAATTTGACAAATAGTAGTTTAGAAACAATGACAAAATAATACCCTCGTCTTTTTCAGACAGGATTAACAGGATTTACATGATGTAAATAATCATGCAAATCCTGTTAATCCTGTCAAATGAGTAAATTATTTTGTCGTCATTCCTTATTTGTTTAGCATATAAAAACCGATCATGTATCACCTCATCCCGATACCTGTACCCGGATGCCGTGCCGTTCTATCCGGTTGGCAATTTCCATAAGTTCCGGTTCGGGGACTTTATAAAGAGTATCTGTCGGCGTATCGCGGGCAATCGTGTAGATCATCACCTGGCCGGGATTGATGGCAAGGATGGCCTGTTCCCAGGCTTCCAGTTCTTCCGGCGTGGTGTTGTCAACGGCTTGCCCGTTATAGGTACCGCGCACAAACATGGTTTGGATGATACATTGTCCGTTAAACGAGCGTAGTTGTTCGATCAGCGTATCGACTGGTATCTTTTTGACCGGCTGGTCCAGCAAGGCGATGGTAGCTTCGAACGCCGAATCGAGCTTCAGTATCGGCTGGTTTGTTTTTTTCAATGCAGCCACTATTTCAGGCCGGTGTAACATGGTAGCATTGGATAGTACAGATATGTTGGAATCGGGCGCATAATGATCGCGCAACGAAACCGTATCGGCGATGATCCCGGCAAATTCAGGATGCATGGTTGGCTCGCCGTTTCCCGCAAAAGTGATGGCGTCGGGACGTTGACCGGATTGCTGCATTTCTGCAAGTTTCTGCTCCAGCGCAGCATATATCTCTTTTCGTGAAGGGAGTTTTTTAATTTTTCCAGCAGTATTTCTCCCGCATTCACAATAAATGCAATCGAAATTACAGAATTTGCAGTCCGTTGGCAATAAGTTGATTCCCAAAGATACGCCCAGCCTTCGGCTTTGTACCGGGCCAAAAACAATCTGGTTGAACAGGAAGGTAGACATTATGCTTTTAGATCATTCATAACGTCCGTTATGTCCAACTCATAAACCTTGTAAGTGTTGTTCTTGTGTGGCACATCATTGAATTTCGGGCAGTCGCACGGTGCTTGTTTTCTGCGTTTTTTGGAAGCACGCTGTGAACTGTTGCACGAACTGAACAATATCAAAAATGCACAGGCAACAAGACCTATTTTACGAAACATAGACATTGATCTGAGATTTTTTTTGAAAACTTTTTTCCGGGTAACCGGGATATTACAACTTAGCGCCTTTGCACCTTAGTGGCAACATACAACTGCCACGAAGACGCAAAGGCACTAAGAACAAATGATCAAACAACCTTTAAATCCTTGCCAATCCTGGCAAAAGCAGCTAATGCCTTGTCAAGATGCGCACGGGTGTGAGCTGCCGAAAGCTGTACCCTGATACGGGCTTGTCCCTTAGGCACTACCGGATAATAAAATCCGACCACATAAATGCCTTCCTGCAATAATCGTTCCGCAAATTGTTGCGAAAGAGGTGCATCGTAGAACATCACTGCGACAATAGCGGACTGGCTCGGTTTGATGTCGAAACCCAATTGTTGCATTCCGTCCATGAAATATTTCGTATTTTCGACCAACCGGTCGTGCAGTTCAGTCGAGGTTTCGAGCAGGTTAAATGCAGCAATACCTGCGCCGGCCACCGATGGAGGTATCGAATTGGAGAACAGGTAAGGACGCGAACGTTGCCGCAACATTTGTATGACTTCCTTGCGTCCGGTAGTAAACCCGCCGATACCGCCGCCCAAAGCCTTTCCTAATGTACCTGTGATGATATCTACCTTGCCGCGGACATTGAACAACTCGGTAACTCCACGACCTGTAGCACCGACTACCCCGGCCGAATGGCATTCGTCAATCATCACCATCGCATTGTATTGTTCGGCCAGTTGGCATATTTTATCCATTGGGGCGACATTGCCATCCATGGAGAAAACAGCATCGGTAACAATCAGGCGAAAACGATGCTTCTGCGCTTCCTTGAGTTGCGCCTCCAGATCGGCCATATCGGCATTGGCATAACGGTAACGCGCCGCCTTGCATAAGCGGACTCCGTCGATAATCGAAGCGTGGTTGAGCGAATCGGAGATAATGGCATCTTCTTCGGTCAGCAAAGGCTCGAATACACCACCATTGGCATCGAAGCAGGCAGCATATAAAATGGTGTCTTCCGTTCCGAAAAATTTGGCAATACGTCCTTCCAGTTCCTTATGAATATCCTGCGTGCCGCAAATAAACCGTACGGACGACATCCCGAACCCGTGGCTGTCCAACGCTTCATGCGCAGCCTTTATGATAGCCGGATGTGACGATAACCCGAGGTAGTTGTTCGCACAGAAGTTTAATACGTCCTGGCCATTATCCAAGCCAATATCTACACCCTGGGGCGTAACGATCACACGTTCATTCTTATACAAGCCCGCCGTCCTGATACTTTCAAGTTCCTGAGCCAAATATTGTTGCATCTTTCCGTACATGGTTTTTATATTTTTAATGAAACGCTAATGTATCGGTTTCTATATTGCTATTTTATGAGTTTTGTCATATAGCATTCAATATCGTTTAGTTAAGGATTTTCTTTTACTATTTGATATAAAACAAGTTGCCTCTAAAAAGATTCGATTGACCATTGTCAAATCTGGTCAAATCCTTAGGTTTGTAACCTATAAATAATGGGGGTTCCCCGAGGGTAAATCAACAAGCGAATTTCCGTGGAAATGTATCTAAAAACATAATGTATGAACTTGATAATGAAAGTTTCAAGGAGCGCTTGCGAGGCACTCTTAAAAATGTATTTGTCAGGGACAGAATTTTGAACATCAGGCATTTGGTTTTCTTTATCATGACAGCAAAGTCTGCCTTACAACGCGATTTGGATCGTTTTTTCAAAGAGGTTAAAAATAGCGGGTTCAACATCCGGGAAGTCACCAAAGGCGGTTTATCCCTTGCCCGCAAGAAGTTGGA
>JAVBSH010000227.1:0-24619 GCA_031547085.1 Bacteroidales bacterium
TCGGGGTTGAGTTCCTGCAATACGGCCAAACGGTTGCGTATGCCTGCGTATGGGTACACGTTGAACCCTTTGCGCTGCAAGGCATATACCAGTTCGTCCACCTGCTCGGTGTTTTCTCCCAAAGGTGACACCATGGCGGTGAAAACGGCGATATTGGGCGCATTTTCGCGGTAAAGACCTTTCTCGCGGTAATACTTGCGGTATTCTTCTACCGAAGCGAAATACATGTCTTCCGCAGGATACACGAATACTTCCGAATTAACGTCGCGTGCTTCCACGGTTTCGTGTGTGCCGTACGTCTTCCCGTCCAGCTCGCGGCGGATGTAGTTGAGCATCTCGCGTGTGTTGAATTTGTCGCTGCCTCCTTGCATGTAAGCCGTCAGCTTGGCAATCTGCACACTGTCCAAGTTCGTGATCTTGTTGTCGGGATTTGTAGAGTTGCCCACGTAGATCGGTTTCGCGGAAGCGGCAATCTTACGGAGCAGTTCGCGCTGGTCTTCGTCTATCTGAAGCCCCATGCCCGCAACGAGCACCACATCGGCACGTTTGAGTTTCGCCAACTCGTCCTTCTTCACAGGCACGATCTCTACGCGACTGCCCGCAGCCGCTTTGGCAACATCGGCAACGGAAGCGTTCATGTATTCCACCAGCGCAATGCGCGTAGGGGCGAAACGGCACTGCCATACAAAGTATGCGCCAATAGCGGCGCATACAATAAAAAGAAGAATGACGATGAATTTCTTTTTCATCAAATGATTGATATTAACCTGCTGGGTCTTCCAGACCCGGTAGGTTTAAGTTTTTAAACAAGACCTACCGGGTTTAAAAAACCCAGCAGGTCGATACACAAATCTTACTTCGAAACCAAATTATTACTGCCATCAGGCTGGTAACCGTATTCCATAGTCACCACGCCTGTAGTACCCTTATCATCGTATATATCTTTCAGGTGAACCTTGGCATACTTCCCATCGCCTGTTTTTACCACGTATATTTTGTGCGACACGGTATAACCTCCCATTCCGCCGCTTGCCCATGTAGCCAAGGTTGTGCTGATACCTGTTTGCTGATAAATGGGAGGCATGGCCGTGGCAATCCTGCCTTCAACATCAACTTCATACCCGTCGGTAGCCGCTTCGGTAACTTGTGATATGTCACTGGTTTTACCAGTATCATAGACTCCTCCTTCGCCGCTTCCCGAAAGGCCGCTGTTGGTGCGCACATTTGCCATGTGGAAAGCAATATCCCAGTCCTTGCGGGCTTTCCATGTAGCATCATCATCAGCATTGGTGCCGCCCGTCCCGACTTCTTTACCCTCGGCAAACGAGAAATAATGCCATTTCTCCCATTCAGTGGCTTTGATCACAACTGTTTTAAGTTCTACGGGTTTCGAGTCGCCTGCCAATTGGGTAACCGTTAATGTTACAGGCGTCATGCCGTTGGGCGTAAGGGTAATGGTTGCCGTGCGGCTGTTCTTGATGTCTTCATTTTCGGTGGCGGTTACCGTGATGGTGGCATCTCCATTGCCCGATGTTACCGATGGTTTACACCAACTTTCATTAGATGCTAACGTCCAGTTTGTGTTCGATTTGATGTCGAATGTGGATGAAGCGCCATCTTCCGCAGTAAGCGCTATAGTTGATTTGGATGCCTCGAATGTGGGGTCATCGTCTTTGTCGCAGGACGAAAAACCTGCTGACAATAAGGAAAATAAAACGATTAAAGAAAATAAATTCTGTTTTTTCATGGTATTTATTGATTTTTGATTTTAAACTAAATTATTTGTATGATTATGACTGTCGGATATGATAACCAAAAGATGTCTCCACTCCGTATGCTGCGCAAACTCCGGGCGACATGCCGGCGCATTCTAAGCGCGGGGGCGGGTGGGGCGGCGAAGCCGCCCAACCTTCCTTTCCCCTTTTACCTGCGCGTTAAACCGTCATGTCGACCAAGCGTACGAGGTACGAGTACGCGCGTGGAGACATCTCTTTGTATTTGTTACTAAGCGCATTGCCACCTTATAGATATTATCCGATATTCATTTTATTTAAATACTTAAACGAAGCGATGCGAAATACATGCGCCCGGGATTGATTGACCTTGAAGGGTCTGTCCAGTTGAAGATATTGTCGACACCCAACTGCATCTCCATCCCGAAATTTTTGTACAGGGAAGGAATTCGCTGTGTGTAAACGAATTTCCATACCGAAACGGTTTTCGACTCGGTGCGTACGATCTGTCCGGGCGTGGCTCCTTCGCTTTCGTAAATGCGCGGCGACGAGAACCGTCCCGAAAAGCTCATGCAGAAAGGCAGCGTTTTCCCGCCTATATCGAAATCGTTGTATTTGAACATCAGCCCTGCCGTAACATTATGTTTGCTGTTGCCGTAAAGCTGTTGCTTGGTTTCCTTGTCGATGGCATCCGCGAAAGCGTAGGCTGCGTTAACGTTCCAGTAATTGAGGAAATTGTACTGCGCAAAGACATCCACGCCCCGTATGCGTGCGTCGCCGATGTTCTCGAAGAGCCACAGAACGGGTTCACCTGTACGGATGTACTCCTTGGTGTTGATTTTATTGGAAATATCGTTGTTGTAGACCGATACCGATGCGTTGAAATCGGCTGTGATGTATTCCACCGAAAGCGACTCGTACCAAGACTTTTCGGGCTTCAGATCGGGGTTGCCCTTGATGTAGGATACATTTCCCATCATGAAACTGTAATACATCTCTTTCAGCGTTGGCGCCTTGAAGCCGTTGCTAACGCCCGCGCGGAAACGGAAATTTTTCAGGCGGTACATCAGCGATACCTTTGGGGTGAAATGGACTCCAAATTCGGAGTGTTGTGTCAAACGCCCGCCCACCACTGCTTCCAATCCCCCGAAAATCTTGAAATCGCCCTGCAAAAAGAAATTGTTGTTGTATGCCGACTTATCGTGGTTGTCGTCGCCGAAAAGATTGACGGAATAGGAACGTTCATCGTTCAGTTCGTACCCGCCGATCAGTTGGATACCCGTTTTGGGTGTCCACGCATCCGTCACCCTGAGCGAAGTAGTGTGGTAATCGTTGCCCAGCGCCGTAGAGTCGTTCAACCTTTTGTATACGGTATATGCTTTATAAACGTCAGTATTGGCCGCAACTGTAAGCGCATTCCTGTCCGATGCCGTGTAATTGACTTTGGCGCCGATGTTGTAATCCCGTTCCTTACTATCGGTGGGCGAATTGGGGCTTTCTACTAACGACTGGAAATACGAACCGTATGCCGACGCTTCCAGTTTTTTCGTCCTGTATTTGAATTCCTGCCTGATGGAAAAATCGTTGGTGGGATTTACCGACCTGCTGCTTGCGCTTTCGCCTTCGCCCGTTTCCACGGTATAACCGTCTGAGTTCTTGCGGTTGAACACGGTACGCGACGAGAATTTCTCGCCTCTCAGTCCTAAAGCCGCATCCAGCGCGTAGGTATTGTATTTGGAATAGCGTCCCTGCACGGAAGCATCCAGTGGCTTGTCCACATCCTTGGTGATGATATTGATCACCGCGCCTATGGCATTGGAACCGTACAACACGGATGCCGCCCCGTCGATGATCTCGATGCGCTGTATATCGGCCACGTTCAGGCGCGAAAAGTTCACGTTTTCCGTTTTACCGTTCACCATCCGTTCGCCGTTGAGCAGCACGAGGATATACTTGTTGTCCAATCCCTGCATCTGGATATTATCGCCGTGGCTGTTCGGGTTGAAGTGCATCCCGGGCATTATGTTTTCCAGTGCGTCTAATGCCGTAACCGCGCCCGTTTCGCGTAAAACCTTCCCTTGTATGGCTTTGGTAAGAACAGGTGTTTCCTTTAAAGTACGGTCGGTTCGGGTTCCGGTCACCACCACGCTGTTCAGGAAATTCTCCTTTTCGGCAAGGCTGATATTCAGTTCTTGACCGCTTTTTGCATTCATCCGTGTTTCCTCGAAACCGACACAACGGACGACTAATGTGGCATTTGATTTTTTGGTGTTTAAACTGAAATATCCTTTTTCGTCGGCGGTCGTCCCTGCCGATGTCCCGTCAATCGCAACCGTAGCGAATGGAACGGGATTGTTGTCGGTATCGCGGATATGTCCCGAAATGGTTTGGGCTTTAATAACTTGCGATGTTACCAGAAAGAGTAAGAACAAGGGTAAATATTTGAATTCCATTATGTGTCAATTATTTATGTCAAAACATGTGTTTTGAATGATTGGCACAAAGGAACAGGGAAGTCGATAAACAGGAAATACCGATTTTTAGGTATTTTTTAGGTGTGGATATATCCCCTGAAGTAGTGATCTGTGAAACTTCAAAATAGTAATATCCAGAAATATACCTATTCGTGGGAATCGCTTTTTGTGATGAAGCGCAAAACATAGGCAGTGGAAAGTTTGTTACATTTGTCAAAGTTTTAAAACCGCGTATCATGTATAAAATAGAATTGATCATCACCCCCGAAACCAAACTGGCTGAATTGATCATCGGTTGCCCCGAAATTCTCGAAGCATTGACCCATTTGAATATTGAACTGGGCTTCGGCGAACAAACGATCAGGGAAATTTCAAAGCGTTATCAAATCAATCCCGAAGCCTTGCTGGTGATTGTCGAAACCTATTGCGGTTGCCTGTACGCGGGAAGAACCATCAAAAAAGAAGCATTGAGCGATTTATTGATATTTCTGAAAAACTCACATCATAGCTTCAAACAGGAACAAATTCCCCGCTTGAAGAACCTGATTGCCGCTTTTGCGGAAGAAATCCCCGATAAATACGGTAAAATGATGGTTTCTTTTTTCGACGAATACATCAAAGAAGTATATGATCATTTCGAATACGAGGACGCTACCGTGTTCCCTTACATTAAGGCCATTCTCGAAAGCCGCACGGTAAGCGGGTTTGCCATCCGCGAGTTCGAAAAAAACCATACGGACATCGAACAGAAGTTGTTGGATTTGAAAAATATACTGATCAAATACATGCCCGAAGAAGTGAAATCGGCGTACCGGATGCAACTGCTACATGCGCTGTTCGGGTTCGAGCAACAACTTTTCTACCATACCCGGCTGGAAGACCAGGTATTGGCGCCATCCGTGAAAAAGGTGGAAAAGAAAATGCAGCTTGTAAAAAGCCTCCAATAACCCGCAACCATCACACACATGTTCAAACTTATTGCTATCATCGAGAAATCGCGTATCATCCGCGAAGGTATTGCCGCCATACTGCGCGAAAGTAAACTATGCCAAAAGATCGGGATGCTGGAAAACCTCGAAGAATGGAAGCTTGCATTTAAGGATGCGGAACCAGACGTGGTGATTGTCGGCCCCGAACTCTGGCAGAGAAACATTATCAGGAAGTTGAAAGGAAAAGGAACAGAGGGGAAACCGATGATTATCGGTATCATTTACCGTTATTGTGACCGTGAAGCGCTCGGTTTGTTTGACGAAACCATCTATATCACCGACTCTGACGAAACCATCATCAATAAATTACAGTTCCTGCAAAAGAATATCAGCGATACCTCGAAAGCATTGAGCCTGACGGCACGGGAAAAGGATGTGCTGAGGCTGCTGTTGCAGGGATATTCGAACAAGGAAGTGGCCGATAAGTTGGTGATCAGCGCTCACACGGCCATCGCACACCGCAAGAATATCATCGAGAAGACGGGGATACGTTCGTTGTCGGGTTTGGCGGTGTATGCACTGTTGAACAATATTAGCGATATTAACCAGATGGCTAAGTGAGAATGATTGAGTATTTGAATGACACTACGCTGATGCTACTGCCTTGTAGAAGGTATTCTTATGCGTTTTGTCCTGCCTTTCGGGTAGAAACAAGTATTCATGCGCTTACTTCCGCAGGTCGCTGACCTGTGGTTACGAAACTCCGACTTTTCAAATCAAACTTTTATGATTATTTTCAAATCAAAAATTGTTATTTATCCCTAAAATATCCGATAATTTTGCATGATCATTTTATTATAAAGTAAAAACGAGATGTATGACAAATCATGTAAATGTCAAAGAGATGAGTTTTGATCAATTGTTTAAACAGATTTCTCCGGAAGAGATTAGCGACGATGTGTTTACGTTGGCCGGAAAAATTTTCCCGGTTATTACTGCGGGTAAAGAAGGCAATTATAATTCCATGACAGGTAGCGGAGGCGGTTTCGGGATGCTTTTCAGGAAACCGGTTACTTGGTGTGTTCTCCGGACAGACCGCTTCACGCTTGAATTGATCGGAAAGGAGCAAACATATACGATGTCTTACTTTCCGGATGAATATAAGGAACAAGTACTCTTTTTGGGAAGTAAATCGGGAAAGGACAGCGAGAAAATGAAAGAAGTTGAATTGACAAGCGTTCAAACTCCTTCCGGAGATATGTCCTTTAAAGAAGCCCGATTGATTATCGAATGTAAGTTAACGCAAATTACAACTCCCGCTCCCGATGATTTTTGTACACAAGAAGCTAAAGATTACATAAACAAAGTTTACAAAGACGCGAGCGATTATCGTAAATATGTGTTTGGGGAAATTACGCGGGTTTGGGTGAAAAACCAAGACTAAAGTTCTACCACATGCTCCTTCAAAACCGGGTTCAGCATTGGTTTCGGGACGGATTGCCGGATTATATCCAGGATAACGCCCAGCATCGTTTTACGTACATATTCGCTGCTCACCACCAAACTCACTTCCCGTACTGCGGTCAGGTTCTTAAACATCCGCAGATTTTCCTGTCTTTCTTCGTTCAGCCCCATTGCCGCCATTTCGGGGATAACGGTCATCCCATCATTATAATCCACAATATTGATCAGCGTATCAATGCTCCCGGCTTCATACCGGACGGTCGGTTTATCTTGCGGCATCTGTTTCTTCATCCGGCACAGGCGTTCAATCTGTCCGCGCAGGCAGTGCACATTTTCCAGCAACCACACATGGCTAATATCAACTTGGTCGAGGTCGATTTCCCTTTCCTTATAAATATCTTCCTTGGAAACATACGCATAGAACTTTTCGTAATACACCGGGTGTTCCGTTATTTTGGGATGATGAAGCGGCCCGGCCAGCAAACCGCCGTCGAGGGTTCCGGCTAATATTTCCCCGATGATGCGGTCAGTTGTTTGCTCTTTCAATATCAATTCGATGCTATTACAACAGACTTGCCGCCTATTGAGCAGTTCGGGAACAAGATAAGGCGCAATGGTAGGAATAACACCCAGTTTGAAGGTTCCCTTTGTGGTTTGCTTTTCGTTTTCCACAATTTCCTTAATTTGTCTGAAATGACGCAGCGACACACGGGCTTGTTCAATCACCTGTTTCCCGATAAATGTAGGTTCTACCGGATGTTTCGAACGGTCGAACAACTGCACGCCTAATTCTTCTTCCAGTTTCTGGATCATCATACTTAAAGTCGGTTGCGAAACATGGCAAACCTCCGCCGCATTTGCAAAATGCCGTTGATGATCAACCGCTACGATATATTCCAATTGCTGGATATTCATGTATTATAGATTTTATCTATACAAAGATAGAAATTATTATTTTGATCTATGATGTTATCGATATATTTTTGTGATCAAATAAAAATGAGTCTACAACGTGGTGGACTCAAAAACAAAATAATCATTCATAAATATCAAAATGATGGAACCAATCATTAATTCACAGTTACCTGATTTTAAAGTTCAGGCATATCAAAACGGCGAGTTCAAAACCGTAAGTACTAAAGATGTATCAGGCAAATGGGCGATTTTCTTTTTCTATCCTGCCGATTTCACTTTTGTGTGTCCTACCGAATTGGTCGATATGGCCGACAAATACGCTCAATTCAAGGAAATGGGCGTGGAGATCTACTCGGTGAGCGCCGACTCGCACTTTGTACATAAAGCATGGCACGACGCTTCGGAAAGTATCCGCAAAATCAAATATCCCATGTTAGCCGATCCCACAGGCGTTTTGTGTCGTGCATTCGGTGTGATGATCGAGGATGACGGTATGGCATACCGCGGAACCTTTGTGGTGAACCCCGAAGGAAAAATAAAGTTAGCCGAAATCAACGACAACGGCATCGGACGCAATGCCGATGAATTGTTGCGTAAAGTGGAAGCCGCGCAATTTATTGCCGCACATCCGTCGGAAGTATGCCCTGCCAAATGGAAAAAAGGCGCCGAAACCCTGAAACCCAGCATCGATTTGGTAGGGAAAATTTAATTAATTGAGAATTGAAAATGGAGAATTAACTCCGTTGAACTCGCAAACTCGGTTTGACGCAAAGCGCATTAAATCAATACTGTTAAAATGTATTTTTCTGCACTTTGCGTCATTGATCATTAACCATTGATTATCACATGTTAGAACCAGATTTAAAAAATCAATTAAAGACGATATTCGCAGCTTTGGATGCGGATTATGTTTTGGATATCTCCGTTGCGCCACAGCACGAAAGCCGTACAGAATTGTTGGATTTGCTGGGCGATGTGGCGGAATGTTCGGATAAAATAACCTGCCGTGTAAAAGACGGCACAGGCTTGGAATTTGCCTTACTCCAGAATGGGGAGGAGACCGGTATCAAATTCCGGGGTGTTCCCAACGGACATGAATTCACTTCGTTGCTGATGGCCATCCTGAACAGTGACGGTAAAGGGAAAAATATCCCCGACGAAGCGGTATGCAACCGGGTGAAGGCGCTGAAAGTCCCTATCCATCTCACTACTTATGTTTCGCTTACTTGTACCAACTGTCCCGACGTGATACAAGCGCTTAACGCGATGGCGGCGCTCAATCCCGGCATCACCCACGAAATGGTAGACGGCGCTATCAACCAAGCCGAGGTGGATGCGTTGAAAATACAAGGCGTACCGTCAGTCTTTGCCGATGGCAAGTTACTGCACGTTGGCCGGGGCGATTTCGGGGAATTGTTGGCGAAACTGGAAGCGCAATATGGCGTCGATACCGGGAAAATAACCGTTTCCGAAAAGAATTATGATGTAATCATTGTCGGAGGCGGCCCCGCAGGTACATCCGCAGCCATTTATTCCGCACGCAAGGGGTTGAAAGTAGCCGTATTGGCCGAACGTGCCGGTGGACAGGTCAAGGAAACGGTGGGTATCGAAAACCTGATTTCCGTACCCAAAACAACCGGCGAAGAGCTGGCTGCCAACCTGAAACGCCATGCAGCCGATTATGCCATTGACTTGCTGGAGCACCGCCGGGTGGAAAAAGTAGAGGTGCAGGACAACAAAAAGATAGTTTCGACTGCGGGAGGCGAAAAATTTATTGCGCCGGTATTGATCATTGCTACGGGTGCAAGCTGGCGCAAGTTGAATGTTCCCGGCGAAACGGAATATATCGGGCGTGGTGTGGCCTTTTGCCCGCATTGCGACGGGCCGTTCTACAAGGGGAAACATGTAGCAGTGGTTGGTGGCGGAAATTCGGGTATCGAGGCAGCTATCGATCTGGCCGGCATTTGTGCGAAGGTAACCGTTTTCGAGTTTTTAGACGAGTTGAAAGCGGACCGCGTATTGCAGGAAAAAGCCAAAAGCATGCCGAATGTAGAGATATTCCTTTCGTCGCAAACCACCGAAGTGATCGGGAACGGCGATAAGGTAACCGGGATCAGGGTGAAAGACCGGAAAACGGAGCAGGAACGGGTTGTCTCCTTAGACGGCATCTTTGTACAGATCGGATTAACCGCCAATAGTGCTGTATTCAAGGATATGGTAAACGTCAACCGGATGTGCGAAATCGAGATCGATGCGCATTGCCGCACCAATGTTCCGGGTATTTACGCAGCGGGCGATGTTACCACAGTACCCTACAAGCAAATCATCGTAGCGATGGGCGAAGGCGCTAAAGCAGCGTTGTCAGCCTTTGAAGACCGCATGAGAGGCGTGATATGATATGAGTATCGGATGTTGTGCCTATGAGGTGTCTCCACGCGTAAACTCGTACCTCGGTTACTTGGCTTACGCCGAGCTAAAGTTTGCGCTGCATGCGGTGTGGAGACATCTTTTTGACACATGCCTGCTCAATCCCTGTCGGTTTTCACCAGGTTGAATTTCAAATCGAACTTCAACTCAATGCCGTTGCTTAGCTTTACTTCGTAATCGCGCTTGTCGCGGTCGATTTCCGTTATCCTCGCGTCTTTGTAATTGGCTGCAACATATTCCCTGATTTTTTGAGGGACAATCCCTTCGGGAACCTTTGTAGCCTTGCATTCCACATCTTTCCATTCGCCTTTGCCATCAAAATCGACCTTGTTCCCGTCGGCAAAAACAACTTCGTAACTTTTATCAAAGGCACCGGTTTCCATTTTGGCGTAGGATACTTTCGCCCCGGGAAAATACTTCCCGATAAACTGCTTGGCTGCGGCCGGCAGTTGGTCTACCGTAATGGGCTTATCATTACCTGCAAAAACGGCGGTCATTACCGCCAAACTGATTGATAATAAAATTATTCGCTTCATGACTGTATGTTGTTTATATTTATAAAACAATACGCAGACAAATTTGTTATATTAATGAATAGAAAAGTTCACTTTTTATGATAATCAACGACAGAGTATCTTGCTGACTACAAATTCGCCGATTTTTCAGATTTGTTGAAGTTTTTGTAGCTGAACATGTAGATATTTATAAATTATGTTGTTAGTCCTAAGCAATAAATAAATTCAAAAATTAAATAATAATTATTTGCATTTGATAAATAATATCTTTTACTTTGCTGAAAATTTTCGGATATGGATATAGCGGCAAAAATCAGGGCGAAAGGGATCAAGGCAACCCCGCAACGGCGGCTTGTTTACAAGGCTCTGGAGGAATTGTGCCATGCTCCCGTGGATGTGATTATCGAAAAGGTGCAGTCACAAAGCCCGGGTATAACCGTATCCACCATTTACCGCATTCTCGACTCGTTTTGCGAAGTCGGCCTTTTTGTCCGTTTCAACCATCCGAGCGGGAAGCCGTATTTTGACATCACACCCGCGAACCATCACCACATCTACACGAAGAACTGCGAGGTACTGGACTATGTGGACGAAGAACTGACCGAACTGATTAAAACCCGTTTGCGGAGCGGTCAATTCAAGGATTTGGATATTGAGCAGGTATCTGTACAGGTATTTGCCAAAAATAACCCCAATAAAGTACCACATAAATAAATTAAATCAATAATTGTATGGAAAAGAAGAAAATGACTACGATTTCCGGTCGTCCCGTGGCGGACAACCAGAACGTACAGACAGCAGGGCAACGCGGCCCCATGTTGGTTCAAGACCCTTGGTTTTTGGAAAAGCTCGCACATTTCGACCGCGAGGTGATCCCCGAACGGCGTATGCACGCTAAAGGCTCGGGCGCTTACGGGACGTTTACCGTGACGCACGATATTACGAAGTACACCCGTGCTTCGATGTTTGCAACCATCGGCAAAAAGACCGATTGCTTTGTCCGCTTCTCAACGGTTGCAGGCGAACGTGGCGCAGCCGACGCTGAACGCGACATCCGCGGCTTCGCCATGAAGTTTTATACCGACCAGGGCAACTGGGATTTGGTGGGCAACAATACGCCCGTGTTCTTTTTACGCGACCCGCTGAAATTCCCCGATTTGAACCATGCGGTGAAACGCGACCCGCGCACGAACCTCCGCAGCGCCAATAATAACTGGGATTTCTGGACACTCCTTCCCGAAGCGCTTCATCAGGTAACCATCACGATGAGCGACCGCGGTATCCCGTATTCGTACCGCCACATGCACGGTTTCGGAAGCCACACCTTCAGTTTTATCAATGCGGATAATGTCCGCACTTGGGTGAAATTCCATCTGCACACGATGCAGGGTATTAAAAACCTGACCGACCAGGAAGCCGAGGCGATTGTTGCCAAAGACCGCGAGTCGCACCAGCGCGACCTGTACGAAGCTATCGAACGCGGCGATTTTCCCCGTTGGAAGTTCAAGATACAGGTGATGACCGAACAGGAAGCGGACAGCTACCGCATCAATCCGTTCGACCTGACCAAAGTGTGGTCGCAAAAGGAATTCCCGCTGATAGATGTCGGGATTATGGAATTGAACAGGAACCCCGAAAACTATTATGCGGAAGTCGAGCAATCGGCGTTTAACCCGATGAATGCGGTGGACGGCATCGGCTTTTCGCCCGACAAGATGTTGCAAGGCCGCCTGTTTTCGTACGGCGATGCGCAACGTTACCGCTTGGGCGTGAACCACAACGAAATCCCCGTGAATAAGCCGCGTTGCCCGTTCCATGCGTTCCATCGCGACGGCGCCATGCGCGTGGACGGTAACCACGGTTCAACGTTGGGCTACGAACCCAACAGTTACGGCGAATGGCAGGAGTCGCCCGAAATGAAGGAGCCGCCGCTGAAACTTCACGGCGATACTTATAATTATAATGAGCGCGAGTATGATGACGATTATTACAGCCAGCCCGGCGATTTGTTCCGCCTGATGTCGCCCGCACAGCAGCAGGTATTGTTCGAAAACACCGCCCGCGCCATGGGTAATGCGGAACTTTTCATCAAACAGCGCCATACCCGCAACTGCTTTAAAGCCGATCCCGCTTACGGCGAAGGTGTAGCCAAAGCAATGGGTATCGACATCAATGAAGCATTGATGTCGACGCGGTAGAGGTTCGTACGTTCCGTAATTCGCAAAATAAAATCCCCAAGGTGAAAATCTCGGGGATTTTATTTTTAATGGATATCGGATTATATCCTGATAACAGTATTCCCGCAGAGCGGGCGAATGTAAGCCCGTGGCAAAATGGTATCCGTAGCCGCTGTAACCTTTTTCCGGTAAAATTCCATAAATTTGTATCCATGAATAAAATCCCCACCCATAAAATATCGGAAGTATTCGACGGTGACAATGCCTTTATTCTGCGTGTGGGGAATTCGGACGCAAGTCCTGCACACAGGGAAAGGTATTCGCAAGCAGAGTATGCGCACAGGGACGATTATTACATTTTCTTCTATATAAAAAAAGGTGACGGAAAGGTGATGATTGACTTTGAAACGTATGAATTTGGCGCTAATACCGTTCATTGCATAATGCCGGGGCAGGTACATCAACCTGTCGGTGATATAAATGTAGCAGAAGGTTGGTTCCTGGCGGTCGACAGCCTGCTTGTAAAAAGCGGGTATAAGGAGATATTTGAAAGGAAGTCCCTTGCAGGCGTTTTGGCCCGGCCAAGCAGGAAGGAAACCGCTGAACTTGACGTTTGCCTGTCAGTCATTGAACAACGGTTCAGCCATAATAAGCAATCCATTGAGCGCAGCGTCCTGTCGGATTTGATTTCTTCATTTATCGGGATGGTTGCGGACATATACCAAAAAGGAATTCCCACTTCATTCAATAACAGGGCTGTTGAGATAACATTGCAATTCAAATTGTTGCTTTCCGAAAATTACCCAACAATGAAGCGTCCGGCGCAATATGCCAATCGGATGAACCTTTCCCTTGTATACCTGAACGAGGTGGTTAAAAAGACGACAGGGCTGTCGGTAAGCCATTGCATCAGGGACGAAATAGTACTTCAGGCCAAGCGCTTGCTCTATTATACCAGCCTGAATGTAAAAGAAATATCGTTGAAACTCGGTTATGAAGATTGGGCCTACTTCACACGCTTATTCACCAAAGCCGCAGGTTGTCCGCCCTCACAGTTCAGGAACAAAAACCTCGATTAGTCCAACTTAAACATTTTTTGGTCTATTTTCCCTTCGCTCGTTTTCATCGTCCTTTGCACTGGTAATATTAAGGTAAAGGATTAAGATGAAAACAGATTTTTCATTAACAACAAAATATGTAGACGCCAACCCCCGCAAATGTCGGGGATGTTTTGGTTGCAGGGGCATCATGGCATGCCCGAAAAACGCGATAGGGAAAGTAGGCTCTTTCTGGCGCCGGCACAGTGCATTTATCGACCCGGGCAGCTGCATCGGTTGTATGAAATGCGTGAAAGCATGCCGTCAAAATGTTTTCACAAAAACAGTTGAGCTTGAGGCCCGGCAGTCGAATGTTGAACAGTTGCAAATTGTGTAAGCTGTTATTACATTACAGCATGACAAGAAATTATCATTTCAGGGGATAAACCCGCCCAAAAAATCCCTAAAAATAGCGATTGCCTGTTTCTGTGAAGCGCTCTACTTTTGCGCCTCAAGAAATTCCAAAATTCAAAGTTTTAAAATTCAATGAAATCTTTGAATGGAATTAGAAATCAGGAAATACATGAAAGTTAACCTTACAGGGGTTCCCGAAACATTATTCATCACGCTCAGGATACGGGCTTACGAAACCATGCGCTCCGACGCGGCGATCAAAGACACGTATGCGATGGACATCCTGAAACAAATAGAATTAGAGGCGTCAAATAAGGATCAGATTTCGGAAGCTTCGCAAACAGGGACGATTGTCCGCACGATGATCATAGACGAAATCATTGCCGGGTTTGTAAAGAACAATCCGCAGGGAGTCATCGTAAACCTTGGTTGCGGACTGGACGCCCGCTGTAAACGCCTTCGGCTGAACGGTTGCCAATGGTTCGATATTGATGTGGAAGAGTCGATTAACGTTCGGAAGTATTTTTTTGAGGAAACGCCTTCGTACAAAATGATCGCCAAGTCGATGTTCGATTATTCGTGGATGGACGCCGTACCCAAAAACCGCCCCGTGCTGTTCATTTCGGAAGGCGTGATGATGTACTTCGAGGAAGACAACATCAAAGCGCTGTTCCGTGAAATCGCCGCGCAGTTTGCTTCCGCGGAAATCGCCTTCGACACCATCAACGAGTGGGCGGCCCGGAACCACAAGCGCCACCCCGACGTGAAGAAATACAACGCACCGTTCAAGTGGGGCATCAACAATGCGCGGAAAATAGAACAATGGCAGCAGGGTTTCCGCTTCATCAGGGAATATTGTTATGCCGATTACCTGAAAAGCCGTTGGCCATTGCCCATGCGGATTATGTTCGGCCTGTTCCCGAATTTCAAGAAATCATTCAGGATCATACATTTAAAATTGAAATAATATCAACAAACATAAATTTAAAAATCATCATGAAAAAGATAGGAATATTTTACGGATCGTCGTCGGGCAACACGCAAGCCGTGGCCGAGCTGATTGCAGGCAAACTGAATGTCGACAAAAGCCATGTTATCGACGTTGCCAAGGCCAATGCCGCACAATTGTCCGACTACGAACTGTTGCTGTTAGGATCGTCCACTTGGGGCGTAGGCGATTTGCAGGACGACTGGATAGGATTTGTAGACCAACTCGGAACCTTGTCGGGTAAACAGGTCGCTGTTTTCGGAACTGGCGACTCTTCATCCTACGCCGACAGTTTTTGCGACGCCATCGGGCTAATTGCTGATGCAGCCGAAAAAGCAGGCGCTGCGGTAGTAGGGAAAGGCGTTGCCACATCGGGATACTCGTTTGACGACTCGCAGGCAGTGAAAGACGGCGCTTTCTGCGGACTTCCGATTGATGCCGATAACGAAAGCAACCTCACCGAAGGGCGCGTGACCAACTGGGTAGCGCAGATCAAAGCCGAGTGCGGATTATAAACGGATCGTCATTGCGAGCGATAGCGAAGCAATCTCACCGAAGGTAATATTTTAATAATTAACAGATTGCTTCGTCGTTCCTCCTCGCAATGACGTTCTTTTCATCAATGTCATGGAAAAGCTGAAAGTTTTTTCGCACCTGATTTACGAATACAAGAAAGGCATCCGCGATACCGCTCTTTGTACCTTGCCTGCCGATTGCCGCGAACAGGTCATCAGGAAGCTGGAAACGAACAAGATCGCATGGTTCATCTGCCCGATCAGCGACGAACGGTTCAATGTCTTTTTCGGTGCGAAGGTTTGTATCGAAGTGATCAGCAGCATTTGCGACAAGCCGCTGAACAAGCTTTCGCCCAAGGAAGATTTTATGCTTGGCGCGATACTTGGATACAGCATTTGCGAACAATGCAAACGTTACAGCAAAACGAGCAAGATTGATAACGTATCCGCAGAAATTCATACACAGTACGCCTTGGTTGCCATGTAATTGATTATGCCACACCACGAAGAAGATCACCATCATTGCCATGGTCACAGTCACGGCCACAGTCATGGACATCATCACGAAGGTTCCAACATAAAAGTTGCGTTTTTCCTTAACCTTGGGTTCAGTATTATCGAAATCGTTGGCGGGTTCTTCACCAACAGCGTAGCCATACTGTCGGATGCCTTACACGACTTGGGCGACAGCTTTTCGCTGGCATTGGCGTGGTATTTCCAGAAACTGTCGAAGAAAAAGCGCGATGCCCGTTTTTCATACGGGTATCGGCGCTTCTCGCTGTTGGGGGCACTCATTAATTCCGTCATCCTGCTGATTGGCTCCATTTATGTGATCAGCGAAAGCGTGCAACGGATCATCACACCTGAAGAAGCCGATGCCCGCGGGATGTTACTGCTGGCCATCCTTGGTATTGCCGTCAACGGATTGGCCATGTTGCGTTTGCGTAAAGGCCATTCGCTGAACGAACGTGCCGTTGCACTGCATCTGCTCGAAGATGTGCTGGGTTGGGCAGCCGTACTGGTGGGCAGTGTTGTGATGCTGTTCGTGCATGTGCCTGTCCTCGACCCGATTTTGTCGCTGGCCATTGCCTACTACATCCTTTTCAACATCTACCGAAACCTGCGCGATACGCTGCGGGTCATCCTACAGGGAACGCCCGCGAGCGTAGACACAGCCAAAGTAGAAAAAGCGATACTAAAAACCGAAGGGGTGCAAGCCGTACACGACCTGCACCTGTGGACAATCGACGGGGAAATGCATATCCTTACGGTTCACGTGGTGGTACAACCTGTACTCGACAAACCACGATTGATTGCGCTGAAACAAAATATTAAGGACAAACTGAAAAGCTTAGACATCCAACACGCAACACTGGAAATGGAACTACCCGACGAAACTTGCGAATTATGTAAGGCATGCGTTTTGTAGGTAAGAGATAAGAGGTATGAGATAATAAGTAATAAAAATACGTCACATGTCACTCGTCACCCGTCACTCGTTACATTTCACAGGCATTGCCGCCTTCATGATTGTGCTTTTCACCATGCCGCTGGGACATGCCGCCATGATTATCATGGAAAAGACTATGGAACCGAAGTATTTGTTTGCAGGCGCTTTCCTGCTGGGTCTTGCAGGCATTGTCCTGACCATCTGGGGGCTCAGGAAAAAGGAAACGGCGGCGACCTTCATGGGGTTGATCGGCGGGTTGTTCGTATGGACGGGTTGGGTGGAGTTCTGTTACGTATACTTTGCACAACGTTACCAAGTGGCGCCACTGATACGGGACGGCGAAATCGTCACCAAACCCGAATACCTGATTATGCCGTCGGCAGCAGGTATCTGGGCGATCATCATGATGCTGTATCTTTTCGACAAACGGAGCAATTGCAGTTTCTTTGTGGCGATACAGAAGTTCTTTAGGATGCGGTACGACAATCCCGCCGCACCGCAGAAAGCTTCACATCCGGCCATCGTTACCTTTATGGAGATGAACGTATTGCTGCTCACCAGCTACATGGTGCTGCTGTTTGCCTACGATGACAATTTCCTTGGCGACAGGCATCCCGTAACCGTCTTTATTGCGTTTGCGTCGCTGGCGTGGTCGGCCTGGCTTTTCGTACGGCTGCTGAAGATACGGCAAATCGGGTATGCCATCCGTTACGCCATCCCTGTGGTGATTATCTTCTGGACGTTTGTAGAAATACTGGGGCGCTGGGATATATTCAAGGAAATATGGGTGCATCCGCTTGAGTATAAGACGGAAATGCTGATTATGTTGCTGGTATGTATCTTGACAGCTGTTTTGCTGCTGCTTTCGAAAAGGAAGAAAACAAGAATTTGAGCGATCTTTTTTCCAATAAAACCCTTCTCCTGCCCCATTTTAGTGCGCGTCACGGCGTCTATCCATGAATATAACTCTGAAAAATGGGAATTTTATTTTGAAAACGTTCGTAACGTTATAAAACGCCCCGTATCGGTATCCCAAAATGAGCCGTTGAAAATAAACAATATGGCCAAAACCATCAAAAACACTGAAAATCCCAATTGGAAGGCCGTACCAACATCCAAGGTATGCCGGCTGACTTGTACAATCCCGTAAATTAGGCTTAAAATCAGCATAACCGTTAAAAGCGCAAGGATAATCACATTGCCCCAGAATTCAATTCCACTGCCATACCAAAAACGGTCTATTATAAGCGCCAACAGGACTAAGAGTACTGTTCCGAACTTGTTATAAATCCAAATCCTTTTCATTTCTTTTCAACATTTTCAATTGCCTTCGGCGAGCTAAAGGTTCTCAATTCTCAATTATTTCACGCACATCTTCAATACCCCCGCCAGTTTCCGGTAATCCACCGGTTCTTCTATCGCTACGCTGCACCGACTGTTGCGCATCACATGGTAATAATTATCAATATGCCCGGGGACAACAAGTACGATCAGCAGCTTGGGACGGATAAACTTGATTTGCAGGTGTGCTCCGTCATCCATGTCATCAAAAACGGATACATCGGCCAGTACAACTGCATCAGCGTGGCCGGTTTGTCCGGCATAATCGAACCATTGTTGCAACCCCGCAACCTGTACGATGGACGCGCCTGTTACCGAAAGTAGTTGTTCATAATACTTGAATTTCATTTGCTTAGGCTCCACTACCACCACGGTTTTACCTTTGAGAAAAGGTATTTCCTCATACGTCCCATTGAAAATACCTTCGTCTTCGGGGGTGATGGGTATGTAAGATATGGTAAAATAGAAGGACGAACCCATGCCTTCGGCAGTTTCCACGCGGATATCGCCATCCATCAATTGCACCAGGTTCCGTGAGATGGTCAAACCGAGGCCGGTGCCGCCATAGCTGTTACCGTTTTTTTCCACCTGCCTGAATCGTTCGAAGATAATTCCCAACTGGCTGTATGGCAGACCGATGCCGGTATCTTCCACCATAAATTCCAGCATACCTGCTTCTATCGGGCGGTAACCAAAGCGGATATAGCCTTTTTCGGTGAACTTTGCGGCGTTGGCAATTAAGTTGGTGAGCACTTGCCGCAAACGCATCGGGTCGACAAACGTAACGCACGGGTCGATAAACCCGCTATCGTCGAGGATAAGCTGGATATGGTCTTTCCCTTTGGTTTGCAGGAAGGTTTCGAAGAAGACACGAAGTTCGTTCATCAAGTCGTTGAGCCTAACGGGGACAGGGTGTATCTGCAATTGCCGGGCCTCGATCTTGGCGATGTCGATGATGTCGTCAATCAAGTTGGCCAACTGGCGGCAACTGCTATTTACTATTTCGGTGTACTCCCGCCGGCGTTCGGGCGTAAGGTTGGCTGTACCGAGAATAGTGAGGAACCCGATGATACCGTTGAGCGGCGTGCGTATTTCGTGCGACATGTTGGCTAAGAAAGCTGATTTCAGCCTGTCGGCTTCTTCGGCTTTTTCCTTGGCGCGAACAAGCTCGAATTCGTTCAATTTTCGCTGGGTGATGTCGCGGATCACCATGATGATGGAGGTTGTGCGACCATCGGAGCCCTTAACGGTGGCCGAAGATATTTCGCCAAAGAACTCCGAACCATCCTCGCGCATCAGCGACATTTGGGTCATGATGGCCGTATCTTCCCGGATGTGCTTTTTCATCAGCCTAAAAACCCTCTGGTGATCGTGCGGCTGGATGTACCGGTGTATGTATAACGACCGGATGTCGATGTTGTCGTGCAGATTGAACAGTTCTTTCGCGCGGGGCGAGATCAGGCGAACCCGTCCGCTGGTAGTACACACCACTACTGCATCGGGCGAGGCTACCGTCAACCGGCGGTACATTTCTTCGGACTGTCGCAACGCTTCTTCGGCCCGGCGTCTTGCTGTGATATCGGTTGCGTACTCGATATGCACCATCCGGCCGTCGATCCATTTGATGGCGGCATCGGTACATTCGAACCATTTTTTGAGGCTTGGGTTGCGGTACTCCCAACGGTGCAGCCCGGAGGGATGGTTCTGCCTGTTGCGCAGGTTAGGTTTCGGGCAAAAGCCGCAGGGGCCGGATTGTCCGGTTTGAAGCACTTCCCAGCAGGTTTCGCCTTCGACCTCCCTTCCCATCGAGTCCTTTACCTTTTTGTTGGCAAAAAGTATCCTCTGCGTGTCGAAATCGGATACATAAATATTGATATCGATATTGTCCAGCACGGTGCGCATGGTTTGTATTGAAAGGTGCAGGATGGTCTCGGCGCGGAGGCGGCGCATGGCTGTGGAGATGATCTGCGAAAGGCTCGTGAGCAATTCCACCTCGCTTTGTTTCCATTCCCGGTGCGTCACGCAATCGTCGAAACCCACAAAGCCGTAGTCCACGCCGTTGGCCTTGAGCGGTATCACCAGCATCGAACGGATTTCCTGTCCGGCCAGCATCTCCCTGTATTGCGGGTCGAAGGCCGCAATGTCGGATGTGCTGACATGACCGCCTTTGTCAAATATGTCATACCAGCTTTTGAAATAGTCAAGCGGCATGTCCTGCATGCTTTCCATCACGGAAAACACGCCTTCGTTACACCATTCATAAGTATTGCTTACCATGGTTCCGCAGGCGCCGTTTTCGAAGATGTACACGCGGCTCACCCCGGCATACCGGCCAATTTCGCCCAGCGATACGTTCAGCGCTTCGGGTATGTTTTCGGTCGATTGTATGACTTGCAATACTTTGATGAGGATATTCTGTTGCCGCCGGACGTTTTTCAAATCCGAAATGTCGACCATGATGCCCACGATGCCTTCCTTTTCGCCATTGTTGGACAATACGCCGCGGTGTATGATGCATTCGAGATGGTCATTATCTTCCACCATCCTCATTTGCGACTGTGTGGAATTATTCCCGTTCATCAGCTTCCGATCTACTTCGCTGATTTCTTGTGCTATTTCGGGAAACAAACTAACGGCTGTTTTCCCGATCACCTGTTCCCTGCGAAAATTAAACAGGGAGAGGAAAGCATCGTTACACTCGATATACTCGCCGTATTTGTCCTTGACGAAGAGTGGCGCAGGGATGGTTTTCATGATACTTTCGAGGAGGATATTGCTTTCGCGGAGTTTTTGTTCATTCAGGCGGAGCAATTCCTTGGCGAACACCTCGTCGGTTACGTCGCGGGCAATGGCGCCCAGCATGGTTTTCCCGGGCATCTCCACCGGGAAGTACATGATATTGATGATCCTGAGTTTACCCGTTTTTTGATGTACGATGTAGCGGGTTACCAGCAACTGCTTCATCTCAACCAGCAACTGTTCCATCTCTTCGTGGAGCCAGGAGCGTTTTTCCTCTGCGAGTTGCGGTGGGAGTGTACAAGATACCACATCCCATAAGGTTTGCCCGACGGCCTCTTCTTTCGTCAACCCCGATATTTTCTCAAAGCTATTACTCCATTCCCTGATAATACCTTGGCTGTCGGCAAGGAGTATACCATCCACCGAATGGTCGAAGATGCCGCGCATGGTGTTTTCGCTTTCCTCCAGCCGCGGTTTGTTTCCCTGCGCTTCCTGTAACATGTTGTACAGGGCGGTGAGATCCTTCACCACCAACACATATCCTGTAAGCTCATTCTTGTACTTGCCCGAATATATGGGCGAAACATGGCATGATACACGGAAATAATCGTTGCTGATGATGCAGTGCATGAATATGGCGTCGCATTGCTTCATCCGGCATTCGCCCTGCCCGTCTACGTTATTCTCCATCTCCAACGGATCGACCACTGTGTCGAAATCCGCCGAAAAGCAGAACTGTATGATGTTGGACAACTGTTTGCGCTTGGCTTTCTGGTTGATGATACCCAGCAGTTTCTCTGCGGCAAAATTCAACCGTTGCACACATCCTTCGGCATCCGTCAGTATCACCGCTTCGCCAATACGTTTGAGGGTGTCCTGCAAGGTATCTTCATGTTGTTTATGTTTGTTGATGTCTTTGATTTTTACAATACAGTGTGTAGCAAGCCCGGCCTTGGTGTATTCGGGTATCGCCACGCTTGCCACCCACACAGGCTCGCCCAGCCTGGTCATTACACGGAATTCCTGTTCATAGCTTACCACACGGTTGTCCATCTGCTCAATCGCAAATCTCTTTGTTTCCGCATAATCATTTGGATGGATGATTTCACGCAATGTCAATTTTCCGGAGACAAAATCGTCCGGCGAATACCCATAAGCGGAAATACTGTCGGAAATAGCAGAGATACTCCCATAATCGTTTATTGCCACGTACATCACTACTTCACGGCCATACGCTAAAAGATCGCTGAGTACCTTTGCCGGTAAAACATTGGTTTTTACTGATTTTGGCTGGGCTTTTCGGACAAGGTTGCCATCCTTCTGTGTAGAATAATTCTTGACTTCCATAATTGAATGTTTTTAGGTAAGCTAATGTGTTTGATTTTTCGAATAAGATAATTTTAGTCCTACAAATATAAGATTAAAATTATAGAATTGCAGGTATTCGTATGGAAAAATCTTAAAAAGATATAAAATTCTGTATTTGACCACTACCTTTTTCACGCAACGTTTTGCAAAAACCGCATCTATATACTATAAATATAATATTAAAAAAATTAAAACAAAACAAAAAGTATATGAAAAAAGTAATTGTATCACTTTTAAGCGTGATATTGATCGTATTGGCAGGTTGTTCGAAGGACGACGATCCGGGTATGGATTATTATGAAGGAGCCGGCATAGTGAAGTATTTAGACACAGGCGAGCCGGTGCTTGAAGTAGGCAACGGAATACCAATCATTGTTCCCGGGCTTGCCGGCGAAGGACTGGAAGATGGCGACCTGTTACTTGCCGGGTTCTATTTTCAAAACAATACGGACAGTATTGTTGCTTCGAACTTCGTTTACAACGAAATTGACAGTAGCATGGCAAAACCCGTAACCGAAACGGCAAGCGAGTATACTTTCCCGATCAAGGGTGCAGCAATGTGGCTCAACAATGCCGGGAATATCTGGGCTTTCGAGTTTACGCAGGATGCTCCCGAGGGACAAACCTTCGATTATGAAATGCAGTACGGTAAAGAGGCCGACGACAGTTACCCGACTTTGTACATCCGGTCGAAAGCGACCAACTCGGTGGAAGGCTCCGACACAAGGGTGGTGACTGGTTTTGGATTCGATTTGTCGCCTTTGATTGCGGAATATGCAGATGAAACCGCTAAAACATTAACAATAAGCGTCAAATTTTTAACAGGATTCGACGCGGACAAAAAGGAAATTTTCGCTTCATTCGACCCTGATCCCATCGAGTTGATCATTTCCGGCGATAATGTTGAGGGAGTACAAGCAAAGGTGCCGGGAAAATAAATATCCGTTTTGAATAGAACAAAGGCCCTGTGTTACTGGTTGGTGCAGGGCTTTTTATATAAATCTTAATGATCTAATATCCACATATCCGGTATCTCTTTTCCGGTTGTATGATCGATGCTTCTTAAAAATACATCAATTTGTAAATTACCCTTTTTTATGATATAGTTATCTATAAACCAATTTATTAAATTGATATTTTTACTCATTGCAGTTTCAGCGACATCGTGATCTTTGGTTCCTATGATAAAAAAGGCATAATCATAATTTTCTTTTTTAAAATATTTGGCAAGCGCTTTCGGTCCGTATACACCCCGATTAAAAAACTGTATTTGCTATAAGGTACTACTTTGTCTTTTCTTCCATGTATAAACATCGTAGGCGACGGTTCCCGCATATATTTTATTCCATTCCGGCTTACGATGCCTCCCGAAAAAGACAAGATGCCTTTGTATGAAAATCCGTGTGGCAATATATTTGATAGAGGCATTTCGTTTTTGAGAATATGATCGGCCTGTAGAGCGATGATCGCCCCTGCACTCGATCCGCTTACCATTATATGTGACGCGTCAATATTTAATTTATTGGCATTTGTGATGATATAGCCGGTTGCAGTATATAGGTCTTCAACGCCTGCATTTATAGCTTTTTCAAACGTGGCCGGTTTGATTTCACTTATTTTTAAACCAGCCAGAGCAAGCCTGTAATCAATCGAAATAACTGTTATATCTCGTTTACACATTGCATTGAAATAAGCATGATATGATTTTTTATCCCGTGAGCCTGTCATAAAACCTCCTCCAAACAAAAAAATCATAACCGCTTGTTGCTGGTTTTTTGACTTTTCTAACCGGTATACATCCATCTTTAGTTCAGTGGTGTCCTTGTGGGCATAAGTAAAAGTCTGTTTTACAATGTTTTCGGGAATTGTATCTGAAAAGGCAATATTTGCGGAAATAAAAATTGATAAAAAAAATATCGGAATAATCTTTTTGTTTCGGTTGATCATTATCCCTAAAGTATCATACATGATGTCAATTTGTTTTAAGTATTAAAAGTCAATCTGTTCAACTACTCTAATTACATAAAGTTTAGCTATCGGTTAAAATATGAACTACAAAAATAAAACAAATAATAAATCTATTCCGGAAAATATTCAAAATGCATATAAAACATTAACTTCCATATTGTTGTT
>JAVBSH010000040.1:0-7364 GCA_031547085.1 Bacteroidales bacterium
TCAGACCGGGATTTTGCCCACGGCTTCTTTCTGATTCCACCTCACGATGAACACCATTGCCTGCGGCTAACGGTTGGTCGCTATCTACCTCCGTAGTGGACTTGCACCACCAAGTTGATCAATCATGCACGGCACACAAAAGAAAGGAGGTTAGCCCGGGGACTAACCTCCTTTTATCCTTGTCCTTTGGGATATAGCTTTCCTTTGGAAAATGGGCTTATCCCTTTTTACTGCATTTATTCAAAGCCTCCGTCAAGATTCTGATCTGCTCATCTTTCGTCAGGATCATTTTATCATACAGTTCTACTATTTTCTCGATAGGATTAAAATGAAATGTACCTATTTCATTTTCTCCAAACATGAAATTATCAAGTTTTTCGATATTAAATGTATTGCCAGAAATTGATTGTAAAGCCTTTTCTACATCAAAATCTTTAAGAGTTTCCATCGAAACGCCTAAAATAATGGCACATCTTGCCAGGACATCTTCATCAATTTCATCCTTCTGCTCCATCTTTGCAACCGCCGATTGGGTCACATTCAGCATTTGGGCAAAAGCGCCCTGCTTCATCCGCTTGGATTCGCGGAAAAATTTGATATTTCTCCCCTGGTGTTGTTTGGTCTCGTTACTCATGATCCTATAAACTTTAAATGTGACGCAAAGTTAAAAATTATGTGGAATAATGTATGCTGCAATGAAGGATTATCGGGGGATGATACGGGATAATGGATTCTTCGAAAATCAAAATGTTTGTCAACAGGTATTTATATGGAATAAAATATTCTTAAACCGCTCATAACGTATTCCGCACAAATGTTTTATAAATAACGGGAAACCGGTTTATTTGCATTGTGTAACCAAACAGTAACGGATTAAAAAATAACAGTTGAGCAAATAAAATATGCGTTACAACATCCAACCAAAAATATCCAACTTTGTATCCAGTATATCCAGATTTAAATTGTAACCGATGAACAATGATGAAATACGTAAGTCAATACAGGCTTTTAAAGAGCAGGTCCGGCAAATGGTGAAGGCCAAACGGGAGTTCGACCAGCTCATGTCGCTGGAACCACTTGAAGTACAGCTGGAATATTATTTCGGCTATTACGGCTGGAAAGTAATCAGTACCTTCCCACCCGACCAGGAAGAGACACAGATGTATGTTCATGTCGAAAGAGGCGACGAAGACAGGGACTATTGCGTTCCCGATCTTCCCGGGAATCATCAGCTGGTTCTCATTTCCGCACAGAATAATCTTTTTGTGTTTGCTGTGGATAAAAAGCTGCCAATTTCGCAGGTATGCTCCAACTGATGCAGGCACAGTAACAAAAAATGCAGTAGTTGTCTTGCCAAATACTATAAAATCCGATCATGATGATAGCCCAACGCTACCGCATACGGCTGCAAACTTGTTGCTTTTAAATGTGCGGCTCAAAAATTCCTGACGATACAATCATAATTACAACGCTTGTTCCCAGGGGTATTGCGATTACGCAACCGATTTATTCCTGATATTTATAGGCAGAGCCAATCCACATAATTATTCGATCAGAGGCAAAATTTCCTTCATGATTTGTGTAAAATAACCATCATGAAGGAAGTTGGCACAATACCGCTTCCGCAGCAGACTAACGGTTCGCAAACTTTGTGTGAACCTGTGGTAAAAGCACATTGTCTCAATGCCGCTTCCGCAGCAGACTAACGGTTCATCGTTATAGGAGTTTTTATTGCAATGCTTGTTTGTCTCAATGCCGCTTCCGCAGCAGACTAACGGTTCAAGTTATTCACTGTTTGAAAATAATAATTAATGTCTCAATGCCGCTTCCGCAGCAGACTAACGGTTCTTGATAAAAAAGACGTGTTCTTTGATAAAAACGTCTCAATGCCGCTTCCGCAGCAGACTAACGGTTCATCTTGAAAATCAAGATGAACCGAATTCATGAACTGTTCCTTTTCGAACCGTTGTCTTTCCAAAGGTCTATACTATGCGTCACTTCCAAAAACGCTTCGAAATTTTCGCAAATGTACCCCTTGAAAATCTTCAATGACTACAAAAATCGAGTCGTTTTTTGATTGAACCGTTAGCTTCCACCACGTTAGCCTTTCAAAAATTTTCGCAAATGTCCTCATACATTTTTCAAAAACCGGGGTTTGCGAAAAAATGCCCTTTTTGTCATTTTGCAACTGAGTGGTATCCAGGGAAATGTCAAAGAGCGAAAAAGCAATTTTCGCAAATGTAACACAAAAAATCGATCATGGTGAGGTTTGCGAAAATTTTAAAGGCGCTGGTTTTGGGTGGCTTTTAATCAACATTTTGAAAATGAGAATATTGCTTAATTTCGAAATTTTCGCAAATGTTTTTCACCTCAAAACAATGAATTGAAAAGTGTAATTTATTTATATTAAACAATTTGTATGGTTTTTATTTCCCGGTTACGTTTACCCGGCTGGTATACAATTTTCGTGAAACAATCGACACAGATGGTATAATATACTACCGTATCCTCACGCGGATCGATCATTTTAGCAATTTTATCCTGCACCTTGGTCATTTGTCCCCGGGTAAACATGCATTCGAAAACACTCAGGTTGATCCGGGCGCCATAATGTTCCAACAGCTTGGCAATACGGTTGCGGTGCCGGTCGTTTTGCACGTCATAAGCCACCACACAAAAGAAACGCTTTGCTTTCACGGCAATAAAAGATTCAATGATTCAAAAATTTCAGAATTCCAGGATTAAATGATTCAGTCATTCAATTATTCAGTTATTCAATTTTGTTCTACCATTTGGCAACGTATGGTTTGAATGATTTGGCCTCACCCTTGATATAGGCTGTTATCTCGCGTACCTGGGCGGTGATGATCTGGCGGAACTTTGTGTCGTTCGAGCGATATTTCTCGTACCTGTTGAAACGTTCCAACAGGTTCTGCACCAGCAGCTTTTTTGTGGGCTCGTCTAACCAGCCCTTTTCCATGGACAATGGTTCGGATTTTTGTACCAGGCCGATCACGATACGGTCGACCGCCTGCGCACGGAACAATTCTACGATATCGTACACAAATGTGGGTTTGCCCGGCTGATAGGCATGCAGCACACCCAGCGAAGGGTTGAGCCTGGCGCCCAGCACCGATTGCCACACACGGGCATACAACAGGGCATAACCATAGTTGAGCAGGCAATTGAACAGGTCGGAAGCTCCCTGGCGTACACGTCCCTCGAATTCGATGCCATCGTCGCCAAGCAACAATCCGATATATTCCCAGTACGCTTTTGCACCTGCCGCTTCGTATGTCATCAGCACTGTGGCATATTCCTTATTGTGAAGGTCAACCTGCTTGATTTTTTCTTCCAGTTGTTCCAATTGTCCTACTAGATCGTGATATGCCTTGTCTAATTGCGGATGGCTGCCTTTATGGTATTTGTGGAAATATTTGACCAGGTTCTGTTGATTGGATAACTTGCCTTGCACAATACGTGCCGCCATGTATGCCTTTTTCTCAAGCGGCATGTCGCTTTGCTGTTGCCACAGGCTGTCGTGAACCAGCACGGGCGAAAGGATGGAGGCATACAGTTTTCCCGAGTTGTCGAAGAAATCGACCGGTATCTGGTTGGTCATGCAGTAATGTATGGCGTCGCTCGAAATACTCACGCCGCGTGTTACCACCGTAATATGCTCCAATGCATGCGATGGCCCGTTATGCACGGATTTACCATACACCTTTACCGTTATTCCTTTGTTGTTACATCCAATAAAACTGCCGTAAGTGGAAATCACCAGTTCGGCACCCTCGGTTTCACGTTTCCTGTATTCCCGTTTTTTCAGGTTGATCAACAGTTGATTTTTCGACGATCCGGCTTCGGGTTTGGGCTTTCGTTCTCTTTTCTTCTCAAGGTAATGTGTGGTCCAGTCCTTCACCTGCCGGCCTTTAGCCAGTTCAGCCTGGTCGGAAAAAACCGGTAATCGCTTCAATACTTCTTTCAGGTATTTCACATTCCTGATTCCCGAGCCGGGATCAGTGATCAGGTCTGTAACCTTTGCGACCAGCGCCTCATCCAAGGAGTGGAGCAACTCTTGCGGGAGCAATTGTGCATAATAGCTCTTGATTCCCTGCAAGGAGTCGAGGCTTTTATCGGTAAAACGTCCGTTTCGCATTTCGATAGATCCTATCCTGCCGAGCAGTGTGGCCTTCTTTTCTGCTGAAATGGAAACGGCATTTTTCCTGACAAGTACACCCAGGAACTTCACATCGGTATGGATATCGGCGATCAGCGGTTCGTTGAGTTTCAGCATCAGGCGGTTTTGGAGGAACGCCGAAGCGCTTTGTACCAACCGGTTCACTTGATCCTTTGTGTCGGCCAGCATCACAAAGTCGTCGGCATAGCGGATATAGCCCGAGGCCTTGCCGGTAACAAACTGGTCGAACGGATGCAAGTAGAAATTAGCCAACAGCGGCAATAATACAGCTCCCTGAGGTACACCGGCCTTTATTTCCGACCATTTCAACCGTTTGGTCACCACGCCCATCTTGATAGACAGTTCGATCAACCGCATGATCTCTGGATCGCCTATGAAACCAGCCAACCGCGAAAACAACAATTGATGATCGATGGTATCGAAGTAATTGTCGATGTCCAGCTTTGCCACCCAACCGTCTTTTCGGGTACTCAATTCGTGTATGGTACGCCGTACAGCCTTGAGGTGTCCCCTGTCAGGACGGTAGCCATAGCTATTGCCCAGGAACAACCGTTCGAAACGGGGTTCGACCAGGTGCTTGATCGCCTGTTGTACGATCTTGTCCTTGATGGTGAGCAATCCCAGCTTCCGCATCTCAGTTTCGTTCTTGCGTATCTCCACCCGGAGGTAGGGCTCGGGATTCCACTTGCCAGTTTTCAGTTCTTCCAACAGACTACGGAGATGTTCCTCCAGCTTGTCGTCGAACTCAGCTACCGAAAAGCCATCAATACCCCCGGCGGCATTCTTTGTTTTTACCGTTTTCCAGGCATGGTGTAATGCCGGGACTGTACACAGGGATTGGAAACAGGACATACAAAATAGAGGTAAGAGGTTAGAGATAAGAGGTAATCCGGATTCTATCCATCATTTTGAAAATGGAGCGGCAATAGTTGTTTTTTGAAATCGTCACCATCAATCAAGCCTTCGAGTTGCAGTATCTTCATCCGTCGCCTGACAGCTTCCATCTGTGCAGGCGGGTTCCTATTGAAACGGTGCAACGTGAAAACGAACTGGCGGACATTTAAGCCGAAATCAATGGAGATGGCTGCCAGTTTGTACAGGTACTGTTCCAGCAGCTTGACCCCGCTGTTACCCGGAACACCTTTGAGCGAAACCTTGCACTCGCCGATATGCAACTCGTTGTTGATCACATAAACGATGTCGATCTCGTTGTCGTTCGCATCGCTTGTCTCCGACCGATATATCTTCACCCCGGTATAAATACAATCATCTCGCAGGCCTTTTTCCTCTTTTACCCGGTGATAGGTGTATTCCTCGAACCATGTACCGGAATAGTAACGGCTGTCGCGTTCGCTCATCCTGTCGGTCTCCATCATTTCCGGAATCTTGTAACGGTTGTATCCTGTCCGTTTGAAACGCTCGAACAATGCATCGGTACGGCTCCGGGGATAGGTCAATTCTTCGTTACACTCGAACCGCAAGCCATGCAAGGTGAAATATTCCCACACATTGGCCCGGTAAAGCAACGGCTGGTTGTGCGACGTCCGTACATTCTCAATGATGTTCTTGCCCGGAGGGATAAAATAGAACGACGACATGTATTTTGAGAAATACTCAAATGCTCCGAGTGCCAAGATCGTTGCATCGCACGACAGGTTAACGATGAAACGGTCGTCGGACGAAAACCGATGCGCTTCCAGTTCGGCCAGCGTGTCGTTCAGGTCTTCGTCCGAAACGACGACCCGCCGTACTGATCCCTCGGGAACGCACAACGTCCGTTCAATCCGCTTCCCCCGCCCTGAACCAACCATCCGGTGCGAGGTAACAAACAGTAACTGGTCATACCGCCCTTCCATCTCTTTGATGAAAAGATAGGCGGGGAGAATGTGGTCGCTGATAAGGGAGATGAGGTAGGTCATGTTACTCTACTGATGAAAACTGGCCGTAACCGACGTTGGTTTTGGCGCCGATGCCGACTGTAGTTAGAATTTCTTTAAAAATAGCTACTTTATCAGTCGGTTCTATTGTTTTATCTCCTATTTTAGATTCCACCAATTTAAACCGAAATTCAATAGTAACATCAGATGCTATTTTCAAAAAAGATATGGGCGTTGGATTTTTTAATGGATTTTCTCCATGTGGACATAAGGTGTCAGAATCTAATATTTTGCCTTTTCCATTTCTGTTTTTTTCTACGACAACAGCATCAAAGAAAATATCACGATCATAAATGGATTTATACGCTCCATCCTTTTTCCCTTCAAAAATATCATTCAACGCATTTGTAAGAAAATTATCCAACTCCTTTTCTGTAGAGAATTTGTAATCCGATTTATCAATCCCTTTTTATCGGAATATCTTACATCTCTTTCAAGTTCATCTTTTTCTTTGTAAATAATGGTTGGCAGACTTTTGTTAATTCCATTGTAATTTGCGGGATTTAATTTACTGAAATCAATTTCCAAACCATAATCTAATGGAGAAGGCAATATGTCTATATAATTATTTCCCCCTTGTTCTTTTTGGAGGAAACAGAAACCGATATTTTTTATTTTCCCGAATAATGACTCTTGCTTCTCATCACCATAAAGAGAAAAGCTTTTTTCTCCGATAAGCTCTTTGGCTTTGGTAGAATCACTAATTCTATTTTCAACAGCATTAAAAGCATCCGAGTTTTTTAACAACCAAAAACGCAACATTCCCAACAGGGAAGTCTGCTGCGGAAATAAATTGGACTCTACAATATAACTCGTTAGTTCATTTTCTTTGTTTCCAACAACAAAAGAGCGTTCGCCCCCAAAATAGTAACTCCCCATGGGGGTTAATGTAATTAAATATTTACTCATCTTTAAGATGTCTTTGCAGTACATAAACAGCAATGACTTGAAATAAAATTCAGTTTTTCTATTAAAATTTTTCAAATTTATGCCACTTCGAAGGGTTTTATAAAAAAGTTCTATATCTGAGAATAGTAACCGAAATTCATCATCGAAATATTCTTCGTTTATTTTTATATTGAATTTCACTACTGACCGACAAAAAATAAAGGGGTTACTCCGTAAAGTTTCCCCCCATGTTGTATTTTTGCTGTGCAAACAAAAAAATATCAACATGAGCAAAGATACGGAAAAACATTTAGTCGGCCAGCCGATTTTCAAGCAAG
>JAVBSH010000212.1:0-5206 GCA_031547085.1 Bacteroidales bacterium
CCGGGATTTTGCCCACGGCTTCTTTCTGATTCCACCTCACGATGAACACCATTGCCTGCGGCTAACGGTTGGTCGCTATCTACCTCCGTAGTGGACTTGCACCACCAAGTTGATCAATCATGCACGGCACACAAAAAGAAACTGCCCGATGTTTCCAGGCAGTTTCTACCTCATCTCAACCCCTCATTTCCTGGCCGCACAGGTAGTATAGTAGCGGGTTGACAACATAAGGATGCGCTTGGGCCGGCTTATCTGATATTCGCCAGTGCTTGATCATAATCCGGTTCCTGGGCAATTTCGGGAACCTGTTCGGTGTATATTACCGTACCTGTTTCGTCAATTACTACAACTGCACGCGACAGTAATCCGGTCAACGGGCCGTCGGTCATACGAACGCCATACGCTTTACTGAAATTGTCATCGCGAAATTCGGAAGCTGTCACCACATTGGTCAACCCTTCGGCCCCGCAAAAACGGGCTGCAGCAAACGGCAGGTCGCGCGATATGCACAAAACTACCGTGTTGTTAAGTTTGCTCGCTTCAGCATTGAACCTACGTACAGATGCTGCACACACACCTGTATCAACACTTGGGAAGATATTCAAAACAACTTTTTTCCCTTTATAATCATTTAATGATGTTTCGCTCAGATCGGTTTTCACCAGTGTAAAACCGGGTGCTTTTGAACCTGTTGCGGGCAACGAGTCTTGTGTGTGTACCTCGTTCCCTTTGAATGTAATATTTGCCATGGTTTTGAATGTTACGGTTATTTAATGTATAACAAAAATATGAAAAGAAAGTTTGAAAATAGCATTTAAGCAGTCATATACTTTTTCACAAAATATTTCACTGGGAAATAAATTGTTAAAAAGCTAACACCGACCACAGCAATTAAGATCATCACAAAATCCCTCCAACGCAGGGCAACAGGATACGAGTCGATGATATAAGTCCCGGCGTCGGTAACTTTGAAGAACCCGAACTTTATTTGCAGCCAACAGATGATCGCACCAAGCGCCAGACCTACGAATGCTCCGGCAAGAACAATGATCCATCCCTGGGAAATGAAGATGCGGCTAAGCATTTGCTTGTCTGTACCCAGGCTTTGGAGAATGAACATATCGCTTTTTTTTTCAATCATCAGCATCGAGAGTGAACTAAACACGTTGAATGAGGCGATAAGCAGCACAAAAGCTAAGATCATGAAACTGATAAATTTTTCTGATTTTAGTATTTTGTAGGCAACTTCTTTCTGCTGGTAGCTAGTTTTTACATCGAATTTTTCGCCAAAAATTGCAGCAACTCGTTTCTGTGCTTTTATTTCGTCGGTCCCGGGCCTTAGTTTCACCTCGATTGCTCCGGTGATAGAGTCGTTTTCAAGCAGGCTGCGGGCAAATTCGATGGGAACCAGTATATATTTTGAATCGATTTCTTCGTCGATGGCAAATTTTCCGGAAGGAAATATGATTTTTTGGTTTAACGCCTTTTCCGGATTTAACGATACGGTCGGGGTATTGCGCACTGCAAAGAAACGCAAAGGAGTAATAAAATTCAATCCGACACGTAGTTTATAGGCCATGGTCAATCCGATGATGGCCTGTGGCGTGTCTTTTTCCCAAAGGATAAAATGTCCTTCATACATCATGGTATCAACTCCGGTAACATGACGATATTGGTCATCAACCCCTTTCAACACGGCTCCTTCCTGTTGTTCTCCATATTCTACCATCACATACTCCTCAATGGTTTGCGAAAAAGTAAGTACATCAGGATCTGCTTTTAGTTGTTGCAGTTTAGCAGGATCGGCTACAAAACTTTTACCAACTGTTGCCGTGATCTTCAAATCGGGGTCGAACATATTATACAACTTTCTTGTAAGATCCTCGAAGCCGTTAAATACCGACATCACAATCACCAGTGCAATAGTGCCCACGGCAACGCCTACCACCGACACAGCCGAGATAACATTAACCGCATTATGCGATTTCTTGGCAAATAGGTAACGACGTGCTATAAGAAACGGAAAATTCATCTCAAAATATCTTAATTTGTTGCAAATGTATGGATTTTCTTTATTTTACTCATGAATTTCTCGGATATTGAAAATTAATTATCTGATTTTTAGAAATAAAAATATTTTTTGAGAATTTTTCACATACTGTATGGTATTTTTTAAAAATTTATCGCTACCTTGCAGAACCATTTATATTGGGGTAATTTGGACGTAGTTAGTCCGATTATGAGATAAATAATTTATTGAAATCATGGAGAATAAGGTTCAAGAAATTACTGAAAAGATATACCGGGAAGGTGTTGAAAAAGGTCAAGCCGAAGCACAAAAGATTGTTGAAGCTGCCGAAGCCGAAAAAGCTACCCTGCTGAAAAAAGCACAGCAGGAAGCTGAAAAAATTATTGCAGATGCTAAAAAATCGGCCGAGGATTTAAGCAAAAACACACAATCGGAGTTACAGTTATACGCCGGACGTGCTGTAGAAGCGCTTAAAAGCGAGATCACCAACCTGGTAACGGGATCTATTGTTGACAATGCTGTCAAAGAGACCGTGAACAACGAATGGCTGCAAAAGCTGATGCTCACGTTGGCTACCGATTGGGTTACCAAGGAAAATGTAGTGATACAAACTACCGATGCCAATGCGCTTACCCAATATTTTTCCAAACAAGCCAAGGATTTACTTAACAAAGGCGTAAAAATTGAACAGGTGAACGGTAAATCTGCCGGATTCGCGATCATGCCTGCCGAAAAAGGCTATAAGGTACAGTTCGGCGAAGACGAATTTTCCGCTTATTTCAAGGAGTTTCTCCGTCCGCAACTCGTGGAAATGCTATTTAAACAATAGAACACGGATAACGCTGATTTGGCGGATCATCACGGATAATATAAATCCGTGCGTATCCGTTAGATCCGTGTCATCTGCGTTCTATTCAATCGAAAATTGAATATGAATTACTATTGTTTAATAGCAGGGTTACCCGAAATCGAACTCGAAGACAACAAATTGGTTTTCAGTGTTGCCGACTTCAAAGAGGAGTTACGTCCGCAATTGTCGGATGGTGATACACGATTGATAGATTTGTTTTACACGAAATTCGACAATCAAAACCTGTTGCATTATCTTCGGGACAAGGAGGCGAGGTTTGATGAACGTGGCAATATTACCAAAGAGGAGTTGGAGGAAGCTTTGAGGCTCATTAGTGAGGATGACGACCCGAAAAACAAATACATCCCACCGTATTTCAAAACCTTTGTAGAGGAATATAAAGATGTACAGCATATCAGTACCGAAGATGCCAAATGGGAAAACCGTTTGACAGAGTTGTATTACCAGTGGGCAATGAAGTGTGGTAATAAGCTGATATCCTGTTGGTTTGAGTTTAATCTGAATCTCAATAACATATTAGCCGCCTACACCAGTCGCAAGTACCAGATGGACATGGAAGTGGTGGGCGACAATGAAGTGGCTGAATCCATTAAAACATCGGGACAACGTGATTTCGGACTGACCGGAACCATCGACAACCTTGATATTTTCCAACGCCTGGCTGATGAGCCCGATCTGTTCGAACGCGAAAAAAAGATCGACCTTTTGAAATGGCAATGGTTGGACGAACATACGTTTTTCAAATATTTCGGTATCGAGCGGGTATTCGCTTACCTGATAAAACTCGAAATCATCGAGCGTTGGGTGAGCCTCGACCCGGTGGAAGGTGAAAAAGTATTCAGGAGTTTGATCGATACGTTGAAAGAAAACGTGGTGAGCGGCCGTGAGTCGATGAATCTTCAATTGAATGAATTATAATGAATAGAACACGGATAACGCTGATTTAGCTGATTCCCACGGATAATATCCGTGTAAACCCGTTAAATCCGTGTCATCAGCGTTCCCTCAAATCAAAAATTAAAAATAACAAGATCGATGGCGACAAAAGGAATAGTGAAAGGTATCGTATCGAACCTGGTGACGATCGAAGCAGACGGCCCTGTGTTGCAGAACGAAATATGTTTTATTCAAACGGGCGGCGACCGGCTGATGTCGGAAGTGATCAAGGTAATCGGGAAAAACACCTATGTACAGGTCTATGAGAGTACACGCGGATTGAAAGTAGGTGCCGAAGTGGAGTTTGCAGGCCACATGCTTGAGCTAACCCTCGGTCCCGGTATGCTTTCGCGTAACTATGACGGACTGCAAAACGACCTCGACAAGATGGAAGGTGTGTTCCTGAAACGCGGTGATTATACATTCCCGTTAGACGAAAAAAAGTTGTGGGATTTCAAGCCAATTGCCAAGGAAGGCGACATGGTAATAGCCGGAAGCTGGCTCGGCGAAGTGGACGAGAACTCGCAACCCCACAAAATCATGGTGCCGTTTACCTTTGCGGGAAAATATACGGTCAAAAAGCTTGTCACTGCCGGACAGTACACCATCGAAGACAAGATCGCAACGCTCACTGATGCATCGGGCAATGATGTTGATGTCAATATGATGCAGAAATGGCCGGTACGTCGGGCTGTTACAGCTTATGCTGCCAAGCCGCGTCCGTTCAAACTGCTCGAAACCGGTGTCCGTATCATCGACACAGCTAATCCGATCGTGGAAGGTGGTACAGGCTTTATTCCCGGGCCTTTCGGTACTGGGAAAACCGTGTTGCAACATGCCATTTCGAAACAGGCTGAAGCCGACATTGTGATTGTGGCCGCTTGTGGCGAACGTGCCAACGAAGTTGTCGAGATCTTTGCGGAATTCCCGCACCTGATCGACCCGCATACAGGCCGCAAGCTGATGGAACGTACCATCATCGTGGCCAACACCTCCAATATGCCTGTGGCTGCCCGTGAAGCATCGGTATATACTGCCATGACCATTGCCGAATATTACCGTAGCATGGGGTTGAAAGTATTGCTGATGGCTGACTCTACGTCACGTTGGGCACAAGCTTTGCGCGAAATGTCCAACCGCTTGGAAGAACTACCCGGCCCGGATGCTTTCCCGATGGACTTGTCGGCGATTATCTCAAACTTTTACGGCCGTGCTGGTTATGTGGAACTGTCCAACGGCGCTACAGGCTCCATCACCTTCATCGGTACGGTGTCGCCTGCGGGTGGTAACCTCAAGGAGCCGGTAACCGAAAACACCAAGAAGGTGGCGCGTTGTTTCTTTGCATTGGAACAGGATCGTGCCGACAAAAA
>JAVBSH010000132.1:0-30017 GCA_031547085.1 Bacteroidales bacterium
TCTTGGCTTCTGTGTCGCCTTTCAATTTGGCGGCTATGATGCGCTTGCGAAGATCAAGGGATAAGGGGGCGGGCATAAACTGAGGATTTACGGGATTAGCTGCGCAAAGATAGTATATAATTTATTCAATTGCTATAATGTTGGATAATTTGGATGGGTTGCTGTAATATCAAGATATGATCCACCTTTTCTTCCGCCACCTAATGGCCTTAAAAATTCTTCAGTAGTTCTACCACCACCACCAGTTATTTTATAGCCCCTACTTTCTAAGGCCGTTGCTATATGATCTATTTGACTTCTTGTAGTTGCATTTCCGAGCCTTCCTCCTGCTTTAGAAACAACTTGTGTTATAGGTTTCGCCACTTTCGAAACCCCGCTAAGCACCTTTGTCACAGCCCCACCAATAGGGATGAACGAATACAGGAACATTGCCTCTTTACCGTACAGAAAACTGATCTGTCCTGCATGCATGTGTTTCACAATCGGCATGGACATGATTTGTGCATGCCTGCTCTGTCTTCCCCAGATGGTAACTTCACGTATGTAATCGTATAATCCGCCTTGTTTGTCAACCCGTAATGTCCCAGGTCCAGCCAAAAGGTTATATTTATCCGATATCCAGGAATCAAACCGAGGGAGTTCTTGTCTGCCAATATCCGCAACTTCCTGCAAAAAAGGAGTAGGATAACTCGTTGCAGCGGCAGTAGTATTAGCAGCATCACTAATACCCTTAAAAGCATTTAATCCGCCAAGCTCCATGAAAGTCCCATATCCGGCCGACGCCATACTTACATACGTCCAGGGGCTTTTCCAGTTCCAGTCGCCGGGGTTCATCGGGTTTCCGCCATTCTGGGTGGCATACCAGAAATTGGTCTGCGCCCCTGCCATGTACATCATCACCCCAATTTTGATTGCCGGGATAAGCCATGCAACTTCCCCGCTTGGATCGGTGTACATCAGCGGGTTGTTCAGGCAGTAACTGTAACGGTTGAAACTCTGCGAGTATTCTGGATCCTGCACATACGGGTCAGGACTCAAAAACCTTCCCACCATCGGATCGTACATCCGCCCATTCATATTGATCAGGCTGAATTCGTCCAGGTGTTCGTGGCCGGTGTAGCCGCGGTCGAATATCAAAGAACGGTCTTTTGCTACGAACAAACGATACCCCCATGCATCAAAGGCACATTTCTGCACCATGTTGCCCGAGGCATCGGTAACCACTGCAAGACTACCCAAGTGGTCGGGATCATAATCATTATAATACTCCCCATTACCGGCCACAGATCTCCAATTAACCTTACTAAAATATAACAACTGACTTGTGAGATTTGATGAAGCGCCGCCAACCAAGGAAGTTATTGCATCATAAACTGCCTTACTCTTGGATCGTACCAATGTTGTTTTTTTAAACACCATTTCCATGGCCAATTTAAAAATGATTTTAAAAACTTACGCCTATTAAGTTTTTGATAGTTACCTAAAATTGGTCCAGTTAATTCTATTATTCCATTAGGCAGTGATTCGATACGATACTTATCAATTCCACTGATTTTTTCTTTAAAATCCAAACACATTGAATCAGAGATTCTCTTTAAAGAATTAATCTTAAAATCATCAATGGAAACAGTTAACATATCATTTTTAATCGTATACTTACCAATTCCATGATACATTGTGGCTACACTTCCTTTAAAACTTCCAATCAGTTTAAAATCAATCAAGGTGTCATTTACAAAATAAATATATTCACAGTTTTGGTTTACGAACTTTTCACCTGGTTTTTGTGAAAAAGATTTATATACATGTAGTGAAAAACAAATGATACTACTTAGCCATATTTTTAACAATATATTCATAGCCAAAATTTTACATATTAATGAACCAGAATCGCAAATTCCTACCTAAAGATGTTCCTCTATTAAAATTTTTCATTTTATATCTGTTTCCTTGATATGAATCATAAATCACAGCGTCGAATCTTTTACCTGGGACATATAATATTTTTTTAACGGCCATAGCATGATCTTCTCCAGAGTTTCTATAATTTTCAACTGTAATCATTGATCTACCTCCATTTTGGTTTAAGTTTAAAATATTGTCATATGTAACTTGTGGGTTATCCCCAGAGTACTGCATAACACTTCCTCCCCCATTTCTAATAGTTTGCATTGTATGCATATCATCACCCGAATTAGTATAAGTATCCCAATACTCCTCTGTATCTCCATACATATTTTGAAAACTTTTAGCCATACAATTTATTCTACCTTGCCCAGTGTTATTTACCTCTTCAAAAATAATTTTATCTGGTTTATCCCACCAAGCTAAAGACCATTGATTACGGTTATGACCCCACTTTTCTTCTGGTGTGCCCCACCAATAATTTAATCCGCCTGCTTTTGATATCTTATAACCAGAATAAGCTCCGCTGACAAATCCTATGGCTGCTGCCCTGCCCCAGTTGTCAAAAAAGTTGTCACCGTTGCCTACATTACTTATACCATTAAGACCTACTTGCATTCCAGATTGCAGTAGTCCATTAGTCATCATACCTGGCACATTTGGTGTGCCAGCAAGTGCCAGATACGTCTGTCCAGCCCTTAAATGCGCATATCCTGTCATGTATGCATAGGTTTGCCAGTCACCCGAATCATAACCCTTTGATTGAGCAATTTCTTTTCCTTGCTTTGCACCATAATACGTAGCAATTCCAACAATTGTCCAACCTAATAAAAAAAGTTCGCCACTCGGATCTGTATATATCAACGGATTATTCAAGCAATAACTATAACGATTGAAGTTCTGGCTGAAATCCGGCGCCTGCACATACGGGTCAGGACTCAAAAACCTCCCCACCACCGGGTCGTACATCCGCCCGTTCATGTTGATCAGGCTGAATTCCGACAAATGTTCATGCCCGGTATAACCGCGGTGAAATCCTACGGTATTGGTGGTAACCGTTTGCTTACCCCAGGCATCGTATGTAGCTTTGAATACAGAATTACCATTATCGTCGGTGAGTGATATAATGCTACCTAAATGATCGGTGTGTGCATAATACATATTATACGACGATCCTGCCTTTACATATATCGCCGCTAATCCGTCGCCACCTGAGATATAATATAGTTCTCGCGTCACTCCATTGTCTGAAATCTTTTCATAATTACCAGCAAATATAACAGTTTTTGTGGGATTATTGTTCTTTTTCAACACTGTTTTCCATCGTTGCTGGCCAGGGCCGTAAGTAATATCCAACCGGTAGGCATCGTTGTTTAAAGTGTCTATCAGATACGAGGCTTTATTGAAGGCATTGTACCCGATCTTCTGCCCGCGTGTGTTGAGCAGGTTACCGGTGTTTTCGATGGTTTCCACTGCATGTTTTTTATTACTATGGTAAGTATATTCACCCAGGCCGGTTTTGGCGGTGATGTTGCCGTTGGCGGCATAGGCCAATCCCATTTGCAACACTCCCGGCGAGCCTAATTTAATGGTGTCGAGCCGTTCGAGATGATCGTAATGAAAGGTTTCCTGTTCTGCAAACATTCCCTTGCGCGAGGCCAGGTTGCCGGTAGCACCGTTGAATACAAAGTCCATGTTGCGGATGGTCGTGGCTCCCTTCGCTGTCTTCAATCCCGTAAGGTGTCCCTGGGGGTTGTACGTGGAAGTAGCCGTCATCGAGCTACCTAACCGGGTGGTGGTTTGCAACCCGGTTGCCCCGGTAAGTTCCCACACCGCTTGTGTCCCGGCAAGTACTTTTACTAAGTTGCCGTATGCATCGTATTCGTTGGTCACCTGTACCCCACCGGGGTATGTGGTGGTTTGCAGGCGGCCCTTGTCATACGTATAACCGAAATCCATTGTGCTTTCGCCGGGAAGGGTGCGCTTTTCGGTTTTCAGGTGCCCGTAACGGTCGTAGGTGTATTCCGTACTGTTAACGCCGGTCTGTACTTTGATGAGCCGGTGCAGTTCATTATTCGATGTCCCGTAGGTATACACGGTGCGTATGCTGCCTTGTATGGTGCACGAGTCGCGCCCCATCCGGTCGTAGTGTATGGTGGTGAGGGTGTCGCGGCCGTCCTTTTGTGTCCTCAGCCGTCCGGCAGCATCGTAGGTATAGGTTGTGATCCCTGCATTGGGATCATCTAATTTGGTTTGGTTGCCCATGGCGTCATATTCCATCTTGAAAATGGCACCCGCAGCCTCCACCTGCCGGGGTTTGCCGCTGGAAAAATATTTGTATTCCACTGTGCCGCCTGCTGCATCTTCCGATTTGGTGATCCCGCCCCAGGCATTGACGGTTTTGGCGGTGATTTTGTTCCCTGCCGGGTTGTGCTCAGTGGTGGTCACTTTGCGTGGGGCATACTCGGAGGTGATGTGCTGCTCCCGGTTGTTTTTGTATTCCGTCACCCTACCGCGGGCATCGTAGGTAAAGGTTTCCCATGCATTCAAGGCGCCGGTCATGGTTTCCTGCCGGGTAAGCTCGCCCTTGCTGTTGTATGTCTTTTCGACGGCGATTACCATTTCGTCTGGTCCCCGGGTTTCAGCGCCTGTTTCGCGCCCCGTGGCATCGTACCAGGTTTTCACCCATGGCGCCCCGGTGGCTTGGGTCAAGGTGTAGTAGCGTTTGGCGGTGGTGTTGCCCCACCCTGTGGAATAGCCTGTCTTCCGTCCGTCGGGCAAAGTGGAGGTCGTGCGGCGGCCCCAATTGTCGTATCCGTGGTTGGTAACTAAGATGTCGGCAGGGTTGGTTTCATCCTTTTCCTTGGTTACATTCCCCCAGGTGTCGTATTCGAAAACAGCTATGGTTGATGCCGGGGTGGTGTATTGCCGGATAGGGAAACGTTTGCTGGCATCGTACTCCGTGTGCGTGGTGATGGATTTTACATCGCTGGCGCTCACCTTTGCTGAATTCAGGTTGCCGAAGGCATCATAGCTGAATTCGGTAGTCAGGGGTTTGCTGCTGCCGTAGTTTTCGATTTTTGACACCGGCAGGCCTTTGACGTTGTATTCCATGCGCGTTTTTTGCACGAAGGCCCCATCATCGGGATACTTTTGGGTTGCGGTGATCAACCTGGGTTTGTACCCGCTTGCGGTGGATACATAGTCATTGTAGCGGGTGGCACGGTACATACCGTCACCGTAGGTGGTGGAGTCGCCCAGGATACGGCCTTTCGTAGGTGACTGGAAAGTCCTGTCATACCGGTAAGTGGTCACCGTCGTTTCCCCGTCCATGCCGCTTATTGTCTGTTCCGACATTACATTATGCCACGTCTTGCTTTGTTCTCCCGATATATAGTCCATTTCGGTTTCAACAGTTTCCGCTTTTTCACCGATTATTGTTTTGGAATATGTTTTTTTCAATCCCAGATGATAGGTATAAAGGGTGAACCAGGAATCAATCCCTGTTTCGGTTTTTACACCCGTGGTTGTGTTAGTGGCCGTCACTTTTTTCATGCCGATGAATCCTAATCCCTTCGTGTGTACCTTCATGCCCTCGTAATGGTAGTTGACCGTTATATTTCCTGCAACGCCGTTGGGTAGGGTCACCGTTTTTACTGCCGGCATCGGCGGCGTTACATCCGCAACGGGGTGGTAAGTGTTGCTTCCTACACCACCCTGCAATTTCGTGTATACATCCGGGTCGGTCATGTATTTGTATGTGATGGCGGTGGTTCCGGCTACGTTCTGTATGCCGGTTACCTTTCCGCTGGAGGTGGTGAAAGACGGATTGCCGTATACGCGCCATGCCGGGCTGGCCGTCCCGTTGTAACAGTTGTAACCGTAATTGGCTAAGCACACCTGGCCGTTGCCTTTAAAATCGCCGGTAACGAAAAATCCGCTTTTGGCGTTATACTCCTCACCAGACGATGTATTCGCTATTGGCGTATCCAATGTCGCACCATTGGATCGCATCCAGAAAGTACGTGTATGATCATGCTTCCACGATCCGCTGGGAAAACCGGAATGCCACTTGAATAAGCCTTTGGTGATCACCACATCCGACTTCCCGTCCAAATCGAAGTCGAACACCTGGCAGCTAAAATAATTGTTATCGTTGGCTGTTGTCTGGTCATAGATATCTTCTGTGAATGTGTAAGCTACCTGGCTGTTGAATGTCCCGTTGCCGTTGTTCAGTGCGATGTGCCAATTCCTGTCGTTGCTATCGTTCATGATGAAATCGGGCAGGCCGTCGCCATTGAAATCGCCCATGCGGATCATCTTCATGTCGGCAACGTCTGTCCTGGTTTCGCTGTTGCTGTCCGAAAACGGCTGGGCGCTGTTCCCGGTGTTCCGGAAAAGGGTATAACCGCCACTGTAGAAAACCATCAGGTCGTTCATGCCGTTGCCGTTGAAGTCGGCAAGGAATACTTTCTCCGGCCGGGCGGTCAGGGTTACCGCGAAATCCAGCCATGTAAATTTATTCCCTGCAGATGAGAAATCTTTCAAAAGGCCGATTTTTCCCCGGTACAGGTTGTTCGTCTTTTCCTTTGCAAGGTAAATAAAATCGTCCATGCCGTCATTGTTCACATCACCTGTAGTGTAGGGCGGCTCCTCACTGTCATTGGCTAAGGCCAGCGTGCGCTCATTGGCTAAGGCGGAAGAAAGACCGGTGTTGTCGAAAATCGTAAGATAGAACGACCTGTTGCTGCCGGCGGCTTGCCACGAAGGTTTAAAAACGTATTGCCTTCCCTGGTTCTGAATGATTAAAGTCCCGGAAGTACTTTGCCAAAGCCCCCCCGAAGTGACTTTAAATTCCTGCGGTAGCAGTATTTCTGCCGACGGCGTGAAGCTGACTACCCCATTGGCGCATCCGGATTGGTAGACGATTGCTGCCGACCTAGTGTCGTATTTGTTGACATCTATCTCTACCAGATCTGAAATACCGTCGCCGTTCAGGTCGGCACTGAGGTAATACTTATCCCCGGTATCCGATGATGTCGGGAAGCCGGTCGGCGTATTGTTTGTGATGGTTCTTGCCGGCAGATAATTCCAGTTCAGCGTGACGGGTTTCAGCGCTTCGCCCGCCCCGTTTTTGACGGTTACTTGGGTCAACCGCGAATATTGTATGGCCGATCCGTCGCCATTAGTATTGTATGTAAGCGCGTAGGTGCGGTATGTGTTGTTTCCCGTTTTGCTGGTGATGGTTGATAACCGGTAGGTCGTTTTCACCGCTTTACCCCCCATTAGCTGGATAACCGGGTCCTGTCTTCCGGAAGTATACCCGAAGGATATGGTATTCTGCAAAGAGGTGGAGGTGTTGGTGTTTTTCCCGTAGGTAATGCTGCTCAGGAACTTGGAGCCTATTTCCCCTGTAGTTGTATAGCTGTATTCCATATAGTTGCCCAGGGCGTCCTCCACACGGTTCAGGAACCAGGCGTTGGTTTTGTAGTAACCGTTCACCGAAAATTCCTGTAACGCATTGACGTTGCTGCCGTACTGGTACGTCATTCCACCGCGTTCTACCTTGAACCACCGGATATCATTGTTGGCGGCATAGCTTCCCTGTATGGTCACTTTGGTCAGCGGATCGTTTTCGGGATGGTATACAGCGTCCACCTCTCCTTCGTGTGTATGCTGGATATCATCATAATCATCGTAAATCAACCTTTGCCCGTCGAGTACAAATGCGTCGATCAACCCATGGGTGATTCCGGAGGCCGTGTAATCATGATACATATCCTTGGGCGCCCGCATGACGGCCGATACTCCTGCTATGCTGCATCCCCAGCCTGCTATTCCGTTACCCGCCTGGCTGTTGTAAACAATGGCAACCGACGGCTGCATACCGCCCACCCCCGGAGGTACCTCAATGGGGATGGTGTAGGTGGCTGCTCCTGTAGCCGATACATCGAACGATCCGGCAATGGAACCCACCGGGGCTGATTCGGAACTGCCCGCATCGGGTGCATCGGGGTAACCGAATTCCGCCGAGGTAACCGGTAGCGTTCCCGCTATGTTGGTGTAGATGTATCCGTTCCCGCTAACGCCTTCGCTCACCACATAATAAGCGCCAGGGGCCAGTCCGCTTTTCCGAAGGTATGCATGACGGGTATTCGGACATCTGCCCGCACCCGAGTAGTTGTCGTTTTCCGCGATGCGGTTGCCTGCGGCATCGAGCAAGTACAGGTAGGTGTCGGATACCGAACTGCTGCAGTGCGACACCGTGATATTCATCTTCTTGTTGATGATGAAACGGTAGAACACGTCGTTGGTGGGTAGGCCGTATGTGTCGGTGAATTCATTAGCCGTGTTCTTGCCGTCGGCATATTGGAAAGCTGTGTTGTATGCGCCAACATCAATGGGGCTACTCATCACATCGCCCGGCGTGGGTATATGGCATATCCCGGTCATCCGCGACTCGTAACCGTATGCGCCCATATCGCTGCGCGATCCGCCTTTACCCGGCGGCGAGCTATAATCGTAAAAGTCAGGGAAGCCAGCATCAATGCAGGGCGAATTATTCGCCAGTTGATACCGGGCATTGGGATTTTCCTCCGCAAACTCCGGAAACATGTCAATCACCCCGTCGCCAAAGGCAATCATATCTGTCGGCAGGTTGCTCTTGCCATATACATTACAATAAGCAACCGTGCAGGAGGAGTAACTCCCATATGGAATCAACAGTTCGCCGTATGTCTCCGGATTGTATAGGATCGTGTTCAGCAGGTAGATGTCACATTGTCCTGTACTCCATGTACGCCCGATGGTATGCTGCGCCCGGTTATTCGCAATAGTTGCATTGCATATGTCGACAAATCCATGGGTAGTTGGTTCATGGAGGATAGCCAGACTACTCGAGTTGTTGCCATATATCAGCGAGTTACACATGGTGTATGCAAAGTATTGACCGTAAGCATAGATGACTTCCCAATTTTGAGTTAATATTAAATGCGACAGGAATGGGTAGGCATTTTCCATGCTGATTCCAAAAGTGCCATTGATGAAAGTCATTCCATGCAGTTCGGGCGAACAACTGTAAAGATGTGCTCCCGAACTGTCGTTCCCATCGATGACCACCAACTGCGGGCAAGCCACGTTGCCAATTATATAAATATTTTTCCCGTAGATCGCGAAATAGGAATAATTCCCGTCGGCAATTTTGATGGCATCGCCGTTCGAAGCCATGTCAACCGCTTTTTGTATGGTCTGGAACGGCGCTTGTTGCGTTCCCGGGTTGTTGTCGCTGCCGTTGGGCGACACATACCACTGGTAGCTGTCGGGCAGGTTCAGGTAGTTGTTCGGCTGGTTCCATCCGTTGGTGCTGCTGGTGGATGTTGTGTTGGCGCTGGTGGTAGTCGACAGTCCGCTTTGCAATTCGGCAGGTATGGCTATGCGGCTTTTAGTGCCGGATGGTATCGTCACCATGTTTTTGGCGGTTGCCGGTTCTTTTAATGCCTGCAACAGTTGTTTGATCAGTACGGTATCGCACCCCACACCGGTCATCCCCGCAATATAGCGGCTCAACGCCTGTTTGTACGGGTTATTGGCAACCACCGGTGTTTTGGTCAGTTTCGTGGTATCTAACTTTTGCCCAAAGCTATTTGCAAGGCACAGGCACAATAAAATGGCGGCACAGCAGAAACGCCGCATGTAATTTGGAGATGATATTGTTTTCATGGCCGAATAATTGAGTAATTGAATGATTGAATAGTTACAAGCTACGGAATAGTTACGAGTTACAGGAACGAGTGATTGGAATTAAACACTTCAACGTTTCAACAATTCAACACATCAAATTTGTAACTCGTCACTATTTATTCTTTAATGATTTTCCATACGCTCACGTTCTCCTTGTCTAACATGATCCGCATGATATATGTGCCGGCAGGTTGCGCGGAAATGTCGATGTTGTTGGTCGCCGATACACCTGTCAGTTGGCGTACCAACGTCCCCGATACATTAAATAAATAGATGCGGGCGTCCTTCGGTATCTTGTTTGCCGCGATATCGACCCGGAGCATTCCCTTGGTGGGGTTGGGGTAGATGGTGATCTTTGTTTCACCGAGCATTTCTTCGAGTTGGGTCGGCTCATCGGCTTTTTCCGTCGTGTCGGCCGGCTGGGTTTCGCCGTTGGTCACGGCTGCCCTGTTCATCGATTGTACTGTGAGTTTGCTGCGTGTTTCGCGGTTACCGGCAGCATCGTAGGTGTATTTTACGGATTGTGCATTGGCCTGCCATCCGTACAAGCCTGCGATAACGATCAGCAGGCATAATTTGAAGAGTCTATTTGTTTTCATGGTTGCTTTTTATTTGTTAATTTTAGGTTGTTTAGTTGACAGACTAATTAAGCACAAAGTATCACGAAGGTATATCACAAAGGCGCACTAAGGATGTAAGACGTGTAAGACCGTAAAAGAGGCAACACTAAATCTTACGGTCTTACAATCTTACATGTCTTACGGTCTTTATTCCAGAGGCTTAATATCCTCTTCGGTTTTCTCACCGTTTTTGCGGCGGGTAGCGCGGGCTTTCAACTGTTGCTTGTAGAAATCGGACTGGCGGTTCAGTTCCTTAGCCAAAGGTTGGTAATCCAGGTCATCGTATTCGCCGGAACAATGTTCTATAGCGTTGGCCAGTGCTGTGAGCGCCTTGTCGCACCCGGCGCGTATGGCTTTGGCATTTGCCCTGTTTTCCTCGCCCAGTTCCCTGTTGCGCTCCTTCCAAAGTTCATCGAACTGCCGGTTGGCCTCTTTCATCATATTGAAGAATGGCATCAACGCCAGTAGCGTCAATGCATCCAGCATGGCAGCGTCGCGTTCCACATCTTCCACTAACTTGTAAATGCGTTGCGTTTCGGCCGTGTCGGTATCAGTGGCAATATCGCGTTTGTGCTTGTCGAACAAGGCGGTTAGCATTTTCGAGGCGGCATTTGTTTCCGGCACCGAAACCTTTGCATAGTTACGTTCGGTACGGATCAGGGTGTCCACCATGTCGTCGCGCAAATGTTCGCATTCGTCCAGTTCCCTGCTTTTGCGCCACTTGCGCATCATGGCTTCGATGCGTTGCAGTTCGGGGACAAAGGCCTTCAGGCGGTTCAGGCTTTTTCGCAGATGGAGCGCATCGGGTACGTGGCGTTCCACAATCTCGATGATGCGCAACACCACCAGCACATACTCCATGTTACGCAAGTTAGAAATTTTGAATCTTGTTACTTTTACATTCATGGTTGATAAAATTTAAAGATTAAACAACTATTTGAAGATCACATTTTCAAGAATCCAATGCTGTCAGCCGGGCTGACGAGCCAGTTTTATTTCAAACTGCATTTTCAGCCGGGCAGACAGGGCAATTTTCACTTGGTTGATACCGTCAGCCGGGCTGAAATGACAAATGATTTTTCAACGATGTTTTCAGCCGGGCGGATAGGGCTTTTTTTATTAAAATAGTATCGTCAGCCGGGCTGAAATGCCGGTTTTTTTCCAGGCAACATCTTCAGCCCGGCTGACCTCCTCATATTGTTTCTTGCCTTACGATATTCCGGAGGTTGCGATTTGCAAAAAGTAAAAAATAAATTTCCAAACAACCGTATCAAAGGAAAATAATATGTAAAAAGCACTTCCGTTCAACCTTTTTTAACTTGTGCTTTTTCGTTCATTCCATCACAGTTTCTAATGATGGTCATCCTTGTAGCTTTCTTTAAAATTTTCTTTGAAACAATTGCTACAAATTTAGGATATTATTTTGAAATAATGCACAAAAAAACGATTTTTTTACTTATTTATTTGTTTTTTTTGCATATCGTTTCTCCGTATGTAATAAACAAATCAGTATCAGTAGTTTCTATATCAGTTTCTTCTTTCCGTAATGAAAAAAGTCCCATTAGTTTTGATGCGCCCAGTCAGGCGGGTCAAAACTAATGGGGCTTATAACTAATTGACCGTTGAAAATTGAAAATTAATATGCTTCGCCTGCCCGACAAGTCATTCAGGTGGATGCCCATTCTCAATTTTCAATTGTTTATTCGATCTTATACCTCACAAATACCTCTATTGCCTGGTATTCGGCCATGCCGAGTCTGTCGTACATCACGGCTGTTGCGTGGTTACGTTCTTCGGCGCGTTGCCAGAACTCGCGCGGGTCGGCGCCGGGAAATACGGGACCATTGTTTTGTGAAGTGTGCTTGTAGATGGCTTTACGTTTGATCAATACTTCTTCGGGACTCAGCGGTACAGCCATATCCACCTGGTCGAGGTCCCATTCCTGCCATGCCCCGCGGTAGAGCCACACGCGGCAATCTTTCATCCAGGGCTCGTTTTTCAACTCGTGCAGGGCGATCAGTATGGCATTGATACAAACGCGGTGCGTGCCGTGCGGGTCCGAAAGGTCGCCGGCTGCATATACCTGGTGCGGCTGCACTTGTTGCAACAGGTCGATGATGATCTGGATGTCGGCTTCGCTTAGCTCGCTTTTCTTTACCGTGCCGGTTTCGTAAAACGGCATTTCCAAGTAATGCACGTGGTCTTCGGGTACGCCTAAGTAACGTGCTGCCGACTTGGCCTCGCTGCGGCGGATAGCCGTTTTGAGCTTGCGGACTTCGGGAAGGTCAGGCTCGCCAGGTTTTTTATTAGCTAATTTTTTTGCCAACTTTTGATAAATATTCTTGGTATCGGCCCCGGCAAGTTCAAAGATTTGGCTGAACTGGTTACCGAAGTCAAGGAATCGGACCACATCATCATCAAAAACAGCGATGTTACCCGATGTCTGGTATGCCACATGTACATCGTGTTTTTGTTGTACCAGCCGGGCAAAAGTGCCACCCATCGAGATCACATCATCGTCGGGATGGGGGCTGAAGATGATCACCTTTTTGGGATAAGGAGTAGCGCGTTCGGGGCGGGTAGTATCATCGGAATTTGGTTTTCCGCCCGGCCAGCCCGATATGGTATGCTGCAAATCGTTGAACACATCAATATTGATCATACTTCCCGGGCCATGTTGGGCAATCAGGTCACTCATACCATTGTCATTATAATCGCGGTCGGTAAGTTTCAGTATGGGTTTTTCGGTTTTCTGGCACAGCCAAACAACAGCTTTACGGATCAACCTGTCATTCCAGTTGCAGGTTCCTACCAACCAGGGTGTTTTCACACGGGTAAGTTCCGAAGCAGCTGCCAGGTCAAGTACCACCTTTGCATTCGGGTGATTTTGCATGTACGATGTAGGCAGCGAGTCAGTAATCGGGCCCTCCACCGCGTTGCGTATGATACGGGCTTTGCCTTCGCCCCAGGCCATCAGGACTAATTTTTTCGCTGCCAGTATGGTACCTATTCCCATGGTGATGGCACGTCGGGGAACAAATTCTTCACCAAAGAAATCACCGGCAGCATCAATACGGGTAATGGTATCAAGCGTGATCAGTCGGGTAGGGGAGTTGATCATCGATCCGGGTTCATTGCAAGCGATATGTCCGGTACGCCCGATACCCAATATCTGTAAATCGATACCACCCAATGCCGATATTTTCCGGTCATACGCCGCACAAAATCCTGCCACCAACTCGGGAGCCAATGAACCATCGGGGAAATTGATGTTTTCTTTGGGAATATCCACATGGTCGAACAGATGTTCCTTCATGTACCGGTAATGGCTTTGGAGCGCATCGGGTGCAAGCGGGTAAAACTCATCTACATTGAACGTATGGACATTTTTAAAACTGATACCTTCTTCTTTGTGTAGCCGAACCAATTCACCGTACAATGCCGATGTGGTGGAGCCGGTGGCTGTACCGAGCACAAAAGGCTCACCGCGTAATGCTTTTTTCTGGATCATCTCGACAATCTCGCGGCTTACTTCCACAACCGCATCATCGGCATTGGCATATATATCAGTAGGAATCTTTTCGTATCGCCGGATGATTTCATACGAATTAGCACCATCTTTCAGGACGGTTTCCAACTTTTGTTTGTAATTATGGATTTTCATGATATATGATTTAGTTATTTAGGCTCTTATGGAATGCATTTTAAACATGTGTTACTCTTTTTTTATAACAAAATGACCGTTGCATGGTTGTCGCACATGAGGCCTTTATTAAGAATGGGTCAAAATTAGCTCTTTTTAGATCAAAATAAAATGATTTTTGTTATGTATCCAAAAAAATGAAAATGTTGGGGATGATGCTCCAGTACTATTTTTTCCGAACAATTTCTATTTTTTTATTGTTACTTTTGCTCTGAAAAATTGTCGTTTCAACCTAATTATTTGTAATACCTAAAGCATGGATTATCAGGATATTTTTTCAAGGGTACAACAGGCGTCACGGTCGTTTACCGGGCATAATAAGGTAAACAAGCTGTTGATATATTTGGCAGGCCAGCTTGAAAAAAACTCCAGGGAGTTGTTGCTTGCCAATCAGAAAGATTTGGACAAGATGAACATATCCGATCCCAAGTACGATCGTTTGAAGCTGACGCCTGAACGTATAGCGGGCATTGCTGCCGACATGGAAGCTGTGGCGTCGTTACCTTCCCCTTTAGGCCGGATTCTGGAACAAAGAATGCTTCCAAACGGACTGGAAATAAAAAAAGTATCTGTACCCTTAGGCGTGATTGGTGTTATTTACGAAGCCCGTCCCAATGTAACCTTCGATGTATTTTCGCTTTGTATCAAGTCGGGTAACGCATGCATATTGAAAGGCGGCAGCGATGCACATCATTCCAATACAGCCATTGTTGCAATGATCCACAAGGCGCTGCTGCATTTCAAACTAAACCCGGATATGGTCGCTTTACTTCCTTCAGGAAGGGAAGCAACTGCAGCATTGCTGAATGCAAGGGGATATGTGGATGTTGCTATCCCGCGGGGTAGCCAGGACCTGATCAATTTTGTATGTGAAAATGCGAAAATACCGGTTATTGAAACAGGTGCCGGCATTGTACATATATATTACGACAAAACGGCCAACCGCGAAAAGGCTTCCGCCATCATCGACAATGCCAAAACGCGCCGGGTAAGTGTATGTAATGCACTTGACTGTCTGATCGTCCATCGCAGCAGGCTCAACGATTTGTCCATTGTGTTCAATCCCTTGGCCGATGCCCGGGTAATCATATATGCCGATCCCGATGCGTTACAGGCCCTGAAAGGACGTTATCCTGCGGACTTGTTGCGTCCAGTGGAGCCGGACTCATATGGAACGGAATTCCTGGATTACAAAATGTCGGTAAAAACGGTCGACAGCATAGAGGAGGCGTTGGAGCACATCGAACGATACAGTTCCAAGCATAGTGAAGCCATCATCAGCGAAGACGAAGCAAATATAGAGTTGTTCCTGAACAGGGTAGATGCTGCTGCTGTTTACGCCAACACATCGACAGCCTTTACCGATGGTGCGCAATTCGGCTTGGGTGCCGAAATAGGCATTAGCACGCAAAAGCTCCATGCCCGCGGCCCAATGGGTTTGAATGAACTCACCAGTTATAAATGGGTGGTTAGAGGCAACGGACAAATACGGAAATAATTGAGAATTGAGAATTGAGAATTGAAAATTGAAAGTGAATTTTAGATCTTTAAATTCTGTGCTTTGTATCATTTATCATTTACCATTAATCATTACTTAAAATGATCTCGACCATCATTCGGAATACGCTCATGATCACATCCTTTGTGATGGTCATGATGTTGCTGATTGAATACATTAATGTCGTTTCGAAAGGGAAATGGAGCCGGAACCTGCAAGGATCGCGTTTTAAGCAGTTGCTTATTTCCGCATTACTTGGGCTTGTTCCCGGCTGTTTGGGCGGCTTTGTTGTTGTGTCGCTGTTCACCCACAACATCGTCAACTTTGGGGCGCTGGTAGCTTGTATGATTGCCACTTTCGGCGACGAAGCATTTGTGATGTTTGCCATGGTACCCAACACAGCCATCCTGTTGTCCGTGATTATTTTCATCATTGCCATCATAACAGGACTTGTGGTCAATATCTTTGTCAGGAAATTTCCGACCCCGTTCAATCCCGGACATTTTGCCATTCACCATTCCGACGAGCATGAACATACCGACATCAAAGGTAACTGGCGGCAAAACCTGAGGCATTTGTCTTTCGAACGCGCTTTGCTCATCGCAGGGATCATCATGGTCATTGTTGCTATTTTACTGGGATGGTTCGAACACTCGCACAACCCGGACGATATGCATGGGCATGCCCATGCTGCGGAGCCACACGTGCACGAACTGCATGACCACCATCACGAAGGCCACCACCATGGTGATTTTTCCGGTATATTGCTTCAGGAACGCTGGCTCAATATCCTTTTTGTGGCGGTGAGCTTTATTGCCCTTTTTATTATCACGGTTGTACAGGAGCATTTCCTGAAAGAGCACCTTTGGGGTCATATCATCAAAAAACATTTACCCCGTATTTTTTTATGGACATTGGGTGTGCTCACCGTCTTGCAGGTTTGCGAATATTACTTCGATATCGACGAATGGGTACGCGGTAACCACCTGTATATCCTGATGCTTGCCATTCTCATCGGGCTGATTCCCGAATCAGGACCCCACATCATCTTCATCACATTGTTTGCTGCCGGCTCCATTCCGTTCAGCATATTGCTCACCAATTCCATCGTGCAGGAAGGGCATGCCGGATTGCCTTTATTGGCCGAATCCAAACGCGGTTTCTTCTGGATGAAAGCAATTTCAGTAGTTGTTGGGCTTATGGTCGGATTATCGGGATATTTTATCGGTTTTTGACGTTATACCGTCATTTTCATCAATGCTTCGGCGATGACCAGATCGTGGGGCACTGTTATCTTGATATTCTCAACGTTGCCTTCCGTCAGGCAGATATGATGTCCTGCCTTTTCGAACACAGAAGCATCATCAGTAAACGTGTGTGTATAAACTTGCTTTGTGTAGGCCGCTTTGAGTAATGCAAGGTCAAAAACCTGGGGAGTCTGTACCAAACGTAAATTTTTCCGGTCGACGATATGGCTGTCTTCGTTTGAAACTTCCCTTACGGAATCGATCACAGGCATCACAGGGATAGCATTCCCGTATTGTCCGGCCACTTGGAAACATCGTTCGATTGTTTGCCGGCTCACCAATGGACGTACTCCGTCGTGAATGGCGACTAATCCCTCATCGGGTAGTGCAGAAAGCCCGCTCATCACCGAATGGAAGCGGGTTTCTCCTCCTTCGGCCAGTCGGTGCGGAATCGTGAACTTATAACGGAGGCATAGTTCCTGCCAATAGGCAATTTGCGACGAAGGGAGTACCACAACGATCCGGATATCCTTGTATGTATTCGCAAACGTCCTGATGGAATGCATCAATATCGGCATACCACACAATTCGATGAACTGCTTTGGCACTGCCGTTAACATTCTGGTGCCGGAACCTCCTGCTACAATAATGGCGCAATGCTGTACCGTAGGGTTTATTTTCATAGGAAACTATCATTAAAATGGAAGGACAAAGATAACAACAAGATGAATAAAAATATTTTTCTACTTTTTATATTGATTGATAAACATTTAGTGCAAATTTGTTGTTATGGGGAGAAATATCATAAACATCATGGGAAATTTTGAAATTAATAAAAGAAAGAACGGAGAATTCCAATTTAACTTGAAAGCTTCTAATGGTCAGATTATCCTCAGCAGCGAAGGGTATCCCCGGAAAGTAAGTTGTATTGATGGGGTACAGTCGGTAAAACGATTTGCACAGGACGATAACCGTTTCGACAGGCGGAAATCGACCAGCGGCAAGTTTTATTTCAACCTGAAAGCCGGGAATGGACAAGTTATAGGAGTGAGCGAAATGTATGAAACCGAAATGTCTATGAACCGTGGGATAGAATCTGTGAAAACCAATGCCCTCACGGCACCCCTCAAAGATTTGACTTAATAGGAGCCAACGGCTCCGTCGTTACAGATTACGTTAAAACGCAGCCATCAATAAATGAATATCCTGGAATGGGATACCGAACAGGTTCCCGATGTGCGGATTGGTCAAAATGCCATTGAACATATACACCCCGTTGCGTAAACCTACATCTGCTTTGAACCATGTGGCAAGGGATCCCTGTTGTCCCATACTCACAATCAGATTAACCACGATATTGCTGATAGCCATGGATGCCGTACGTGGCACCCGCGAAGTAATGTTGGGCACGCAATAATGCACTACGCCATGTTTCACTACCGTGGGATTGGCTAATGTACATAATTCAGACGTTTCGCAACATCCGCCCTGGTTAATGCTCAGGTCAACGATCACTGTCCCCTGTTTCATGTGCGCCACCATTTCTTCGCTGATTTGATAGCGGTATTGGTAGCCGTCCATATACATCGCACTAATCAAGGCATCAGCCGAGGACAAAGCCTTGGCTAATACTTGCGGATGCATCACCGATGTATACAAACGCATCCCCAGGTTACCCTGCAAGCGTTGCAGCCGGTGTACCGAATTGTCGAACACACGGACGAAAGCACCCAGACCCAGCGCTGTCCGGACCGCAAATTCAGCTGCTGTCCCTGCGCCGACAATCACAACCTCGGCCGGGTTGACTCCCGAAACACCTCCCAGCAGGATTCCCTTTCCACCGGATGATTTACTAAGGTATTCAGCAGCAATCTGTATCGATACATTTCCGGCAATCTCGCTCATGATCTTGACCAGAGGAAAACACCCGAAACGGTCTTGAATACTTTCGTATGAAATAGCTGTGGCTTGTTTGTTCATCAGCTTGCGTATATAATCTTCGGAAAGCTGGTAACCCGGAAGGAATGAAAACACCAGCTGCCGTTCCTTCATAAACGCTATTTCATGGATAGTTGGCGGATTGATCTTGAAAAGGATATCAGCCCGGTATGCTTCCTCTTGCTTTACAATGAATGCACCCGCTTCGCTATATTGAAGGTCACTGTAATTCGCCCCTTCGCCGGCCTGTTTTTCTACCAGTACCCGGTGCCCGTGTTGTATCAGGACACCTACTGTCTCCGGGGTTAGCACAATCCTGCTTTCGCATGGATCCGATTCTTTGGGAACGCCTATCAACAACTGTCTCTGGTTGTTTTCAACCATCAGGAATTCCTCGCATGGCATCAAGGCCTGCTTTTCTATGGAAAAATACAGTGTTGGCATAATCGTTAATGTGTTACTTAAATGATAAGTTGTCGACTTTGATGGTCTTGGAATATAAGAACGATTTCACATGTAGCGAACCGGACAGGTTCAACTTGCTCGACTCGTTCATCAACGTACGATACAGGGCAATCAGGTTGGCCACCATATCTTTCATCTCAATGGAGATCTGTATCTTGTAATCTTTCTGTGTCCCACCTGCCAGTTCCACCTGTTCTACCTGCGTAACGGTACCTATAACCTTGTCGCCAAGCCTCAGATCCATATTGGCATCTTTTATTTTTACTTTTATCCGGTTGGGATTATTAATGGTTGCCGTAATGGCTACTTGCAATACATTATCTTTAAACTCTTTGTAGGTTACATCTTTAACGGAAATCAATTCGATATTTTCGAATTTGATGCAGCCCGACAACAACAATGGTAATAACAACAAAACGACTACAAGATATTTTTTCACCCTCACTACTTTTACAATAATACAACAAACAGATGACTCGCTTGATAATAAATCAACCATCTGGTTGCTAATGAATAAACTTAATAATATCAAAAAAGCAAAATTAACAATTCTTATCGGTAAATCAAGAATAATCTAAACACGAACTTTTTTTAACCATCAAATTTTGACAGATACAATTATTTGTTTTACATTTGTTTCGTTAGAACATTGATCCGTGCGGGCATACGGTTTTCCGTACGAGACTTAACCAGTAATGAATCGTTCTTGATACGCTGGGCCAATTACCTGTTAATTTGATGTGGAACACACAAAATGATTGCATATGAGCGCCAAACATATTTTAGTTGTCGACGATCATGGTTTGATTTTGGAAGGATTCAGTAAGCTATTACAGAATATGCCCTCAGTGGCAGATGTTACAATCTTTACGGAAGGGCTTGCGGTGTGCAAAGTGATACGGACAAACCAGTATGATATTTATATCATTGATTTGAAGCTTTCTGATATCGACGGTTTTGAGTTGATTAACCGGATCCGGGCGCAGCATCCGGAAGCCAGGATCATTGTCTGTACCATGAATGAGGATGTATGGATCATTAACCGGCTATTACATATAAACATAGATGGCATTGTTTTCAAGAGTTCCTCGGTGGAACATATCGTGAAAGCGGTGACAGCTGTCCTGGCCGGTGGCAAGTACTATTGTCCGAGATACCTTCATCTGAAAAAACGGTTTGAATCCCACCGCAAAAAGTCAAGTACCCGTGTGGTAAACCTGACGGTTCGCGAACAGGAAGTACTCACTTATATCATCCGGGGGATGACAACCCGCGAAATAGCCGAAAAAATGTGTGTCAGCGACAACGGTGTGGAGGGATTCCGAAAGAATCTTTTTGAAAAAACAGGTGTTCGTAATGTCGCCCAGTTGGTTGCTTATGCTTATGAACACAACTTGGCAAAAAAATGATACAGCAATATCGGAAGCAAACTACTCGCCCTGTTCCCTGTGATACGAAATAGCGCGGTTCATGAACCGGTTAAAAGGCAGCATTAATTTGAACAAGCGGACGCTTTCCTCGACCAGCCGGTCGCTCCGGAGCATCTTTTCGTCAATATGCCTGAAATAAGTGTAGTCTTTGCGTTTGATCAGGTCGATATCCGGGAAATCCTTTGGAAACCCTTTGGGCGCCGTGCTTAACTTATTGCCGTCAAACCAACTGAATGCCTTGGCAAATGCCGGATCTTCGATGATGGCCCTGTATTCTTCCGGATGTTCGTATATATCGGTGCGGATCGCTTTCAATGTCGCAGCATCGGGGCTATAAATGCCGCCTGCCCACATCGAATGGTCAAGATAACCGGCATCTGCCGGTTCGATATGGAAATAATAACCGCCCAGTTCGCCCTTGCGTCCGCCTTGGGCGATATATGCGCCAAAATGATTCTTATATGGAGTTTTGTCCGGCGAAAAGCGTACATCACGGTATATCCGGTACACACAGTCCTTCGCTGTAATCGACCCAATCGTCGGATCGAAAAGGCGCACTTCGGCAATCAGTTGATCGATAAAATGATCGAATTCGGTTTTGGCAGCCTGGTAATAATCCCGGTTGGTATCGAACCATTCTTTATGGTTATTGGCGATTAAATCACGCAGAAAATCTATACTCGTTTGAAGCATGTCGTTATCTTTTGATGATTGATTTTAGGGGTATTGATATGTTGATCCCCCAATCAGGGTTCATTCAAAACAAAAATCCTGCCGAAACAGTAAAAACTTTGTTACGGACAACAAATTTTTCATTGATCACCTTTGCAAAGCCCCAACTGTATTTGAATGATAGTTGTATTTTCCAGACATCAAACCCGGCCCCGGCGCCAATACCATAATCCCACTTTTGGATTTGGCGTGAATAAGTATCGTCGCTTACCACATCGCCGTTGGCAACAAGCCGGATGGCATAGGCCCCGTAAGGTGCAATAAAACCAAAAGGCTTTACTTCGGCCATATGCAGACGGTACATAAAATGAATAGGCACTTCTACATAATCAATATCATACTTGATCCCGCTACCTGTAAACATACATCCTTTCTGCGAATACAAAACCTCGGGCTGAAGTACAAAACCTTTGGGCCAGGCAACCTGCATGGCTACACCGGCCATCCATCCTGTAATCACGTCCTGGCTGGCTCCCTTTTCACTTTTGATGGTTGCAATATTCTTGCCGGCAACAAGGCCATAGCGATACTCAATCCGGTCGGAAGCAGTAAATTTTCCGCGGAATATGGTACATGAATTCTTACTTTGGGGCTTGGGCCTGGGCGCGGCGGCATCTGCCTCGTTAGCCGGAAACAGGCACGCTACCAGCAATGAGATAAGAAAATATATGAAGGGTTTCACTTTTTACGATTTTGGTATCACAACTAATACCCGATTATACGCAAAAAGTGCAAAAAAGTTTCGTTTCTCTTCTCCTTGATACTGAATGTTAACCCTTTGGTTTTATTCCCATTGCCGTTTGGCAAACCAAATTTCAATCAGCGAAAGATTCACCGAAATCAAAGCATACCTTTCAGAGATACCGCCTTTATGGCCGGTGCGCGATTCCCCGAAATTTGCTGCTACATTTACGAACGACCGGTTGCGGAAAGGCAAACCAACACCAACCGATACGGAATAATCATCCTGTTGGTATCCGTCAACCATCAGGTACGATTGATTGTAGCATGCCCCTAATTGGAACCGTACGGCTTGCAGATAACTTTCCGGGCGTTTCGTATTGGGTGTCATTTGCAAACCTACACTATATACACGGCTGTCGGTATATTTGAGCGTTTTATACCGCGATTTGTCCACCGACCAGTTCTGGTATTGATAGTCGGCTGCAAAAATCCATTCGGCATCCCGTTTGTTCCGGAGTATGGAAAATCCGGCGCCATACGATTGTGGGATATAGGATTTGGTGTCGGGCAGGGCTTGGTTTTTCAATAAGTACGAACCACTACTAACACTCTCTTTGTGAGAAACACTGATGTCCGTTTTGTATCCATAGGTGCCTCCTACAACAACCCGTGTAAATTGACCAAACCAATGTGAATATTGCATCCCGAAATCAAAATATATCTTGCTAAGGTTGGCAGTGTTCTTTATTGACATCACATTTACCATCTCTTCATTATGCACAATGTTACCAAAAATGAAAGAAGAGGTTACCCCAAACGAAAGTCCCCGAACTACTTCGAAGGCATTCGCCCAATAAAATTTGTTGACACCACCACTTCCGGAATAAGTAACATTTAAAACTTGGGGATAAGAACCTATAACAGGTTGCTCTACGATTTCCTCGTATCCAACATTACTATACGGACTTAATCCCATACTACTCGTCCATATTTTAGATATACGTACGCCCGCTGCCAAATTTTTGAAATTGAAGTTGGAAGTTTTGGCCTTTTGACTTACGGTCCTGAATTCGGAAAATTTCATGGCACCGGAAACATCAAGTATGAATGTTAAGGTATCAATTCCGCTCAATGCAGCCGGATTCTTACGATTTAGGAAATTACGGGACTGAAAACCTATGCCGACATTTCCCATTCCAGTTGTTCTGCCAAAATCACGAGTTTCCAATTCACCAATTCCGAACATCGAAAAAGGGGAACTTGTACTATTCTGCGCCTGGATATCTGGCATATATGTCAAGGCAAAAATGATTACCAATCGGATTCCTGCCTTAATTGTATTTTGGATCATTCGTTTTTGTTTAAGAACTGGCATCGGAAGAGGTTTAGTTAAAAGCATTGTAGGTGACATAAGTTACTTTCAATTGTATTCGGTTTTTCTTGCTTTGCCCTTCACTCTCATACCAATACTCTTGGTTTCCAAATACAAGCCGTTGCATAGTGTTACTAATAGAATTATCCGGGCTGTCCCTTGGGATAGTAATACTCAATGCTTTTTTGTTGTATCCCACTTGTCCTAATTGAGCGTATATAAAATTTGTTACGTCAAACTCATAATGCGGGTATTGAGTGTTGATGTAATAGGATAGATTCCCATCTAATGATTTGCCATTAACATCTTGTACTGCTCCTGTCGGAGTGTCGCTTGTGGGATCGTGTTCATATAAATTCAGTGTTGGCGGCAAAGGTACGGTATCATACGAATGATAAACCGGATAAACAATGAGCGTCGCGTTTTGTATTTTAACAATTTCCCCTAATCCAAGAAAGTTATTCAGGTATGGAAAATCTAACCGGGCGTACATCGGAAAGCCCGACATTAAAATACCTTTATTTCCGGTTTCTTCAGATGGTACTGGGTCGCTTTTGGTTGTATATGGAGGCAAATAGGCCTTGTTATCAGTCATGTTGTAAAAGCTCTTCATCGGGTTTGCCTTAAATGTCATTGTTTTCTCTTCTTTGAAAGAAGTATTGATATGGTAATAGATGCGTATCATACAGGTCGTATCTTGTAGCATATATCCAAAGACACAATTGCTCCCTGAACCGGAAGAGACAGACAATCCAGGAAATGTATTCAGATAATTATCCTTATCAAATTCAACTTCATTTTGACAAATGCCATCAAATAACCACATTCCAAATTCATCCGGCAATCGGACCTCAATGCTTGGCTTGGTTCCCACTTTTGCCTCAACTTTCTTATCAATTAGAAATGGTTCAACAACAGGAACGGTTGATGTAGAATACAAATAACCGTCATCCCTTAGTTCAATAGGATTCACTAATTTATTCACTTTAAAAGTGTGTAGTAGCGTTGTATCACCATAATAACTTCCGTTCGATTTTAATACCAATACCGCAGAATCGAAATCGGCAAGTTTGCTGGATTCAGAATCCCCGGTCCGACTGAACTCTATGTAAGTTTGCGCCTCAGCTTTCCCTATTTGCGGATCATCATATGTTCCAATAAACCCTATTTGTTGACCGGAAGTAATCACAGAATCAGCTCCGGACAAATTGGATACTTTAATAGAAACTGTATCTGTCATAACAACAGACATACTAGGATCCATTAGATACTCGCCCATGTTCAATTCATTGTGGCAAGAGGTAAATAATAAACCTAAAAAAAATAAGCCCGCGCAGGCACCTTTCCAAATATATTTAATCATTGATTCCAATGGATTTTTATAAGTAATTTATAAGCAAACAATCTAATTGCATATTCTAACGCATGAAACAGCAATTTATTATTTCCACCATTATTTGTTTGATTCATTAAATCAGGGTACAAAATTACTCATATTTTAGTTTCTCCCAAATCGCTTATTTTTGATTGTATTAATTCTGTCACAGAATCGCCTCTTTATGAATTTTATATTCATGCAAAATAAGCCGCTCCCTCTGTATCTTTACATTTAAATAACCCTTTTGTCATGCGCCGTCAAATCTCGTATTAAGAAGACTCAATACCTGCTTTTTTGTTTGATAAAATCAAAAATGCTTTATATGCAACCGGCATGAATCTGCAATCCGCGGAGTTGGATAATTCTTGTCGTTTTTTGGGCTGACTTTGTCGAAATAGATGCCGGGACGCTTCCGGTTTGGATATATTCCATGATCGTTTGCAGGTTTTCTTCTCCTTGCAGGGTTTGCGGATCGACCCCGAAGTCATGGTATAAGTCATCTTCAACCTTGTATGTAGGGGAAATTCCAGCAAAATAACTACCCTCGCCGTTCTTATTGTCGATCCTGAACGTGATCGGGGCAATGGCCCATTGCGGATTATTGCTTTTATCGGGCCATACAAGCATGCCAACCGGTTTTCCTTCCGTTTTCGTTCCCACAAGAATCACTTCGTCCACAAACGGTTTCATCCCATTGATGACCTCTTCGCTTGCCGATGCCGTCATATCCGAAACAATCACAAACAAACGCGAAATATCCATGGCTTTTGCATTGCGTTTTATCTTGTGAACCTCATCTTTCAGGCCGGAAAATCCAACAGTATTGGTTCGTTCGCTATATGCATATTTCGTAAAGTCTACGCTGTCCGTCCCTGCCGAAGCCGGTAGCAAATGTTCGCATATAGCATCGGCAACCGACACATCGCCTCCGCCATTGTAACGGAGGTCGAGCACAAATTCGTCCACATCGTTGAATTCCTGCAACGCTGCAACAATATCATTCTTCGATGTTGTGATGAATGTATTATATACTATGTATCCGACCTTCTTGCCATCCACGGTATAGGTCTTTTGGGACAATATCGGGTTGATTTTTAAAGCGGAAGCGCTGATCGTTTTTTCGGATAACACATTTCCCTGCCGGTCGGCAAATACAAACCGGTTTGTCTCCTTAGCCAACTCTTCATTGATCTCTTTGTTACTCATTCTTATGAGTTCTTTTCCTCCAATCCTTTTCAACTCATAGCCCCGTTCAATGCCTGCATTGGCCATTGGCGAACCGGCATAAGTAAAACAAACCCGTATGGATGACCGGTCAGGCGTCAGGGCTAAAAAATATCCAAAACTTTTGTATTCACCGTCCACCAGCACACTTTTGAATTCGCTGTATGGAACCATGAAACTCCACCGGTCGAACTCGCGCGTTGTACGGGGATTTACCATTGTAGAATCATACAGAAGGGAATTGAAATATTCGTCCGGTTTTATATCTGCAGGTGCATCTTTCAGCAATTTGCTATCGACTTTATTGTTCCAGTAATAACCAAAATACATGATTTCCTGTACGATCTGGTTGGTCTTGGTATAATCGGTTTTATCTTTCTCGCATGCAGGAAAGGTTATCATGAGGAGTGATACGGATAACCATAAAAAAAACATACGTTCCCTTTTTGATCCGTTCATCTCGATCCAAATCTTTTTCATACTATCTTCTTATTTAATAATCAAATACAAACCAATAATCTTTTTTTCTCATCCGAAAATTTATTAGACATAAAACCGAAATATTTCTATCAAATAGCTTTTTTTTACCTGCTAAATTATTATTGTAACAATGTGGAATTACATAGATAAAAATTGTCAGTTTGCTATAAAATAAACATGATTGGTAGAATATATTTTGAGATACGCCAATGACCCAATACATTTGGTGCGATTTCGAAAAAAATGAATACAAGGTACAATAAAACAATAACACGTCCGTTTTGGATTGTAAAATTAATATTTAATATTTGAATGAAGACATATAAGTGGTTTTTTCTGATACTGGTAGCAGGTGTATTTGTTGCATGCGGGAAAGATAGTGAAGACGAATTGTTGGGTAACTGGACTATACGTAGCGAATTTAGTGAAGGCGGGCGTGCATATACCGCAACTTTTGTTATCGGTAATAAAGGATATGTTTATGGCGGTTGGAATGGGAACAAAGCCCGTCGTAACGAGTTATTCGAATTTGACAATTCAACCGTAAATGGTAATTGGAGAAAATTAGCACCTTTAACCCTTGGCGATGCCCGTCAACAAGCTGTAGGTTTCAGTATCGGCAATAAAGGTTATGTCGGTAGCGGATGGGATGGTGATAAAAATGTATTCAAAGATTTTTATGAATATAACCCCGAAACCAATACTTGGAGGGAGGTTGCCCCCCTTCCCGAAAGCGCCTATCCACGCCATAGCGCTATTGCTTTTTCCCTGAAATACCAGGGAAAAGAATATGGATTTGTTGGAACCGGGTATACGGAAGGTGATCAACAAACTTATTTAAAAGACTTTTATATGTTTGATCCTGATGCTAATGGGGGAATGGGGCAATGGACAGAAATTGACGATCTGCCTGGCAACAAAAGGTTAGGCGCTGTTGTTTTTGTCATCAACAATAAAGCATATGTCTGCACTGGACAAGGTGGCGCTGGTAACGTTCCCGATTTCTGGAGATTCGATCCTGATGGGGCTGGGACAGTGGGAACCAACGCATGGTTTAAGCTCCGGAATATGTACAATTCCAATCCCGACGAAGATTATGACGATGATTATGGTGATCTTAGCCGCTACAATGCGGTGGCTTTTACAGTTTCCATAGATGGTAATATGAAGGGACATATTGCTTTAGGGGCTCCAAACAAATCATCTGTATGGGAATATGATGAGGAAAGTGATCTTTGGACGAGGCGAACGACATTTGTAAACAATACAACCTATTCATCCTATAGAGCTGGTGCTGTAAGTCTTTCGTTTCCCGATGGACGTGCATTTGTAGGTATGGGGCAAGCATCCTCACAGTACATGACTGATTTCAGAGAGTTTATACCATTGGTTGAGGATGATGTAAACGACGAATATTAATCACGTAATATAAATATATAAGAGCACCTTTTCCTTCACCGGTAAGGTGCTTTTTTGTTAATATCCAACCCAATGAGTCAGCAATTAATCACCAATGCCGTTATTGTCAACGAAGGACAGCTACAGGAAGGCAGTGTTTTGGTCAGCGAAGGTAAGATAGTCGGTATTTTTCGGGGTAATGCACCTGCCGAAGCGTTTGCCGGCAGCACTATCATCGATGCTGGAGGTAAATACCTGTTGCCTGGTATTATTGATGACCAGGTACACTTCCGCGAACCGGGATTGACCCATAAAGGCGATATTTATACTGAAGCTAAGGCTGCCGTAGCCGGTGGAGTAACCTCGTATATGGAGATGCCCAACACCGTTCCGCAGACTACTACACAGGAGCGGCTTGCAGAAAAATTTACCATTGCCCAACAGAAATCTTTGGCCAATTACTCGTTTTATATCGGTGCAACAAACGACAATATCGGCGAACTGCTCAAAACCGATTTTTCGAAGACCTGCGGCGTAAAGGTTTTTATGGGTTCATCCACCGGCAATATGTTGGTGGATAGCCGTGATACTTTAGAAAGAATATTCAGGGAGATACCCGCACTCATTGCAGTACATTGCGAAGACGAAAGCATCATCAGGAGGAATACGGAATTATTCAAAGCGCAATATGGCGAAGACGTACCTATAGCATGTCATCCGGCCATCCGGAGCGAGGAGGCTTGCTATCGGTCAAGCGCTTTGGCAGTGGAACTGGCGCAAAAGCATCATACCCGACTGCATGTGCTGCACTTATCCACAGCCCGTGAGATGCAACTGTTCCGGAACGATTTGCCACTTGCCGAAAAACGTATTACCGCTGAGGTCTGTGTCCATCATCTATGGTTCTGCGACGACGATTATGCACGGTATGGCACCCGCATCAAGTGGAATCCGGCTGTTAAAACGGCTACCGATCGTGAAAAGTTGTTTGAAGCACTCATGGATGGCACTATTGATGTGGTGGCAACCGATCATGCTCCACATACTGCGGCCGAAAAACAGAATACATATTTCAAAGCGCCATCGGGCGGACCGTTGGTGCAACATTCACTGGTCGCCATGCTCGAATTTTTCCATGACAGGCGCATGGGGATAGAACAGATCGTCGAAAAGATGTGTCACCATCCGGCACAATTATTCAAAATCAAGCAAAGGGGATTCATCCGGCAAGGTTATTGGGCCGATTTGGTATTGGTGGATACAAACCATACTTGGCAGGTAAATGCCAGTAATATCCTGTATAAATGTGGTTGGTCGCCTTTTGAGGGGCAGCTATTCCGGTCAGCGGTTACCCATACTTGGGTAAACGGTAACCTGGTGTATAACAACGGTGCGTTTAACGAATCTCCCTGTGGCAGGGCATTGGAATTCGAATGTTGATCCTGCGTATGATATAACACATCAAGCCGGCTGAAATATTCATCCGGCCCAATGTGATATATATTATTGAAATTTAACCTACAATTTCGATCATCTTGAAAGGTACGCGGATGATGGACTCATAATCTTGTCCGGCTTCCAGCATATCTTCATCATCTTCGTCATAAAACCAATTGATAGTAACGCCTGAGTTCGCCTTATGAATAGCTTCAAGTTTCTTGAATACATCTAAAATACACTTCGACGAACTGGTATTGAAATACTCCAATTGTATATTGACCTGTGTTTGCGGTTTGGATTCCTTGGCATAAGTTTCAAGCCAGTCAACCAATGGTTTGTAAAATTCAATCGAGTTTTCGGGAATTGAACGACCCTTGATTTCGATCAATCCTTTTGATGCATCAAACCGAACAGTAGGTGTTTTAGGAGTTCCTTCTATTGATAATGTATCCATAATAATTTATTAATAATCTTTGATTGAAACAACTATATCTAATCTATAAAAATAATAATGTTCATCGTGTGAATAAAATTGATAACCAAGTTTGTTTTCAGATTTTCTTGCGATGTCGATCAACCCTAAACCTCCCCCTCCTTTGGAAGATAGTTTTTGATAATTGAGAATAAACTTATACATCTCTTTTAATTCATCAATTGACAAGGAGTTGATTTTCTCAATTTTTTCAGTTAAAAACTTCACTTTATCTGCAGCAACAAAATTGCCAACGGTCAGGTTAAACTCATCGTTATTTTTTGTAATGAC
>JAVBSH010000250.1:0-28942 GCA_031547085.1 Bacteroidales bacterium
TCTTGGCTTCTGTGTCGCCTTTCAATTTGGCGGCTATGATGCGCTTGCGAAGATCAAGGGATAAGGGGGCGGGCATAAACTGAGGATTTACGGGATTAGCTGCGCAAAGATAGTATATAATTTATTCAATTGCTATAATCACGGCCTTCGTTCCTATGGGCACGGTTTCACTCGTATAGCCGATATATGAGAAGACAATCGTTTGCCCCGGCGCATTTTTTACCGTCAAGCTGTAGTTACCATCCAGGTCGGTTTGTGTCCCTCCGATGATACGATTATCTTTGTCCATTTCGGTAACATTTACCCCGATCAGGGTCTCCTTGGATGATTTGTCGGTTACCTTACCGCGGATCAGTATCTTATCCTGGGCGAAAATTACTGTACTCACCAGTAATAATGCCGCTATCAAGCTGATTTTTCGAAATAAGTTCATCATAACTTTATCAATTCGCAGATACATATAATAAATAATTGTCAATCTCGTGCAACACTGCTTTTGCTCCAAACAGGTTGCTGTTCGTAACTCCTTTTACCACAAAAGCGCTGCGCGTTTCAGTCGAATTATGGCTCGTGAAATGAAGGTTCCCGCCAACTTTATCCATCCTGAGGTATGTGCTCTCAATCAATATTTTTAAAGCTGTGGATACAACAGCATCCTGTTGGGTTTTACCCGAACTCAGCAATACCTGTGAATATCCGTCGTTTACATATACTGCATTGGGAATGATGTGATACTTGAAGAAATAGATAGCACCATTCAATGCGCTTAAATCCGATGTCGACTTAACATCAGCGATAGGTTTTAGTACGCCGTCGGCAATAGCCTGGTTCAAAGCCGTATTGTTAGGCATCAGCAAGGTGAAAAACGACTCTTTACTCAATGTATAAGGAGAATATGTGTTGGTCATGAGATAATCCATATATTCGGCATACATGGAAAGTTCAGGATTGTTGGCCGCAGCCTGTTTGATATATACCAGTATATTCTGTTCTTCCCAACCTGCACTGACAGACGATTGCGTCGTACGGCGCGAGTATTGCAGCAACTTATCAATGGCAAACACCTGTCCGTTCATAAAGGTCTTGATAGGCGTCACTGTTACCCAGTCAGTCTCATCATAATTCCCCAGCATTTGTATCTTTCCGTCCTTATACCGGATCATATCGCCATAATCATTCACGGCATAGGCATAACCATCATATCCGCCATCCGGGTCACCCGAAAAATCAGTAATACGGGTATCGATATTGTTATTGTGTATACGTTTAAAGATGTGCGATCTCACCAAACGTTGCATCCGGGTATCGGCGCTGGTTAACGAACTGCTGTGGTTAAACCCGTACGATGATGAAATCCACGCCCAGGTAAAACCATCGGCCGTCAGCAGTTCGTCTGTAGGAAGCAAAACCGTATAATCCTCCTGTGTATAACCATTCAATGTACATTTCATCAGGTCTTCTTTCAAACTACTGACAAAATATTTTTGTAACGCATTGTTGAGCATGGAATAAAGCGAAGGTATCAACAGTATCTCGGTATAAGTTGTTTCGAAATAGTGGCTTTTGATATAATCATTCGATCCATAGAAAAAGCCATTGCTCGCAGGCTTGATATCCGTATAAACCGATCTATCCAGAGCAGCACCCGAAGTTCCCACACCATTGAGGAAGTCGCCGTAAGCATTCAATGCACTGCCGTATCCGCCCGGCCAAACCATATCGTTCACCATGTGGGTGTTGATGAAATAGCCTAACACGCTGGATGGGAGATTGTCCATCGACGAATAATAGTCCTTGATCTTTTCATCGAAAAATTTCTGAACCGCTGCATTATTGGGTGCAAAAACCGAAAAACCGTTTTGCTCGGTTTCCTTATCATTGGTGCTGTATCGTTCATTGTTGATTGGTACTGCCAACCCTGTATATATCTTACAATACACATGGTCGATGTTCTTCGAAGGATACATCGTCCTGAAATAACTGGTAAGCTGGGATACTGTGAGATAACTGTAAAAATACGGTGTCCCGGTAGGCCCTCTTTTTTCAATCAGACTCTTAAAGCTTGAATATGGATCGGAATCAAGTATTTTTTCGAGTGTGGCTAATGGCTCAACAATCTGGTCGATTTCATGAATGATGCCGTTTGCTGTAATTGTATTTTCCTTCACAACACTGGCATTCTGTATATTTTTTCCCGTGTATGTCGAATTGTAAAATGTATTATAATCCGTAGCGGTCAGGGGTGTTGGTTGCGTTTTGAAATACCTGTCCAAATAAAATGGTAGATATTTATAATTATTGTCCCCAATCCGATAACCTGTGGGAAGATTTGCATCGACTACCCAAATAGAATCCGTGCCGTTGTATTCCCTACGGACAGTTTCATAGTAAGGTGTTTTCTTTTTGATGCTTATAAGTGTATCCCACCCGCCAGACAATACATCCGACAACTGATTGAACTGATACTTATTGTACAGCATGGTATACGCCACTAATTTAGTAGCCACCTCCTGCGGAATACTTTCAACCGAAGCATAACCTTTCGATTTCAGGTAGGCACTCATGGCATTGTCGTTAGGCGCAAACACCGTCCATAACCCGTTTCCTTTGTATGATGCAGAATATTGTGTTCTGTCCACCAACTGTAAAAACAGACTGAAACGACCTTCGCTTTGAAGAACTTCGTAAAGCGGGGCCTCCACCCAATCGGGTTTTTCATAATATTTGTCCCGCTCTTTTTGACATTGAATTAGAAACAATATCAGTGGTATAAATACCAACAATTTTTTCATAGCATTTTTATTAAGATTTATTTTATACGATCATTTACATAGTACTCGGAATAATTTTGTGCTTTTATTGAATTCCTTCATGCTTGAACTTTATGGTTTTACGATTGTTTTTATGTTTCATCTATATGTTTATAAATGATTTATATATAAGGAAATGACGACTTTTTATTTCACATCAAAAGTATGATCAAAGCGGGTCTATGTGGCTGTCATTTTGTACAAAAAGCATGGAAAAATTGTCTCAGGTCAGGATATAGATATATTGTACAATTTTCAATCAATAATTCCATGCTTGTATTTTGTAGTTATATCTTTACGTCTGATGAGAATACTGCGTTAAATTGTGTGCGGTGAAACAAGGTCCGGCCTTATCCCTCATATTCCAGCAGGTTCGGCAAATATATTGCTTATTCAATTTGAGATACGATTACAAGCATTTGGCACTGGATTGCATGGCATCATGACCAAATCATGATAATTTTGTCTTTCGCCGGATTTTAATTTTGTAAAATTATTTTTATGTTCTCACTCAAAAAAATCGGGTTTGCCAGTTTTTTATTAATTTTCTGTGTCGGTCAAATCTCTGCGCAGAAAACTGCCAAAAGTCTCATTGTTCCGTCGTCCGATGCGCCCAACATTGTTCGCATCACTGCCGACTCATTGATCCTGGTAGCGGGAACCACCTACCGGTTCACTGTCGACACGCCCGAAGACCATGGATTGGTTTCTACAGGATTGACAGTGGAGCAATTGCCGGCGCAAATTGTCCGGGCTGATGGCCTACCGTTGGAATGCAAAATATATGATGCACAGAAAAAACACAAAACTACGGGTGAAATTATCGTAGGTGACGTTTTGGAAATGCCGGTAAACAAAGGGAAAAACACGAAGCCTTATCATATCGGCGTGGTGAGACGTTCCCTTGCGGGGAAATTGATATTACATCAGTCACAAATACGGGCCAATACTTTTAACGGCCTGACACTTGATTTTATAGCCGGACAACGTAGCCCGCGCACAAAGGTTGAATTACATATCCCGGCAGGCATCCGTGTGACAATGGATAACACTACCGTAAACGTTATCGGGCGCGGCGAAGTAACACTGGGTGGGTTGGCTACACAATCCATCGGCCGCACGGGGACAAATTATTCGTACAAGCAGGTTGGTAAAGTCGCTATTACCGGCACACCGGAGAAAGGACAGGTGATCACCTTTTCGGAGATTGATCTGCGTCCGTTGAACGGGATTGACTTGCGTATCAAGATAAAAGATGTTCGACTATCCCGGACAGGAACATACACCTTCAAGACAAAGTATGTTACGGCTGAACCGGAAGTGTATACAAGCCCCGTCACGCAACAGGAAACGGCTACACTGACAGTTGTGAATACAATAACGGATCTTGCGCGGAAGAAGAATCGTATGTTCAGTTACGTAGAAATGCCGGAGACAAGCATCGATTTGCACTGGACGCCGCCAACGGGAGCTTCAAAAGTCATGCTGATGAAATCGCTTGACAAGGGTAGGACATGGACACTTGTCTTTCCGATACGCCCGGATGACGGCGCAGCACGTATTGAGGAGCTTGATCCGGGCAGGTTATATGCCTTTAAACTCGACATAAAGGGTGGTGCAAACAAGGGTGCATCAAACATCGTTTGGTTTTATTCCGGCAAGATGAATGTAAAGAAGCTGGGCGTGAAAGGCGATGGTGCAGCCGACGATACGGATTCCATCAACGCTGCCATAGCTTTGATGAACCGGCTGGGTGGCGGTATGCTCTTTTTCCCGCAAGGAATTTATAATGTGCGTACGGTGTGCCTGAAAAGCAATGTATGGCTGTATGTCGACCGTGGCGCAATGATACAGGCGCTACCCGGCTGCGACGAACCCGAAGCAACCTGGTTCAGCGACCGGGCTTACCGTTCGGGGCTTTCACCCACTGACCCGCGTCCTTATGCTGATCCTGAAAATTACCTGACCAAGCAGGATGTCGGACATACATTCTTCCGCAATGCCATGTTTTTCGCTGAAAGGGAGGATAACATCAAAATCATTGGCAACGGGCGTATCACAGGCAACGGCAACCTGGCTACCAGCGATCGCGTGATGGATAATGTGCCGGGCAAACGAGCTGATAAGATGTTTTCGTTCAAGCTTTGCACCAACATCGAAATCGGCGGGTTCGACAAGAATATGGACTTATGGTACGATTCCGCTAAGGATGAGCCGTATTACATTGATTTTGCGGATGAGAAGGATTTCGATACGAGCAATATGCTGCAAATAGACCGCGGTGGACATTTCGTGCTACTGGCAACCGGTACGGACAGCATCCACGTGCACGACACTTATTTCGCGAAAGCATCTTCCGGTAGTGCCCGCGACATCTACGATTTCATGGCATGCAGTCATGTCACCGCTACCAACATTTATTCTAAGGTCAGTTCGGACGATATTGTAAAGCCAGGTTCCGATTGTTCGCTGGGTTTTACCCGTCCGGCACGCGACTACATGGTACGCAACATCATCGGCGACACCAACTGCAACTTGTTCCAGATCGGCTCCGAAACTGCCGACGACATACAAGATGTGTACGTGGACAACATCTATGTGCTGGGAGCTAATAAAGCTGGGTTCTCCATTTCAACCAACGACGGCGGACACATCAAGAATATCTACCTGAACAGTGGACATACCGGGCGGTTACATTCCCGGTCGGTGATGCAGCGTACACGGACACCGTTTTTTATTTCCATCTCCAACCGCGGCCGGGTGCTGGGCGCCGATGTCTCCATGTTTACCTTCACCGAAAATGGTGTCATACGCAAGGAGTTATTGTGTACGAATGTCAACATTGGTAAGGTGGAAAATATCATCATCAACGGGGTGGATATTTCTGAAGTGTATGCAGGGAGCTCGTATAACGGTCAGCGTTGGAAAGCTTGGGACGGTAAGCAAAACGAAGCCGCACCAATCATTGCAGGATATAAACTGCCCGATAGTAATCATGTGGAAGGTGGCTTGAATTTCAGTCTACCCAACGGGCTACATACAGGTTACATCACCAATGTGCAATTTACTGATGTTCACCTGTTGGCAAAAGGTGGCCACCCCGTCGCAGATACCAATGCTTACCCTCCGGAACTGGGCGTTGGCAAGTATAATGTAGGTGATTTAAAAACGCAACCTGCTTATGGTTTCTGGGCACGTCATGTGAAAAGGTTCCAGTTGAAGGATTGTTCGGTTGCTTACGAAAAAAAGGATGAACGCCACGCTGTAGTGCTCGATGATGTGATTGGTGCGGATATAGAATCGCTCACATTACCTGGAGACGACAAGCAGACAACTCCCGTAAAGGAAATCAATTGCAGGGATGTGACGGTGAAGATTCGATGAGTTAAAGCAGAGTCAGGCTAATCCTTGCTTTTTCAACATTGTGGTGATCTCATCGTGTGTCAATCTTGTAATTGCCTGGATAGTCTCAGTAGATAACCCTGCTTTGTGGCTGTATATCACCACCTCTTCTTTTTCATCAGCACGTCCTTTAACAAGTCCTTCTACACGTCCCTCCGTACGTCCCTCCGCAAGTCCCTCTGTGCGTCCTTCTCTTTTAGCCGAATCAACCAACCCCTTTTCGGTACTGATATAGTCCCAATACCTGTCATAAATTTCCAGTTCGTCATCAGTAAAAGCGCTTTCCTGGCATATATCAAGCGCTTTCCGGATTTCTGCGTTTTCCAGTAGATCCGGCGATACCTCCTGAGACATATCCTTTGTTTCTTTCAGGAACCGTAACCATAGAACGGCCATTTTCCGGTCTACCCACTTTCCGGGTTTGAACTTTTCCAGTTCCACCATCACAAACTCCAGCCCTTTAATTACTTCGTCGGTATTATTGCGGTTGATGGTTTGGTAATGATGGTAAAAATCCGGGGACACATGGTCAAAGGTCTCATTGATGATACCCAATCCATAAACAGGTTGCAGAAGTTCGTAACTGTCACCCTTGTCTATCTGGCGTACATAAGCCTTTGATGCATTGAACACCATCCGGTTGGTGAACATCTCGCTCCAGAACATCTGCATTTCTACAATGAACTGCCGGCCATAGTTATCCTTGCAGCGAACATCCACAATAGAGTTTTTCTTTGCAGGGTTGTTGGGCACCAATTCGGACGGAAGATATTCCACCGATTCGATCAACTGACCGGGATCTAAAGGCATCAGGGCATTCAAAAAACTGATGAGCAAATCAGGGTGCTCGCCAAATATTTTCTTGAATGTCAAATCATTTTTCGGATCGAGATAACGTGGCATGACGAATTTAAATAAAATTTACAATCTGTTTGGACATCTGCAAAAATACACAAAATATACATTGTAACATTATTTTGGCACCCCATTACCATCATTCGAAACAAAATTACAAGTCATTTTAAAACAGAATGGTTATTTTTGCGTCACAACCAAACCATCAAACCTGATATGAAAAAAGTTTTAATGTATACGCTCGTAAGCATCCTGTTTGTAACTGCTGGCTATACCCAGGGCGTCTTCAACAAAGGCGACGAACAAGGTATGGAGGTTGGCAAGCTCGACCTGCACCAGGATAGCGTGGCGGTGCGCGAAGCCTTAGACAACTGGTGGACGGCTTCGCTGAAAACACTCGAAAAACGCATGGACTGGTACAGCGAAGCCCGTTTTGGATGCTTTATCCACTGGGGCGTATATTCGTTGGCGGGTGGCGAGTGGAACGGCAAGTCGGTACGCGGGTATGCCGAGCACCTGATGCGCAGCCAGAAGATACCGTTGGCCGAATACAAGGAGCGATTTGTGAAACCTTTCAACCCCTTGGAGTTCGATGCCGACGAGTGGATGCGCAATGCCCGTGACGCCGGTATGCGCTATTTTATCATTACAGCCAAGCATCATGACGGCTTTGCCATGTATTTCTCAGAAGCTTACCCTTACGACATGCGGATGACCAAATACAACCGCGACCCGATGAAGGAGTTGCGTGCTGCTGCAAAAAAGTACGGCATCAAGTTCGGATTCTATTATTCGCACGCCTTCGATTGGGAGCACCCCGATGCGCCCGGTAACGACTGGGATTACAACAACCCCGGCGGCGATAAGCTCCTGCACGGCGCCAACTGGTGGCTCAATTATCCCGAGTTCCTTCCGCATGCCGAAAAGTATGTCAACGAGAAATCCATACCGCAGGTACAGGAACTGATCCGCAATTATCAACCGGACATCATGTGGTTCGACACACCGCATAAGCTGCCCTTGTATGAAAATATCCGCATCCTGAAAGCCATCCGCCAGCTTTCGCCCAACACCATTGTGGTCAACGGACGGTTGGTGCGCTTCTCGGGAAACAATTTCGGCGATTACGCAAATACTGGCGATCGCGCCGCTTACTTCTTTCCTGTAAAGGATAAATATTGGGAAGCCATCCCCACCACCAATGAATCGTACGGATACAGCAAATTCGACACATCACACAAGCCGTCGTCGCATTTCATACGGCTGCTGGCCAGCGCTACGGCTAAAGGCGGCAACATATTGATGAACGTAGGGCCGATGGGCAACGGTAAATGGGATGAAAAGGACGTGAAAATATTCCGTGGCGTGGGCGACTGGTTGAAAGTGAACGGCGAAGCCATTTACGATAATCTGAAAACCGGTCTGCCGGTTCAGAACTGGGGTGTCACCACGCGTAAAGACGACCGTCTCTACCTGCACATCTACCAATGGCCAAAGGACGGGAAATTAGTTGTGGGCGGACTTTCGGCCGACGTTGCCAAAGCGTATTTCGTGGCTAACAAAGTGGCTGTAACCTGCGAGAAGTCGGGTGACAAGGATATGTTGCTGCAACTGCCCGCTGCTTGCCCCGATACGGTAAACACCGTGGTAGCGCTGCAACTGAAAAACGTCAACTATAAAACGGATAACGCTCGTTTGCTGGTTTCCGGCGAAACAAATATTCTCCTGACTTTCGATGCCAAACTGAGTAAAGGCCTGACATCCGGCGACGGCAAGAAATACCGTAATTACATCCAAAACTGGACACGTGCCGACCAGTCGATGACCTGGGACGTGCGTCTGACAAAACAAGCCAGTTACCGCATCAGTGTGGAGTACAATAAAGTCGACCGGACAGACTCGGGAACCATTGTCGTGGAGATAGACGGCAAACCCTACAAGGCAAATTACGCACCCAATCAGCGTGCCAGCGATTCGGAGAAACTCTTTGTGGCCACGGTTGACCTTGCTCCCGGCGGGCATACCATTGTCCTGAAAGGCGACCGATACCAGGGAAAGCAATACATGCGCCCAATGCAATTAACCCTTGAGTAGCATGCGACCTGCTGGGGTTTTAAACCCCAGCAGGTTAAGTTTAGTAAATCCCGCAAAAATTTAACATTCAATCTTATATCAATGACTTCCCGTATTAGTTTTATCTTACTCATTATCTTATGTTCTTCATGCCAACAAACATGGAAGGACAAGGCCGCTGCCGTTCTTAAACCGCTTGTATTGAAACAGGTCGGCGAATGGCTCGATGCCAAGCCCGAAACCGTCACCGCGAATAGTTGTGACCGCAGTGCAGGCGGCCGCCACGATTTCTATTCCGAAGGCGACTACTGGTGGCCCGATCCTACCAACCCCGATGGACCTTACATCCAACGTGATGGCGAAACCAATCCTGATAACTTCGTGGCGCACCGCCATGCGATGGTACGGTTCAGCCGTATCGCCGGGGCAATGGCATCGGCATACCTGCTTACCGATGATGAGAAATACGCCAAGCAGGTGATGATCCATTCCAAGGCATGGTTTACGGATACCGCCACCCTCATGAACCCCAACCTGCTTTATGCCCAAGCCATCAAGGGACGGGTTACTGGCCGCGGCATAGGCATCATCGACACCATCCACCTGATGGAAGTGGCGCAGGCCTTGCTTAAAATACGGAATGCCGCATGTGTCGATGCTGCCGAATGGGATGCCATCCGCCAGTGGTTTACCGATTACCTTGCCTGGCTGATGACACACCCGTACAGCGAGCAGGAGAAAAAGGCCACCAACAACCACGCCACCTGCTGGGCGATGCAGGTCGCATCGTTTGCCAAACTTACGGACGACCAGCAGATTCTCGAAATGTGCCGCAACCGCTACAAGGAAGTGCTGTTGCCCAACCAGATGGCCGACGACGGCAGCTTCCCACGCGAAATAGGGCGTACCAAGCCTTACGGATATTCGCTCTTCAACCTCGATGCGATGACCACCCTCTGCCAGATACTTACAGATAAGGACAATGATCTGTGGAACTTCACCACAACCAAAGGCCAGAACATCGCCAAAGGCATTGAGTTCATGTACCCGTACACGGCCGACAAAGTTCTATGGCCGCACAGCAAGGATGTGCTCTATTGGGATGAGTGGCCGGTAGCGCAACCGTACCTGATCCTCGGTGCAGTAACGTTCAACCGTCAGGATTGGTTCGATCTTTGGGCACGGCTCGACCATGACCCACAGGTGGACGAAGTATTGCGCAATGTGCCGATACGCAACCCATTGATCTGGATAGAATAAGAAGCCCCTCCCCCCAACCCCCTCCCCATAAGGGAAGGGGAGAGGGTGCTACTCAAAGCTATCCGGAAAACACAAAATCTTAGTTATTTATTCTTTTATCAAAACTAATTTTCAACCCATGATTTGCATTAGTCAGAAAAAAGTTAAAAAAGCACCGTCACCCCCTCCCTTTGGGGGAGGGGGCCGGGGGGTGGGGCTTTTACTATTGGTTCTCCTGGCTTCCTGTAAGCCACACGATGACGACCACCTCTATGTGAGTTGCTACAAGGCTGTGATGACCCAGCCGCCAAAACATGTCCCAACCGCCAAAACACCCGACGGGCCGCTTGCCGGCAATGGTGACATCGGTATTGTGATAGGTGGTGCAGCCAATCACCTGACATTCTATTTCGGGAAAAACGACTTCTGGCGTGCCTACCCGGTATACCCCGGTGGAGGCATTGCCATGCCGGGAAGTCTTGAATTGAGCATTAACGCCCTTGACGGTGCGGATTATCATGCCGAAAACATCTTCGACGAAGGATATATCAAAGGACGTTTTACCAAGGACAAGCAACAGTTGAACCTGAAAGCATGGGTGTCGGCCACACACAACACGGTAGTCATCGAACTACAGCCTGCGATCGCTTGTACTGCAAGGCTGAATCTCCAAGCGACCAAAGGTAATACCTCAGTAACGGATGCCGGACGTACAGGCGAAGTACAGTGGGTTACCCGTTCGTTTGAAGGCACTCCATTACTCGAATGGCCAGTACATGTGGCATTGGCCTTATCAACACCCGGTACATCCGTTCAAAATAATGTACTTGAGCTTCCTGCCGGGAAAGCCACCACCATCACCATCACCATCTATACCAATCAGGATGACACCAACTGGAAAGAACGCGCTTGCACGGAAGCAGCATCACTTACGCAGCAGTCGATTAGCTCGATGTGGGGTGAACACACGCAATGGTGGCGCGACTTTTGGCGTAAATCGAATGTACAGATCGGTGACAGCCTGCTCGAAAAATACTATTACGCTTCGCAATACATGATTGCTTCCACCACACGTGGTGATAAATTCCCTCCTGGTATCTGGGGTTGTTTCGTCACGAAGGATTCCACAGCCTGGGGCGGCGACTACCACCTCAATTACAACTACCAGGCGCCTTTCTGGGCATGTTATTCCTCCAACCATATCGACCTGCTCGAATCGTTTGACCAGCCCTTGCTCGACTATATGGATAATGGCCGCCGTCATGCCCGTGAGCTGCTTGGCATACGCGGTATCTATTACCCGGTAGGCATCGGTCCGAAAGGCCTGTGTGCCACCCGTTGGCCGCTCACGCCCGAAGAAATGGAACACCGTTATGCAACACGCGAAAATACGATCGACGGTGGTTACAAGTTCCTCGGACAGAAGATCAACGCCGTGTTCAGTGTGGGCAACATGCTGATGCGATTCTACAGCACGTACGATACCGAATATGCCTGGAAGGTATATCCTTATATGTTGGCTTGCGCCGATTTCTGGGAAGATTACCTGACTTTTGAAGACGGGAAATACGTCATCTACATGGATCATTTCAACGAAGTGATGCCCAACCTGCGCAACAAGGGACAGTGGCGTAACCTCCTGGGCGATACCAATTCCACCCTTTCGCTGGGATTGGTGCGCATGCTATTTCAAGGGATGTTAGATGTGAGCCATCATCTGCAAACCGGCACCGAACGGCAAGCCAAATGGCAGGACATCTGCGACAAACTCTGTCCTTACCCCATAGGCGAAACAGATGACGGACGCATTGCCCTGAAAAGTGTTGAGTCCAGTCCCGGACGTAATCCCAAACCCGACGGCCTCAACCGCGTGTCCATACATGGGTTGATACTGCCCGGCGGTGTATGTGGCCCGTATCTCACACCCGAACTGAACAAGATCCTGCTAAGTGATGTCAGCCATTGGAAAGACCGTTCGAGGCAGCCCGGCGATTGGGGATACACATTCGGCAACGGTGTGGAAACTATATTTCCCGGTGCGGTGCGTGTGGGTTATGATCCTGACTTTATCCTCGAACAGCTAAAGGCACGTATTGCTGCCGGTTCATATCCTAACCTGTGGATCACAGCAGCGGGCGGTGGCATCGAAACGCTGGCTGCCGTACCGATGACCGTTAACGAGATGCTCCTGCAAAGCTACGAGCATATCATAAGGGTATTCCCTGTATGGAACAAGACACACAACGCTTCGTTCGATCATCTCAGGGCTTACGGTGCATTTCTTGTTAGCAGCAGCCTAAAAGACGGGAAAGTGGAATATGTTCGCCTCCTGAGCGAGCAAGGCCGTGTATGCAGGATGGAGAACCCTTGGAAAGGCAAAGAAGTACAGATATACCGTAACGGAAAACCAATTGAAACCCTTGCGGGGAATGTTTTTGAATTCATCACATCCAAAGGCGAGGAAATAAAAATAGTGACAAGTGACAGGTGACAATTACTTGTCATCCGTCACCTGTCACTCGTCACTTGTCACCAAAAATCATATTACCATGAAAATAATCACACGAATTAGTTTATTAATGATCATCTGTACGTTGGCCGGATGTGGCTACGGACAGGAAAAGAAATTATTGAAACTCTGGTACGATCGTCCTGCCAAGGTTTGGGAAGAAGCCTTACCGCTGGGTAACGGCCGCGTCGGGGCGATGGTCTACGGACAACCTTTCAACGAACGTTACCAGCTCAATGAAAACACGTTGTGGTCCGGTGCGCCGCGCGACGGCAACAATCCCAAAGCAGTAGCCGCCCTCCCCGCCATCCGCAAGGCCGTTGACGAAGGCGATTATATCAAGGCTGCACAACTCTGGCGCGAGAACGCACAAGGATACTATTCTGCCCGGTACGAGCCAATGGCTAATCTTTCCCTCGACATGACGGGTATTGACACCACTACTATTACTGAGTTCTACCGCGAATTGAATATCAGCGAGGCCGGTTCCACTGTCGGGTTCACTGCGGGTGGCGTTACCTACTTGCGTTCCGGCTTCATCTCATACCCCGACCAGGTGATGGTGATACGTGTGGAAGCCAACAAGAAAGGTGCATTGAATTTCGATACTCGCCTCAACAGCGAACTGCGTTTTACCATTTCGGCTACAGCCAACGATTACCTGGTTTTGAAGGGTAAGGCGCCCGAATACGTCGCCCACCGCCCCGACGAGCCACAACAAGTCGTATATGCAGCTGATGAAAAAGGTGAAGGTATGAATTTCGAAGTACATGTAAAGATACTTCCTGAAGGCGGTACAGTAACGAAGGGGAATGACCGCCTTAGTGTGAGGAACGCAAACGGCGCCGTCATCATCCTGTCGGCAGCTACCAGTTTTAACGGGTACGACAAGTCGTCAGGATTACAGGGCAAGGACTCCGGAGCAGAAGCAACGGCATACATGCAAAAAGCTCTTAGCGCTACAACTAAGGCGGATGCATTGTTCTCCACCTTGCTGAAACGGCATTTGGATGATTACCGTGCGTTGTTCGACCGTGTAGAACTATCGCTCGGAATAGATAGTTCTGGGAAAGTCGCTTTCGACACCGTTCCCACCAACCGTCGCTTGAGCCGTTTTGCCGAAACAGGTGATCCGGGGCTCGTAGAGCTGTACTACCAGTATGGTCGTTACCTCACCATTGCAGGTTCGCGACCCGGCACACAACCCAACAATTTGCAGGGCATCTGGAACCGCCATGTGCAGCCACCTTGGGGTTGTAACTATACCACCAACATCAATACCGAGATGAATTACTGGCCTGCCGAGCAAACCGCTTTACAGGAATGCCACGAGCCGTTGCTCTCTTTCCTGCAATCGCTGGCTGCTAACGGAGCACAAACCGCAAAAATAAACTACGGTCTTGAAGGCTGGACGGCACATCACAATACCGATGTGTGGGCGATGAGCTATCCGGCGGGCAACTTCAATAACGATCCGCGTTCGTCGCCACGGTGGTCGTGCTGGCCGATGGCCGGGGCGTGGTTCGCACAACATCTTTGGGAACATTATGCCTTTGGCGGCGATGAACAATACCTTCGCGAAAAAGCCTACCCGCTGATGAAAGGCGCAGCACAGTTCATGTTGGGCTGGTTGGTAAAGGATGCGAGCGGCTATTGGGTCACCAATCCCTCATCGTCACCCGAGAATACCTTCAAATACATCGATAAACAAGGCAAACCGAAAACTGGCGATATTTGTAAAGCCTCTACCATGGATATGGCCATTATCTGGGACTTGTTCACCAACTGCATCGAGGCATCGAAAATATTGAATGCGGATACCGATTTCCGCACGCAACTCGAAACCGTACGTGCCGGACTGTATCCGCCGTATGTAGGTTCCAAAGGCCAGTTACAGGAATGGTTTCTCGACTTTGAAGATGTAGACCCGCGTCACCGGCATGTGTCGCATCTCTATGGACTGCATCCCGGCAAGGAGATACTGCCCCGCACAACGCCCGAACTGGCGCAGGCAGCCAAACAAACATTGCTTCTCCGCGGTGATGGTGGTACCGGCTGGGCTATGGCTTGGAAAATCAACTTCTGGGCACGCCTCGAAGATGGCAACCACGCTTACCTGATGCTCAAAAACGGTCTCCGCCACGTGGATGCTACCGACGTAAACATGCGCGGTGGCGGAACCTATTCGAACCTGTTCGACGCGCATCCGCCTTTCCAGATCGACGGTAACTTCGGTGGCACTTCGGGTATCACCGAAATGCTGCTGCAAAGCCACGGCGGTGAACTGTTCCTGCTGCCCGCCCTTCCAGACGTTTGGCCCGACGGTAGTGTAAAAGGACTTCGTGCCCGCGGCGGCTTCGAAGTGGACATGGAGTGGAAAGGCGGCAAACTAGTCTCGGCGGTGATCCGTTCCACATTGGGCGGCAACTGCCGTGTACGTTCGCATGCGAACGTAACGGTGACGGGATCACAAGCAAAACCGACCGAAGGCAGCAACCCGAATCCTTTCTTCGCTGTAGCGGAAGCGCCTGCACCGGTTACAGGCAACAACAGCCTGGCTGCCGAAGCTTCCCTGAATCTGAAAGAAACGGTAGTAACGGATTTTGCCACCGAAAAAGGCAAAAGCTACAACCTGCTGGGCCTTTAAAACCCGGTAGGTTTAGTTACAAATTGACATAAGGCTATTCATTTTGAATCAATATTAATCAAATACTCTATGAAAACCATCAAAGTCGCAAGTATGATCATCCTGTCATTGATGATACTTTCTAGCGCTTGCTCTTCAAGTCAAAAGAAGAAAGAACCTGTGCGCGTACTGTTGATTACCGGCGGACATGGGTTCGACAAGGAACCGTTTTACGTCTTTATGAAATCGCTCCCGGACATCACCGTTACTGAAGTGAAGCACCCCGATGCATTGGCTATGTTCCGCCCCGAGAACCGTTCGTTATATGATGTGGTGCTGCTCTATGACATGCCTCAGGCCATTAGTGAACAGGAAAAGAAAGATTTTGTCGATTGCATGGAAGCCGGGAAGGGGTTGATCGCTTGGCATCATGCCTATTGCTCTTACCAGGACTGGCCGGAATACAAGAATATTATCGGTGGACGTTACCACTATGATACCTGGACAGACGACCAGGGTGTGGAGCATCCCTCCGCCACGTATGAACATGATGTGCAGTTCTATGTGAAGGTTGCCGATCCGAAACATCCCGTTACCAAAGGCATTGAGGATTTCGACATCCTCGACGAGACATACGGTGGAGGCAGCGTTCAACCCGGTGTGCATGTGTTGCTCACCACCGACGAGCCTAGCAGCACACCATCCGTTGCGTGGACCAATCGTTACGGCAAATCGAATGTGGTAACCATCCTGCTGGGGCACGATAACCATGCATGGACGAACCCAAGCTTTGTGAAATTGCTCACACAAGCCATCATGTGGGTGAAGTAATTAATAATTAATAATTAACAATTAATAATGTGGTTGTTCGGTCGTTCGGACGAGGTTCTCCGTTCTATCCTGACAGGCTCTGCCTGTCGAAAAAAAATCCCTAATCTTGAACTTTAAATCTTATGTTTCGATATAGTACTTTTCTTTTGATCCTGTGCTTCGTTGCAACAACGTTGGATGCGAAAATTCCTTCCACACAAAAACAACGGCTGAACGAAGGCTGGCTGTTTCTTCGCAGCGACATCGGCAATATTTGGGAAGCTGTGCGGCCTGCAGCCGACGGAGCACCCGAAACCGTACCGTTATGGACAGTTGTTACCCTGCCCCATTGCTTCAACGCCGAAGATGCCGTTGATCCTGATGTGAACTATTACCAGGGACCGGGATGGTATAAAACCAATCTTGATATCAATAATCCATATGCCAATGGACGGATCGTACTCGAATTTGAAGGCGCCGGACAGAAAACCGAGGTATACATCTACACCACCAAAGTGGGTAGCCACGTGGGTGGCTATGACGAGTGGAGCGTGGACATCACCGATGCTGTAGCCGGGTTCATGAAGGATGTTGCCGCCGTAAAACGATTCAAAGGCAAGGTTCCTCTTTCCATCCGTTGTGACAACTCGCGCGATGCCGAGATGATCCCTTCTGACCTGTCGGACTTCAACCTATATGGTGGCATTTATCGTTACCTCAACTTAGTGTACCTTCCGGCGTTTTCGTTGGACGATGTGTTTGTGGATGCCTCAGTGGATAAGGTAGGGAAACAGGGCAAAGCACAGGTCAATATCCGGTTCTACAATCCTGTGGGCGTAAAACAGGCCACGGTCGAAACCGTTATCCTTGATCCGAAAGGCAAAGAAATAGCTAAAAAGACTGTTCCATTCGACAGCAGCAACCAACCGTTGGCAGCGCTCACACAAACCATTAATAAACCAGACTTGTGGTCGACTGCTTCACCCAACCTGTATACCTGCAAGGTGACGCTCAAATCGGAGGGCGGCGAACTGACAGCCATCGAGAAGTTCGGATTCCGTCATTTCGAATTTGTAGAGCACGGTCCTTTCCTGCTCAACGGTCAACGACTGTTATTGCGCGGCACGCATCGCCACGAAGACCATGCAGGCGTGGCTGCTGCCATGACAGGCAACATGATCCGTACCGAGATAAAGATGATGAAGGACATGGGCGTGAACTTTATCCGGCTGGGGCACTACCAGCAATCGCATATCGTGCTTGAGCAGTGCGACAGCCTTGGTATCCTTGTGTGGGAAGAGATACCCTGGTGTCGTGGCGGTTTGGGCGGCCCTGCTTACCAGGAGCAAGCCCGGCGAATGCTCACCAACATGATCACCCAGCACCGCAATCATCCTTCGGTCATCATCTGGGGTATGGGCAACGAGAACGACTGGCCGAACGATTTTCCCGAATTCGACAAGGAGAAGATACGCGCCTTCATGAAGGAACTGCACAATCTATCGCACCAGTTGGACGATACCCGCAAAACCGCCATCCGTCGTTGCGACTTCTGCAAAGATATTGTCGACGTTTATTCGCCCTCGATCTGGGCCGGATGGTATCGCGGCATATTTACCGACTACAAGAAGGTGTCGTATGACGAAATGCAACGTGTAAACCACTTCCTGCATGTGGAATGGGGTGGCGACAGCCATGCCCGCCGTCACGCCGAAGACCCGTACCGTTACTTAGGTGCGATTGAAATAGGCAAAGGCGCCGACGAACGCGCCGGTGATGCCTCGTTATCCGGTGGCAACGCACGCGCCTCACGAGACGGTGAATGGAGCGAGTCGTACATCTGCAACCTTATCGACTGGCACCTGAAGGAACAGGAAACAATGGACTGGCTTACCGGCACGGCTTATTGGCCCTTCAAGGATTTTTCGACGCCTGTACGTCCGGATAACCCTGTCCCCTACATGAACCAGAAAGGCGTGGTGGAACGAGATTTCACACCCAAGGAGAGCTATTACGTATTCCAATCCTACTGGATCGAGCGCCCGATGATCCACATCTACGGGCACACCTGGCCGACACGATGGGGCAAGTCCGGCGAAACAAAAGACATCAAGGTATATGCCAACTGCACTGAAGTGGAGCTATTTGTCAATGGTAAAAGCTGTGGCGTGAAGAAACGTAATAGTGCCGACTTCCCGGCTGCCGGCCTCCGTTGGGATGTTGCCTTCCGCGAAGGCGAGAACCAGGTACGTGCCGTGGGCAAGAAAGGCAAGGAAATGGTCACGGATGAAATCAGTTTCGTATATCAAACCGACGAATGGAACGCCCCGGCGCAACTGAAAGTGACCACCCGCCCTGTCGGTTCCGGCGAACTATGGGTGGAAGCCGAACTGCGCGATAACAAAGGCGTATTGTGTTTGGATGCCCACAATTTTATCGAATTCCAGTTGGTCGGTGATGGTAAATTGGTCGATAACCAGGGTACATCCACAGGTTCGCGCAAGGTACAGGCATATAACGGCCGTGCCCGGATTAAAGTGAAACTGAATGGAAGTAAGAACAATGTGGTAGCAGTGAAATCGGAAGGAATAGAAACGAAATTGATGATGCTGTAGAACTGAAATGGAATCAGCTTCCGGATCAAACCATTCAGTCGGTTCGGATAGGTCAAAACAACGTTTCTCTCATCAATCATGAAATATCCATGCACCAATGTGCGCCAGCTGTACTGATGATTCATGGATATTATCGATCAATTAATTAATCATATGGAATCGATGAGCTAAAGGTTCCATATGACCGTAAAAAATAAAAATATAATCAGATGAAAAGACATATTTTGTCGATTCTCTTATCTCTGCTTTGTATCGGCGTTGTTTGCGGACAGGTGTGGGACATTGCCCGGTTGAAGACTATACCGGCTTGCCGTATATTAAAACAAGACTCTGTTGTTTCGCTGGTATACGAAGGATTGCCTTATCGTGGAACACCCAAGGAGGTGTTTGCCTATTATTGTACTCCTGGTATCCTTTCGGGAGACATCGCAAAAGACAAGGATCTACCGGCAATAGTGTTGGTGCATGGTGGAGGAGGAACAGCATTCAGGGAGTGGGTAGCGTTGTGGGCACGGAAAGGATACGCAGCTATTGCAATGGACTTACGCGGATTCGGTGAGGGTAGGAAACCGTTGGAGCATGGATTCAGGGAACCACTGGCGGGTACGCCCTATTTTGCGGCAGGTGATACACTCGAAGAACATTGGCTATACCAAGCTGTTGGTGATGTGATGCTGGCGCATTCGCTCGTCCGCAACTTCCCGGAAACAGATTCGTCGCGTACAGCTATTACAGGGATTAATTGGGGTGGAGTAATCACCTGTATGATAGCAGGATTGGATGCGCGATTCAAAGCATTCGCTCCTGTTTATGGTTGCGGCTTCCTGTATGAACACAGCGCCATGGCTGCGCCTATCCATGCTCTGCCACCCAACCAATACGAGAAATGGGTGCACTGGTATGATCCATCCAATTATGTGGGACAAGCCAGATGTCCGGGATTATTCGTCAATGGTACCAACGATTCTCATTTTTACCTGGACGTTTACAAGAAAACTTATTCATTGGTAAAAAATCGCACATTGTGTATCAAGCCGCGGATGAAACACGGACATCCTGCCGGATGGGCGAGTAGCGAGATTTATGTCTTCATCAACAGTATCTTGAATAAAACGACACCATTGCCAGTATTAGATGGACTCAAACGATCTGGACGAACAATCACTGCCCGAGTACGTTCCCGGGAATCCATTGTGTCGGCTGATCTGCATTATACGGTCGACACATGCGAGTTGAAATCAAGGCAATGGTTGAGTATGTCGGCCGATCTCAAACGGGGAAAAATAATTGTTCGGGAACTTCCTGCCGCAACAACGGTTTGGTTTGTGTCGGTAACGGATAAGCGGGGATGTTACGTATCGGGTGATATCGTTTTTGAAGAACCGTATCTACAATAATGCATTTATTGCAGTATTCACTCTTTCTATCGCTTCGGTTACCTGCCAGCTTTTCCGGTTGCGGGGCTCTACTTTATTGGATATGGATCTGAATGAAGCGAACGGTACGTTCATCATGCGGCAGACATAAAAGAAAGCTGCATTTTCCATCGTTTCCACTTGCGGGTGATATCTGTTAGCGAGTTCGTCGATTCGTTGTTGGTTTCCGCTGGCGGTTTGCACGGTGATCGCACGTGCCAACGGATGCGATGATAGGGTAGGAGAGGGGTTGGTAATGAAACCGCCCGAAAAATTATCGTTAACGTTGGTTAATCCCGCATCATAAAGATTAAGGAACTTGCCATTATCATCAATACCCAGATCGGCAAAGCAATCTTCGACAATCTGAACTATTTCGCCAACGGGTATGTCGTCCGTATAACTGCCGGCAATTCCAATAGAGATGACGCGGCTGTATGAGCGTTGCATTAGAGCTTGCGTGAGATGAAACGCGATGGCTACTACCCCGATACCACCAATCAATACTTCTATGGGACATTCCTGCAAAGTTCCGGCAAACAACCGGGAAGATACAGCTCTGCTGGCGGCCATTTTTTGTAATGTCGGCATGCATTCGGCTTCGGTGGCTGATACGATGAGGATGGGATGATGTTTAATGATGTCCATTTTCAACTGTTGATTACTTAGATACTCGGTTTGACAAAAGTATGAAATATGTCAAGAATACGAAACAACCCTGGTTTTTGTGTTTGAATTACCGGGTATTTCATTTCGGACAGGAAGGTCATTGAACCAAATAGTTAGGGTTGAGGTGGGAAAATAATTGCTATGGAATGAACAATTATCTGGAATAATTCTGGATTTTGAGTATTATTGCAAGTTGTCACCAAAACCTGATTCGAAAAATGAAAAAGATCATATTATTGCCTTTATTTCTTGCTTTGTTTTCCGTAAGTATCCGGGCGCAGGCACCCCAAGCCTCGTGGATTTGGTATCCCGGCGATTTCGAGCTCTGGTTAAGCAGCAAGATACAAGTGTTACGGACGGAACGGGGTATGTTCTACCCTCCGTTCTGGCGGATGGACAGGCATACGCCGCTCGTTGCATTCAGTAAGGATTTCGAACTGACTATCGACGAGACGGTGGATTTCCGTGTAGAAGGCCAATATTACCTGACTGTTGATGGACGGTTCATTTATGACCAGAATATCACAAAAGTGCCATTAGCCAAAGGTAAGCATCATATTCGTTTTCTGGTATATAATCCTGAAACGCCTCCTGCCATCTGGGTGGAAGGTAAGACTGTAGTTTCGGATAAGACCTGGATGGTTTCGCGCAACACTCCTGCGGCAGTGCAGGCTGATTCATGGATTTTTAATGGTGCTGATAATAAGCCTTCTGCATACAGGCTGGCTACCAAACCTGAGAATCCTGTCAATATTACTAAAGGTGAAAAGTCGATGCTGGTCGATTTCGGACGCGAGACCTTCGGATATATTAAACTCCATGGCCTGAAAGGTACCGGCAATATTACTGCATGGTATGGCGAGTCGGAAGCAGAGGCCAAGGCTGGACATGATGCCGAAACATGGGATGTTTTTCACATTTCTCAACCTGCGGTAGCCGATTTCACAGCTCGTGATTCAAAGGCGTTCCGTTATGTCAATCTTACCTGGGATGGCAATATCAGTTTCGATGGCGTATCAATGCTTTACGAATACAATCCCCTCGAATACAAAGGTTCATTCCGTTGCTCGGATGACGAAATTAACCGGATATGGGATGTGTCAGCGTATACCCTGCATTTGTCGTCGCGTGAATTCTTCCTTGATGGTATTAAGCGCGACCGTTGGCTGTGGAGTGGCGATGCTTATCAAAGTTACCTGATGAATTATTACCTGTTTTTCGATCATCCGCTGGTGAAACGAACTACATGGGCTTTGCGCGGCAACGATCCTGTGGAAACGCACATTAATACCATCCTCGACTATTCGTTTTATTGGTTTATGGGTATCTATGATTATTACCTGTATACCGGCGACAAGGAATTTGTGCAGCAGGTCTATCCCAAGATGCTTACCTTGATGGATTTTTGCCTCGGTCGCCGTAATGCTGACGGTATGGTAGAAGGATTACCCGGTGACTGGGTGTTTGTTGACTGGGCGCCGATGAGCAAAGACGGTGAATTGAGTGTGGAACAGTTACTTTTCTGTCGTAGCCTCGAAACAATGGCATTATGTGCCGGAATTATGAACGATAGTGACAACGTCCGTAAATACCAAAGCCTGTCTGATGAATTACAGAAGAAAATCATGAATGTATTCTGGGATTCGTCGCAAAAGGCGTTGGTGCATAGCCGCAAAGACGGTAAACTTAATTACTTGGTCACTAAATACGCCAATATGTTTGCCATGACCTTCGGCTACTTAAACGACCAGCAGCGCGAAGATGTCAAAAACCATGTGATGCTGAACAACAAGGTGCAGAAAATAACCACGCCATATATGCGGTTCTATGAGTTGGAGGCATTGTGCCGTATTGGGCAGCAGAATCATGTGATGAAAGAGATGAAAAATTATTGGGGAGGTATGTTGAGGTTGGGCGCTACGTCATTCTGGGAAGCCTATGATCCAACAGAATCGGGCGCACAACATTATGCCATGTACGGTCGTCCTTTCGGGAAAAGCCTTTGTCATGCATGGGGTGCAAGCCCGGTATATCTGCTTGGCAAGTATTACCTTGGCGTAAGTCCTACTGCGCCGGGTTATCAGAGTTATTTGATCGAACCTGAGTTGGGCGGCCTCAAATGGATGGAAGGTGAAGTACCTACACCCGCTGGAAATATTATCCTATCAATTACTGAAAAGCAAATATCTATTCAAACAGTTGGCGGAAACGGAATATTGAAGTTTAAAAGCGCTAAAAAGCCGTCGTGTAAAACGGCCATCATCAGGAATACTACTCCCGGTTGTTATGAAGTGGATTTGGCGCCTGATAGTAAATATGAAATCAATTATACAGCACAAAAATAAGTTATGAAATCTATAAAAGTTACTACCCTTGCCTGCGCAGGTTTGTTTTCTCTTCACCTGCAAGCCCAGAAAACGCCTAATGTTGTGATTATCCTGCTCGATGACATGGGTTATGGTGATCTGACTGTTACCGGGGCGTCGGGCTACAAAACCCCGAACATCGACCGCCTGTGTGTCGAGGGCATGCGGTTTACGCACTACTATAGCCCACAGGCGGTTAGTAGTGCTTCGCGTGCGGGATTGCTTACCGGCTGTTATCCCAACCGTATTGGCTTTTCGGGTGCTTTGGGGCCTTCTTCCAAAGTGGGGATTGCGCAAAGCGAGGAGACTATTGCCGAACTGCTTAAAAAGAAAGGCTATGCCTGTGCTGCTGTCGGTAAATGGCATTTGGGGGACCATCCGCAGTTTCTGCCTACACATCACGGATTCGACGAGTATTACGGGTTGCCGTATTCCAATGACATGTGGCCTTTCCATCCGCAAAATCCGAAAGCTTATCCGCCGTTGCCGATGATTGAAGGCGACCGTGTGGTGAATCCCGAAGTGACGGCTGCTGACCAGGCGCAGCTTACCACGCAGTATACCGAACGTGCCGTACGGTTCATCGAAAAGAATAAGAACAAGCCGTTTTTCTTGTATCTGGCACATTCCATGCCGCATGTGCCGTTGTTCGTTTCGGACAAGTTCAAGAGGGAAAGTGAACAGGGGATGTATGGCGATGTGATGATGGAGATTGACTGGAGTGTAGGTGAAGTAATGAAAGCTTTGCAAAAGAATGGATTGGACAAAAATACACTGGTGATTTTTACGTCCGACAACGGTCCCTGGATTAATTATGGAAACCATGCCGGTTCTACAGGCGGGTTGCGCGAAGCTAAGGGCGCTATTTTTGAAGGCGGACAAAGAGTGCCGTGTATGATGCGTTGGCCTGCAAAAGTTCCTGCCGGGGTTGTGTGCAACAAATTGGCTTCGTCCATCGACCTGTTACCCACTATTGTTTGCCTTTGTGGCGCTCCTCAACCTGCATTGAAGATTGATGGTGTGGATATCAGTGCATTGATGATGGGTGATGAAAAGGCCGAGCCACGTACTTATTTCCTTTATTATTACCACAAGAATAGCCTCGAAGCTGTTCGTAATGACCATTTCAAGCTGGTATTACCGCACACGGGGCGTACCTACGGAGGTTTTCTTCCCGGTAACGACGGTCAACCCGGGCCGGTGAACGAACGTAACCAGGAAAGCCTTGCTTTGTACGACCTTCGTCGCGATCCCGGCGAACGCTACGATGTGCAAAAACAATATCCCGAAGTAATGGCTGAGTTGATGAAGGTTGTGGAGGCTGCCCGGCTCGATTTGGGCGATGACCTTACCGGTAATGAAGGAACAGGACGGCGACCGATTGGCGTTTTGAAGTGATCCGGTCAAAGCCGTGTGAAACCATCTGCGTGTACTTTGAACATTTATATATTGCATTTGTTATGTAGTATAGCACTCAGACGGTTTTCATTCATTGGCAGTAATATGTTTCCGGTCAAACATTATTGGTTTAAGATAAAGCTTCTATTTCTGCAACTGAACAAGTTGCTTGTTTTTGTAACACAAGGAGTTTTATTGTTGGCTGCTATGGCAGCCATTTTATTGGTTGTATATGAATTAGGTTTCAATCTTGAAGCAGGGGAACGGATAAGTGTACATGCGTATTACTACAAAATACTATTTGTTTTTTTCATTTTCTACACCATCAGGTTCCTTTTCCGGTTCAGGGATGTGCTTAGGGAGAAGGGGCGTTGGTTCGAAATAGGAGCGTATCTTGTGCTGTTGATGGTGATATTTGTCCAGGGAAAATCATCATCGGACAGTTCGTTATTTGTCAGGATATTCACTTCTCCTATTGTTACTTATGTCTTATTGTTATTCCTGAGTGTTCTCGAAATATCCAAACGGACTTACGGGATCATGAACAAACACATCCCACCGGGATTGTTGTTTGCATACAGCTTTCTTCTGATCATCATCATTGGCACCGCTATGTTGATGCTGCCGCGTTCTACCGTATTGCCGATATCGCTTGTCGACGCTTTCTTTACAGCCACCAGCGCCGTATGTGTCACTGGTTTAACGGCGGTGGATACATCTTCGGCGTTCACTCCCTTAGGATTGACCATTGTCATGGGTTTGATCCAAATCGGTGGTATCGGTGTAATGACTTTTACCAGTTTTTTTGCCTTGTCTTTCATGGGACAATCTTCTTTTCAAAACAACTTGGTATTGAGGGATATGTTCAATGAAGAAAACCTGAACGGAATTTTTCGTATGTTGTTGAATATTATCTTTACCACGCTGGGTATTGAATTGCTGGGAGCTTTGTTCATCTATTACAGTATTTGCGGCACTACAGGGATGGGTTTTGGTGATGAAATATATTTCTCTATATTTCATTCTATATCAGGTTTTTGTAATGCGGGTTTTTCCACTTTGCCGGGTAATTTGCACGATCCGTTGGTGTCAACTAATTATTTGTTACACACCATTGTTGCTTTGCTGATTGTTTTCGGAGGATTGGGTTTTCCGATCATCCTCAATTTTTACAGGCTCATCGGGCATTTTTTTCATAACGAATGGATGCAAATTACCGGCCGGCAAAAACGCTATGTTCATACCAAGATCATACACATCAACACCCGCATCGCCATGTATACCACCCTGATATTATTGATGGTCGGGTTTGTGCTGTTCTTGGCGCTTGAATACAACAATACCCTGCAAGGTCTTTCGTGGCAAGGAAAGGTGGCAACCGCATTTTTTGGCGCGGTTACTCCGCGTACGGCAGGATTCAATACGGTCAGCCTCACTTCCATGATGCCGGCTACCATCATGCTCACCATCGTGCTGATGTGGATAGGCGCTTCGCCGATGTCGACCGGCGGAGGGATCAAGACCACTACCTTTGCCATTGCCTGCCTGAATATATTCAATATTGCGCGTGGTAAACAGAAGATAGAAATCTACCGCCGGGAAATCAATCGCATGACCATTCAACGGGCTTATGCGGTCATCGCTTTATCCATCATGTGGATCATTTTAAGTGTTTTTTGCATTTCTGTGGCGGAACCGGAGGCAGACCTGACGGCAATATTTTTCGAATGTTTCTCGGCATTAGGTACAGTGGGGTTAACACTTGACCTTACGCCTACTTTGAGTTCATTCAGCAAGGTTGTATTGGCCGCAACCATGTTTGTCGGACGTGTCGGTGCATTGACCATTCTGTCGGGATTGATGCGCCGGTATACCGAAAAGAATTACCGTTATCCGCAGGATTCGGTGATGGTTGGGTAAGTTTCGAGTTTCAAGTTTACGTCATCAACGTTCTAATCAAAAATTGAAAATGAAATACATAGTGATTGGTTTAGGAAATTTTGGTTCGGTATTATCCGAAAAACTGACCATGTTGGGACACGAAGTCATCGGTGTGGATGTTGACCCGCATAAGGTGGAAGATATGAAAAAATCCATTGCCAGTACGATCTGTCTGGATTCGCGGGAGCCGAATGCGCTCAATGCCTTGCCGCTCAGGGATGCTGATACGGTGTTCGTGACAATTGGCGAGGACTTTGGTACATCCATCCATGTCATCGCCCTGTTGAAACAGAGTAATGTGAAGAAAGTAGTTGGCAGGGCATTGTCACCGCTTCATAAGACCGTGATGGAAGCTATCGGTGTCGATGAAATCATCATGCCCGAACGCGAATATGCGGAAATGTACGCATCGCGGATCGAGATGTCGGGCGTATCATCTTCCTACATGGTTGATGATGGACATGCGATTATGGAAGTGTCTGTACCCGAAATATTTGTCGGGCAAACAGTGGAAGCCATCAATGTGGACAAAAACTTCTCCCTCACCCTGATTGCCATTAAGCGAACAGTGTTGGAAAAGAACCTGATATTACTTACCCGCGAAACCCAGAAGCTGTTACAAAACTTCGACGACCAAACTACCTTGCACGAAAAAGATATTTTGCTAATGTTTGGTAAACTGGAAGACTTCAAGAAATTTAAGGAAATGTAGCCTGGTCTCGAAGGCATGGTAAGCCTGCATCAAGTCTGATAACCAGATATAATTACTGATTATTAGGCTTTTATATATTGTCTGAATTTTTTGAGAGTAATTTTAAAATCTTAAATGATTATTTAAAATTTTAGTTTATCTTTGTCGCGGACAACGATAATTAATCTTCAATAAGTTATCATATGAAAAAGATCGTTTATTTCTTTGCGGTACTTTTACTTTCGCAGTGTAATATGAGTAGCAACAAGCCGGGAACAGGGAGTTTGGCAGAAATAGATTTATCCGGGGAATGTCCTAAAAAAGAGATGTATTTACAGGATATTGCCAAAGTTGAATACATACCTTTGGAAACCAACAGCCATACGCTGATGTCGAGTGAAACACTGATTATTTATGTGTCGGATAATTATATCGTCGCAGTAACTAGATCAAAGGGCGATGTTTTCATTTTTGACGGGAAAGGAAAGTCTAAGTTCAGTTTTAATCACAAAGGAAAAAGCGGAACAGAATATAGCAGGATACATAGTGTTGCATTTGACGAAAAAGCAAAAGAAATATTTATTTTCGACAGGATTGCCGTTAAACCTAAATTTCTGGTGTATGCAGAAGATGGGGAATTCAAGCGAATCCTCGACTGCCCTTCCGACCTTTTGCTCCAGGCATACAATTTCGATGATGAAACACTTCTTGCTTATGATGAATACGGTTTGAATCAGAATAAATATTCCAACAAGCCTTATATTTTCATATCCAAAAAAGATGGACATGTTGTTGATAAATTGGATATTAACTTGCCTGTCAGGATATCAAGCAGATTTATCTTTGAGGTCGAAATTGACGGGAAAAAGTATATGACATCGTTAACTTTGTCAATGCCTAATAACCGGTCTTACGGGAAGAATTTCATTATAAGTGATTTGTCATCCGATACCATTTATAAGCTGACGCCCCAGAAGGAATTGATTCCTTTGATGGTACGAAAACCATCCGTACATAGTACCGATCCTAAAATGGTGGCAGTAAATTATATGATGACAGACAAGTTTATTTTTTTGACAAAAGGCATGTTGGATATAGAGTTAGCAAAGAAGACAAAACAATTTCCTGCAATGGACTTAATGTATGATTTCGAGATGGGGCAATTGAACGAAATCAAACTGATCAATAAAGATTTTGAGTCGTCGAACGTTGGTTTTGGCCCGGCAATAACACCTGAAAACACTGGCGTGCGACTGTTGGATGTTGCGCAGCTGTTTGAGGCGGATGAAACAGGAAAAATACAAGGGCAATTGAAACAAGTAATATCTTCGCTCCAAGAAGAAGATAATCCTGTTCTGATGAAAATCAAATTTCAATAATTGATTTATACTTTACGCGACTTGATTTTGTGAGATTGTTTCCTGTTCAAAAAGTTGAAATTTAAGTGTGAGTAAACTCTCCAATTCAGGCTGTGCTATATCGTTTATTTGGTCAAAAAATCCTCTGATTGTACTGTGGAATTT
>JAVBSH010000183.1:0-30456 GCA_031547085.1 Bacteroidales bacterium
TCTTGGCTTCTGTGTCGCCTTTCAATTTGGCGGCTATGATGCGCTTGCGAAGATCAAGGGATAAGGGGGCGGGCATAAACTGAGGATTTACGGGATTAGCTGCGCAAAGATAGTATATAATTTATTCAATTGCTATAATCAATTAACCATTAAATTAAATGCCATGGGAATCATTAAAGCAATAGCTTATCCGAACGAGCTGACAAAAGATGTTACCAACGATTATTACCTGCTGACGCAGCAAAAAGGGACATTGTACGAGGACGATATCATACGTCGCTTGGAAGTGAAGGAAATAGCCACGAAGAATGTCAACGGCAAAGCCTTCGTGCAGCTTTTCCTCAGGGAGTGCGCCATAGCGGTGGCCGAAGGCTACAACGTAATCACCGGTATGTTCCGCGCCTCGGTAAGCATCAAGGGTGTGGTGTATTCCGAGCAGTTAGGACACAACATAGCCGCAGGTAAATTAGATGTGCGCGTGAACCTGGCAGCCGGAGCATACGCCCGCGAGGAAATCGGCGCCAATACTACGGTGCAGATTGCCGAGCAAACCGCCCCTACCGGTCCGGTGATTCAAAAAGTAACCAACCCCGTAGTCGGCGAAACCGATGCGCTGAACACCGGAGCCATGGCGCTGATACAAGGCATGCGGCTGGCTGTACGCGGCGACCGCGAAGAGGAAACCGGCGTGATCTTTACCAACGTTACTACCGGCGATACCGTACGTATACCGGCAGCGAGCCTCTCACCCAACAGCCCGTCCAAACTGCAATTTGTGCTGCCACAAACCGTTACCGCCGGAGAATGGCGGGTGGCGATAGCCACGCAGGCCACGGGATCATCCACGGCTTTTACCAAAAATATCCGGATGTTTGAATATCCGCAGATAATTGTTGTGGAATAGCATATCGGATGTTGCGACACCCGTAACTTATAACTTGCGGGTATCGCAAAGCATAAGTTGCGGGTATCGCAAGTAGTAACTTGCGGACATCGCAACTTGATACCGTTGCGGTGTAATACAACCACGAGCTAATCATCCATTTTTCTTAATTTTTTATTAAAAACAAATAACAAACATGATCAAATTTTTTAGACTCAGTATTTTGATGGCAATGATAGCAGTTGTCGTGACCGGGTGCGGCGACGACGAAAAGGAAAACCAGCCCGCTATTAAGCCTCAAAGTCAGGAGGCGCTCACCCAAACCGTATACGCTGACCAAACGGACGGGAAAAGCGGCGTAACCTTTGTTACCACCGGCCCGTGGACGTCAACCATTAAGGAGGGGACTCTCAAATCCGTAAAAGCGGGAACTGACCCGTGGGTTAGCATAGACCCCGCCAGTGGTGATAAAGCCGGAACATATACAATTACCATCAAACTTGAACCGAATGCAACGGGTGAAGACCGCTCGGCAAATATCATCATCACGTGCGACGGTACGGATATTACAATTACCGTTACGCAAAAGGGAATAAAGGAGGATGGAACGAAATATGAAAGGCCGAAGCAAATGAGCATGAGCGTGTACCACTTTTTCAGCTTTAGAGTGGCAGGTTCCGGTACGGCTACCATCGATTGGGGTGATGGAACGGCAAGCGAAACACATAATCTTGATGGTAGTTCGGGTTCCAATTTGTACTCTTATTCGCACAGTTACTCAATAGAATCCGGTGTCTGCACCTTAATCATAACTTCTGATAACATTACGCATTTGGACGTGCAAAAAAGTTTTTTACATGATCTGGATGTTAGCCAAAATACTGCGCTGACACACTTGAGTTGCTTTGAAAATGAATTGACAAGTTTGGATGTGAGTAAAAATACTGCGCTGACATACTTGGATTGCAGTAGTAATTTTTCATTAACGAGCTTGGATATTGGCAAGAATACAGCATTGACAACCTTGTATTGCCAATTTAATCAATTGACAAGTTTGGATGTAAGCAAGTGTACTGCGCTGACAACCTTGAATTGCTATCTTAATCGATTAACGAGTTTGGATGTGAACAAGAGTACTACGCTGACATCATTAAATTGCCATACTAATAAATTAACGAGTTTGGATGTGAGCGGATGTACTGCGCTATCAAATCTGTATTGTAATCAAAACCAGTTGGCCAGTCTGAATGTAAGCGGGTGTACAGCATTATCAGAGCTGTCTTGTACATATAACAATATGACAGGTGCGGCGCTTGATGCATTGTTCGATGCCTTACCCAACCGTGTTGGTGCATTTTTTGGCTTTATATTTATACAAAACAACCCTGGAGCAGATGCCTGCAACCCAAGTATTGCCATTGACAAACACTGGTTGGTTAACCACCCCCGTTGAGCGGCTATTTGCAAAGCCGCTCGGAACATAGCAGAACCGAGCTTACGAGTTCAACGAAGTTAGTAATTCTGCAAAAATCATAGAAGCTTGACAATTGGTCAGGCTTCTTTGTTAAAATAACGAACGCCATTATTGATAACCTCAAAAGATGTCTCCACGCGCATACTCGTACCTCGTAAGCTTGGTACCAATGACGTAAAAACACACTTATTTGCAAATCAGACGATTGCGAATCCAGATAGACTGCTTCATTCCTCGCAGTGACGGTGTTTTTTCGTCATGAAAGTTTGTTTGATTGAAAATAATTGGACATTCGACATGACGGCGGCGCGTGTAGTAAAACCTTTGGGATGCGCCGTCATGTCGAGCTTACGCAGTATGCGGAATGGAGGCATCTCTTGTGGGTTTGAATATCCCTTAACCAAACGACATTGAACCATGTTCCGAAATCGTCAGTTCTGAAATGTGCATTTCGCATCGAATTATTCTGTAAGTGAATCTACAAATTCACCAAACCTCAAAATCTTCTCACTATTGGCTTTGTTGAAAAGTAAATGCTCAAAATCCTTTTGCTTCTTCTTCAAATCAACTGTTTTCAGTAATTCGGCTGTTGCCTGTTTGAACTCCTGCAAATGATGTACTCCGCAACGTTTTGAAAGAAAATCGTAATCAGGTTTAGACTGTGACAATAGAAGCATCAGGTCATAAAAATCACGCCCTTTAGCACGGGCTAACATGGCCGCAATTTTCATGCTGCACAATACGCCATCGGAAGGAACAGGAAACGGGAAAAAGAATCCGCAACCTTTGATATTCGTGATCACCGGAGGATAAACGATGCCTTGATCCTGGCTTTCTACCTTTATCAAAAAGCGTTCTTCCTTGTGTCCGCTCAACCCCAAATCGAATAACAGTTCAGGGAAATGGATATTCCGCCTGAATGCTGTCAGTTTCGGATTTTCCTTTTCTTTCGCTTCTGCCTGTAATCCTGAACGTTCCAAAAATTGGATGACCCCGTTTGTCATTTCTATAAACTCGTCTTTCGACAAGTCTTTGCAGTCGAAATCCAAATCTTCGGAGAACCGGTCTATTCCTTTTACCAAACGCAGGTTTGTTCCGCCGATAAAAGTCATCTTTTGGATGTTCGGCGTAGAAGAAAGGTAATCCAGAATCATCAACTGTACATACTCTTTCAGTATGTGCTTATCGAAGCCCGAATTTCCACGAATTTGAGCCGGAAAATAATTTCTTATTTGTTCAATCTGTATCATAAGTACTATCGAGTAAATAATCGATGTTTTTTCAATGCTGTTTAATATTGATTTTATGCGCTTTGCCCGCCTGAACCGAGCTTGCGAGCTCAACGAAGGTAATGCCGAAGCCGGGTAGGCGTCATTTATCATTAACCATTAATTAACCATTACTTAAATCGTATGTTTTAAAAAGTAGTTTTACCCGGTGGTCAAGCGCCTTGCTTTGGAACTTGGCACAGTACTCCATCAGTAAATCCTTGTTCAAATCGTCTTGCAGGTATTCTTCATCCAAACGCAGTTCTTCCAATTCTTGTTCGCTATCATAGAACGGATAAAGATACAGCAAATCAAGCAATGCCTTTTCAGGTGTGGCAAACTGTATGGTGCGGTTGTCTGACATTGGCTTCAATTCATAGCCGAACATCAGGTTGTCCTTTACATTCTTATAAGCGTATTCGCCGAAGTCATTGACGAATGATGCCGTTTTTAGCGATGTCACATTCGTAATCTGTAGCACCGCTTCCGGTATCATTCCGTAGAACGACAATGCCGTGTGCAGGCTGATATAGGACGGACGGTAAATCCGGTTTCCAAAATAAAGGGAATAATCCGGTTTGTTCTTATACTCCGAAAAAGCAAAATATCTTTGTCGTAACCGGATAAGGTACCCTTTCTTAGCCCAACGGGTAAGGTTATTACGGTCAAAATCAGGCTGCCATGCATATACTTGATAGATATTGAAGCATGCCAAATCGAACATTTTAGTCTTAAATTCCAGAAAAGTCATTTCTTTATTTTGTTTCTATTATGCTGTAAATATAGTGTATTTTGGAGACAAAATAAGATATTGAGATAAATTGGCAGAGTCAATGCATTTTTATTTTGATTATAATGGTATCATGCATCACATCCATATTGACAAGTCCAAAAGATGTCTCCACGCGCATACTCGTGCCTCGTAAGCTTGGTCGACATGACGGTGGCGCGTGTAGTAAAACCTTTGGGATGCGCCGTCATGTCGACTGAAGCTTACGCAGTATGCGGAATGGAGACATCTCTTGTGGGTTTGAACATCCCTTAACTAAATAACATTGATTGAATATTGATGATCTATGCAAAGCGCAGATAATCAATATTACAATTCTCAATTCTCAATTCTCCATTTTCAATTGGTAAAGGTTCTCAACTGTTTAAAAGCCTTTCGGTCGCTTCTCTAACCACATCTTTAAAAGCACCGTTGAACACTTCGATTTTATAATTGCGTGCAATGCACTCGAACATTTCGTCATGGAAAGTAAATGCGTAGTGTTTTAATAATTTCCAAAATTCGGGTTCATAGCGTTGGTGTACCGAATTTATTTTTTCCTCGATAGCGATCCACGAAGAATTTACTATTTCATGCGCTTCGTAGGCTTCCAGGCCATGGTCGAACAATGGATGGCCGTGTAATACTTCGTCATTCGGCCCGCCGAACTTGTAATCAATAGCACGGTTAAACTCAACCAATGCAATCCAATCTGTCCGGTCAGAACCTGAACTTGCCAGGTTGGTATAGCTCCCGCTCCAATCCTGATCCTGTTTTGCCAAATAATAGATGAGGAATACAGTATATCCGTTCGAAACCACGTAAGGTATCGGTGTGCCGCAATCCCACGGGTATTTCCAGTTAATCAGCACTGCTGTTTCTTCTCCATTCAGTAACGAAAGGTTTCGTTTCAAACGGTGTTCTTCTCCCCACAGGTCATAACATTCCTTGATTGATCCATCCGTTTTCGAAAGTTCTTCCAGCCGTTCCTTGATCTCGCAAAGACGTCGCCGTATATTCCCGATTTGTTCCGTATCCATTCCTTATTAACTAAATATTGCCTAATTGACACAAAAGTTATACGAAAATGGCGGACAAAAGTTACATTTGTGGACTAAAACTGTTTTTACAATATATTCTTCATTCTCCCGATGAGTTCGTCGCCTAGCTCGGTTTTACGGCGTATATGATCCAACGCTTCTTTCACAAAGGCATTTTTCTCAAACTCGCCTCTAACTTGGTCAAAATCGAGGTTACGGTCGTATTCGCTACCATCGACGCCGAATCCGATTTTCGAACTAAGGGCAAACTCTTTCTTGGCGTCGTCGTAAAGCATGTAGTCGAGTGAAACTACGCTTTCTTTCCACATCTCCACAATACGAATCACATCCCGGGCTGTGAAATCCTCGATCTTCCTGCCGAAACGTTCCTGTATCTTTTCAATGGCCCATGTCCATTCATACGTATAATAATTGCGGTGCATATTTTGGAAAACGTCGGCAATGCCTTCCAACGAGCCGATCCGGCTATTATCGATGTCGGTAAGGAGTTGTTCCACTTCGCTTTTGGGTGCAATCAGTCCTGCAAGGTCAAGCCATTCGCCGGTTCCGATTGGCGTGTCGGGACGCAGACGTGCCTGTATGGCGGCATCGTTTTCAAAATGAATGGTCTCGAGTCTTTTAATCAATGAATTACCGAGAAATTTGATAATCCCGATTTCGTACAACTTCAATCCGTTTCTCAAAGAACTCGGTTTGATTTTGGCGCTCTGGTAGGAATAAAACTCGGATGTCTCCCCTGAAATTTTCTGCAACATCCGCAACACATCCAGGGCCTTCATCATACGGTGGATGGTGAACGGACTCAACAGGTTAAAGTTGATGCAATCGAGCTTGTGCGGGTCGGTACGTATGTCGCGCTTGGGCCATTTCTGGGCGTCGCGGATGGTGCCAACGCTGCGTAGGTTGGCGCCGGGTACCAGCACACTGTCGTCGCCGCTTTCTATGAGGTACGAGAATGGCAGGTCGGATGTATCGGAATGTTTATAATGGCGACCCATGACAAGGGTAAACGGCCCGATCTTAGCCGGCCACAGGATATATGAATCGCTGGTAGTCTTTGAACCGCGTTCCACAATACCTTGGTGTATAGGGCCGAGCTTATACATATGGTTGCTTTGGTTTGAACCGCTTCCTGCATTCAGGAATGAGTAATAACCAGCAATGAGCAAGGTCGACTTATGATGTGTGACGGTATAAGGCCCGGCAAAGACAGCACAGGCTTCGCCGTGCATTCCCTGGCAGTTGGCAAAAAATAATGAATTCTCAGCCGAATACTGTTTCGCCAACACACAACCTTGTCCTACGAAGGAGTTAAAGATAACAGTACCTTCGGTTACATCGGACCCGGTACATGCAATAAATTTTTCGGCAATGACACCCGGACCGAAATGTGTCGGGGCTTCGGCATTACTATTGATCGTCCCGTCAGTCACACGATAGATGCCATCCATGCGGGCATAAGCGCCTACGCGGAGGTTACGCAATGTCCGGCAATTGGTCAGGCAAGCATGTTCGCTGATGGTTCCCATGTCGGATGATACGGATTGCGCATAATCACTGATCATGGTAGTAATCTTATCGATCACCGAAGGTTTATGGCGGTATAATGCAAGGATGTATGCCAAATGTGCCGAAAGATGGTCATATATAGGCACTTCGCGTCCGCCGGTTTCATTCAGTACGCTCACCGGAGTGCCGTTGCCAAAGCTGCTTACCCCATCCACCGCCAACATGTCGACATTCTCAATGACAACATCATTTTCAATGATATAGTTGGCAATGTAGTTGCGTATCTGGCCAATATATACATTATCGCCGATCTGGCAATTATGAATGGTCGCGTTGAAGATTCCGGTGTGTTTTTTCACGCCGCCGAAAAATGTTACCTCCTTTTCGAAAACGCCTATCCGGACATTTCCCGAAAAATTACTGTTGCGGATGTATTCGGGGCTAAAGCATTCGGCTACCTCTATTTTGCTCCAGTCATCGCAACGGCAAACCTGGTCGGTCAGGGTTCTTATTTCAAGTTCAGTTAATTTTCTAAACATTGTCCAAAACCTCAAATGTGTACTTACTTCACAGCAATGGTTTCAATTTCGACCAAAACCTGCATTGGCAACTCCTTCACGGCAAAAGCTGCGCGAGCCGGTGCAGCCGATGGGTAATACCGGGCATACACCTTATTCATGTCGGCAAAATATTTCATGTCGGCCAGCAGGCAGGTTGACTTCACTACATTGGTATAAGAATAGCCGGCGGCAGTCAGTATGGCGCCAATATTTTTCAATACCTGTTCGGTTTGTTCTTCGATGCCGCCTTCAACAACTTTTCCGGTTTTCGGGTCGAGCGGTATCTGTCCTGAAATAAACAACATTCCGTTCGTTTCGATTGCCTGGCTGTATGGCCCAATCGCTTTGGGCGCATTATCCGTAGATATAATTAACTTTTGCATTTTATCTTTATTTTTATGCCAACAAAGTTACCATTTATTGTGAAAAATCACATGATATTTGTTTCTGTCCGGGAAGATTTATCCGATATGGAGCACATAATGCTGGAAAAAACGCAACAACTCGATAATGAATGCTATGCCCATGTGGATGATCACTCCGCCCCAGATATGACGGGTCTGGAAAGCCAACGCCCCCAGGAAATAACCGCCAAAAAAAGCAGATATGGTTTCCATCACCGGTTTGCCAAAATGCAGGGCAACATACACTGTAATCATTGGCAATACCGCCCCACGTCCCAGTATTGATGCCATACCGATGATCAGTGCACCGCGGAAAATCAGTTCTACCATCAGGAAATCGCTGATATAAACGGTTTCGAAAACCGCTGTATTCATCCACACTGGTCGGTCGAAAACATTTCCGAAAGCCCAAGGCTTATACATAGGGTAATAGGTCAAAAAATCGGGCGTGAAGGATATGAATACCAAAACGGGCAGGATCACCACGTACAGGTACATATAGGCCTTCACATGATGGTTGCCGCCACATAATCCGTAGAGTCCTTTAACATTCCTGTCGATGAATATCCGGAGTAATACCAGTACGGGAAGTACGAAAATGAGATTACGCATGCGCCACAATACTTTCAGTATATACGATCGCTCAGGTGACGATAATGTTTGCAGATCTAATACACTGTCCCACGAAAATGCATCGGCAAACCCGATGAGGCACATGAACAATAACCCTTTGGCGAGAAAAGCAAATTTGGATACTCCGCCCAGCTTGCCTTTTATGGCCAATGTAGGTATTGCCACTAAGAAATACAAGAATACAAACATCAGGATATTGTTCACAACGGCAATGGACGTGGGAAAGCGGTTCGAACTGATCTCCTTTCCAATGTCCGTGCAATATATCAGTATGATACTCAGCGCCGCTACTAATATGGCATAGCCGTATGCTGCCGGGTTAAAGTCCTCATGGACAAAGTGAAAGAAATCCTTGAATAAGGTTTTTAATTGTTGTAACATGTGGCAAATATATCCGGTTTTAGGGAAACGTAGATAAAATCTTCATCAAAAAGATTTTGTTTTTAGTTTTTTTATCTATTTCTTTGTTTTCACAAGCAAACACAATTTTTCCAAAAATTATTAAACATTAGTTATTCATTATCGTATATATAATAGAATCGAAATAAATTTTCCAATTAACGTTTTCTTAAATATCAAACTAATTCAAACAAGCGCATATGATGCAAACTCCTGTTAACGTGGACATCGGCATTAGGGATATTCGCCAACTAACCGGGTTTATCAAGGATACTCATGGTGTGGATTATACGGATTATGCATTGACCTCGTTCAAACGGCGTGTGGAACGCCTGATGTCAATCGAAAAATGTAACATGGAAACCCTGCTGAAAAAACTTGAATCGAAAGCATTCCTGGATCATTTTATCGGGCAGGTTGCCGTAGATGCTACCGAGTTGTTCCGCGACCCTACGTTTTGGATATTGCTGAAAAACATATATATCACCAACATCCTCAAGGAACAAAGTAAAATCCGGATCTGGTTACCGATGTGTGCGTCGGGTGAAGAATTTTACAGCTTGGCCATCCTGTTGAAAGAAAGCGGTTGGACGGAACGGGCAGAGATTTACCTGTCGGGCGTAAGTGACGAAAATCTGGAAATGATACGTAATGGATGGATGGAGAACAACAAACTCGAGATCAGTAGCAAGAATTATGTGCGTTTCCAGGGGGCAAGGCAGCTCACCGACTATTTCAAAATATCGGGTGACAATATCGTTTTCGACCGGTCGTTGCTTGCAAATGTGCATTTTTTCAAACAAGCCCTCGATTTTGATGCAAATCTGTCTCCCATGCACTTAATCCTGTTCCGCAACCAGATGATTTATTTCAATACCGCCCTACAATACAAGGTATGCGATATCCTTCACGGGAAACTGGCTACCAAAGGGCTATTGGCATTGGGTATCCTTGAGGAAATGGAATTGAATACCAACAATAAATACATTGCCCTGAATAAAGAAGAAAGTATTTTTCAAAAGAGGAATTAATACATATTCAATCCGGGTTTATGTTATTTTTTAGGTCATAAATGTAACATATCAATATCTTATCCAACGTAATAGATTATTTGTTAATAAAAAAAATAAGATTTTGATTCAATTACGAAGAAAAAATATACATTTGTAAAGTTTTACGAATAGTTTTATATGATACGAATTGGGATAATAGGCACTGATGCAGTAGCAGATACAAATACCATGGCATTGTTGGCCAACAACAATTATGAGATAGCTGGGTGTTATGCGCTGGATAACCGTACTTCAATGGTGTTTGCAAGGCAGCACCGTCTGGTATCCTATTCGTCTATAGAAGCGCTTTTCAAATACACCGATGCAATTAATGTTGCCGGCGATATACCTGAAATAATGACCTTGGCGGAAAAATCGCTAAAAGGAATGAAGCATCTGTACATTGCCCAGCCATATCAACTGAATTCGCGTGAAGTACAACATTTATTGAAACTGGCAAATGAATCGGGAGTAGTATTACAGTTAGGAACCGGTTACCGGTATTGTTCAACTTACGATATGCTTGCCCAATTGGAACAAAAACCGCGATTAATCGATATCAGGCACCAATTATTGACATCTGGTAATGGTATGCTGACACAGTTAAATGCCGAATTGGTGCGTGACATGGACTATATGCTGGGAATACTGAAAGCCAATATCAGCAAGGTAGACGTGAAAACATGGACAAAGTCGGAAGGTTATCCCGATTTGCTTAACTGCCGTTTGGAATGCGATAATGGTTGTTCTGTCAATATTGTAATGCACACCATTTCGGAGGGTGACCCGAAACTGGAATTCACCTTCAATTATTCGGATACGATTGTCCACGCGGATGTTTTCAAATCCGTGATGGAAAAACAATATTGCGATTTTGATGTGTCGGACAGTATTGTTCTCGATGCATATAACGAACGGGCCATGTACAGGCAGGACTTGAAGAATTTTTACATGGCTATTCATAATGATGAGGGCGCATTCCGCCGGATCGACGAACAACTGCAAAGTATTGCCGCTGCCGATCTGATCATTGAGCGTATCAAGCAATTGCAGCCGGTAACCAGTCTCTAAACATTCTTTCCCGTGACATTTGAAGATGAAGTATTTGCTTGCATCGGGCAATATGATTCATCTGCACGTATTGTCAATCTTTCCACTTTCTCGCAACTACCCGGTGAAAAAATCTGGATATCTGGCAAAAATTTAGTATTCCATTTGATCTGTGTGCCTTTTCCGGAATCAAATGTCGTTTCACCTGATTATTTCCAGGAAAAATCACTTGAATATAGCGCACGTGGTTTTCAACTGATACATCTATGGCAGGATCAATGGATTGTAAACCGCGAGATTGTACATTCGCGTATTGCTGCACTTCTAGGGGCCGGTATGCGTATTCATGCCCGGCAAACAAAAGTACAACGTATCGATAAGGATACAATGCGGCCTTTCTTTGTAGTAAACCACATGCAAGGGCCGGTTAATGCGCGTTACACTTATGGACTGTTTGCAGGCGAACAATTAGTGGCGGCGGCTTCTTTCAGTGCTGGGCGAACGGTTACACGGAATGGCGTTGCCGGGCGTTCGTACGAATTATTACGTTACGCAAGCCTGCTTCATCATCGCGTCGTTGGGGGGCTTGGCAAGCTGACAGCCCGCTTTATTGCCGAACTGCATCCCGACGATATGATGACCTATGCCGACCTCGACTGGGCTTCAGGCAAAGGTTACCAGGCGCTGCACTTCGAGCAGGTAGCCATTACCCCGCCGCAAATGTTCTGGATCCATCCCCGCGAAATGATCAGGTATTACCCGCACCGCCTCCCGGAAAAGCTGACCGAAGCTTTCCATCAACAAAACGGACAAAAAATACTGGATGATTTCCTGCTACAACAAGGTTATGCCAAAATATATAATGCCGGCAACATAAAGTTCCTTTTGACTTTATGATGTACATTTTTACGTTCGTCAATTTTTACGTTTTAATTTTTTAATATGATTGTCGGATACAATGCCTATTGATTGCAAGGTGATGTTCGGCGTAGTCTCCAGACTACGCCGTGCTAAAAGGAAAGCTCCTGCTTTCCATATTTGCAAGGCAGGAGCCTTGCTTTTAGCTTCGACGAAGCGAGACGCTACGCCGAACGGCTCAGTTCGCAAGCATTGGGCAAAATGCCCGACAATCATTTTTTTTAATATCATATCAGGCTCTACAAGGTATAAGTGAAAAGACATGGTAAAAAATACAGTCAACGATTTAGTTACGTTCGTTGAAAAAAGTATCACCCCACCAAACCTTACTGTACATTTGTATCGTTCTTGTTATGAATATCGAATGCACTGCTATTTATTTCGAATGTGGTCCGTAGTATAACGGACTTTCATCAGGCCCGGGGTGATGCCCGGGTTTTTTGTGCCTTTTTAACATTCATACAATATGCAGTGTAATTTTTCGTTTTTCAATAGTATCATGCAGCGTTTCGGCATATACTGCATCTGATATGTAACTGTTTTTATTCATTCGTAACACACCATTAATTAATGAAATGTCCATGCACAAACGTGCACCAATCGTAATAATTGTTCATGGACATTATCAATATAATAAATTATAAATCATAGTATTGATGAGCCCTTCGGGGTTCCATCTGACCATAAAAAATAAACTATAAACAGATGAAACTCATTTTTATTATCGTATTGCTGGCGATGTTAGCGATCAGTATTTTTGCACAAAATGTCCCGAAGAAATACACTATATCGGGGTATATGAAAGATAGTTTGAGTACAGAAAGCCTGATAGGAGCTGCGGTTTACAACAAAGCTAGCTTGGCAGGCACTTCTACCAACCAGTATGGTTTCTATAGCCTGACACTTCCCGGGGGTGAAGTGGAATTAGTGTATTCGTATGTGGGTTACCAGACCCAAGTGCGCCGTTTCCATCTCCGGCGCGATACCGTTCTCAACGTCAGTCTTGGAGGTTCGGTACATTTGCAGGAAGTGGAAATCACCGCGAGCCGTGCCGACCGCATCCAGGAACGTACACAGATGAGTTCTGTCAATGTACCGGTGGCGCAGATTAAGTCGTTACCTGCTTTCCTGGGCGAAGTAGACCTGATGAAAGCGTTGCAACTAATGCCGGGCATACAGTCGGGTGGAGAGGGGAGCAGCGGTTTGTATGTGCGTGGCGGTGGTCCTGACCAGAACCTGATCCTGCTCGATGGCGTGCCGGTGTACAATGCTTCGCACCTGTTCGGTTTCTTCTCGGTGTTCAATGCCGACGCCATCAATAACGTGGAAGTGCTCAAAGGCGGATTCCCGGCAAGGTACGGCGGACGTGTATCGTCGGTAGTCGACATCAATATGAAGGAAGGTAACATGCAACAATTCCACGGCGAGGGAGCTATCGGCATTGTGTCGGCAAAACTAACCCTTGAAGGGCCTATATGGAAAGACCGTACTTCGTTTATTGTTTCGGGAAGGCGCACGTATATCGACCTGTTGGCAAAACCCTTTATCGCGATGGCCAATAAACAAGATGATTATCAGAAAATCAACGTCGGATACTATTTCCATGACCTTACGGCAAAGATCAATCACCGGTTTTCGGCCAAAGACCGCATTTACCTGAGCGCTTACCTCGGTGACGACAAGTTTTACGCCAACGACGAGTATAAAAATGATCACATCAGCAACTCATCAAAATCCGAATCGGGGCTTACCTGGGGTAATATCACAGCTGCTTTCCGATGGAACCATATTTTTACGCCCAGGCTGTTCAGCAATACTACCGTGACTTACAGCCGTTACCGTTTCAAGACGGAGATAGAATCGTGGGAAACAAATGAACATTATGACTATGACTACAATCCTCCCAAAAAGTATACGGAGACCGATTACTACGGGGCGCGGTATCTTTCGGGGATCAACGATTGGAGCTACCGCGTAGCTTTCGACTATCTGCCTTCGCCCAATCACTACGTACGGTTTGGTGCTGCTGCCACTTACCACACTTTCGATCCCGGCGCCCTGGCTTTTACGGAGGTCGATTTTACAACCAATTATGGGCAGGGTAATGTTTATGCCTGGGAATATAGCGCTTATGCGGAGGACGATATCCGGATCACAGACCGCTTAAAGGTCAACATGGGTTTACATTGGTCTGTTTTTTCGGTTCGCGACGAGTTTTATAATGTATTGCAACCGCGTGTGTCAGCACGTTATTTGCTCACCGACCAACTTTCGGTGAAGGCTTCATACTCGCGTATGGCGCAATACGTGCACCTGTTGGCCAATTCCAATATAGGGTTGCCTACCGACCTTTGGGTGCCTTCCACCGATGCCCTCAAGCCACAAAAGTCCGACCAGGTGGCCTTGGGGTTTGCACAGAACTTCAAGGAAGAATATGAAATCAGTCTTGAAGGATATTACAAGACAATGGACAATGTGATGGAGTACAAGGAAGGTTCGTCGTTCTTTAATCCCAACAGCAATTGGGAAGACAAGATATTACAAGGCGAAGGGAGGAGCTACGGTGTTGAATTGTTTGCACAGAAAAAAACAGGTTCTTTTACAGGTTGGTTAGGCTATACCTTGTCGTGGGCCGACCGCCGGTTCGACGAAATCAACGATGGTAAACGGTTCTATTACAAATACGATCGCCGCCACGATGTAAGCCTGGCATTGATGAAACGTTTCGGCAAGAAGATAGAATTGTCGGGCACATGGGTGTTCGGTATCGGAAATTGTGTGACGGTGCCGGTGGGTATTTACCGCCTGTCCAACCCGGTCAATCCCGGCATTAACAACCAAAACCACTGGAGTAGGGGTGGAACGCAGGAGTTTTACGATTATGGCGAACGCAACAGTTACCGTATGGCTGCATACCACCGGCTCGACCTGAGCATCAGTTTTATTAAAAAGAAGCGTTGGGGCGAGCGGCGCTGGATCATCGGCGTTTACAATGCATACAGCCGTAAGAATCCTTTTTATATAGATATTGACCAAAGTTGGAAAACTGTTCAGAACGGCGCCGAATATCAGGACTTGAAAAGATACCAGTATGTGCAGTATAGTTTGTTCCCTGTTATCCCTTCAATCAGTTACAGTTTCAAATTTTAATATCTTTCAATGCCGAATTTTATGAATACCAAATATATCATAACCGTAATATGCCTTCTGGCATTGGTTGTTGCCGGTTGCGAAGATGCATTCAAGACCGTTATCGAAATCGACAATGCCGATTTTCCACCCAAACTGGCTGTAACAGCAACCCTTGATACCGACAGCGGCCGGTTTAATATTTCGATTGTAGAAGGACGTTCGCTTCAGGATTATAAGGATTACCGACAGGTGGACCAGACAATCATAAAAGATGGTTTTGTCAGGTTATTCGAGGACGACCGTGAGATATTTTCCATACCGGGACCTTTCGATATATCGGCAAGCGGCAATAGCGGTAATCAGGGATATAGAGCCAAATTTACCGGAATCCCGGTAAAGGAAGGTTGTACTTACCGCCTCGAAGTGGAGTTAGACGGGTATGCCGGGGTTAGTTCCACAGCGGTGATGCCTGCTATTCCCGTAGTTACTGATGTTATGCTGGACACATCGCGTGTGGTGACAAAAAACAAAGTGATGTGGATCAATTCGCTATCCGAAGCTTACAGTGGAAGATCATACGGTTCGTATTTTCCATTGGCAATGACGCTTGCCGATGATTCGTCAAAGCCGGATTATTATTCCCTGCAATTGATCACTTACCAGCATCTGACGTATGACGGCATTACAAACACCTCATCGTCGAATTCGGAATATATCGGTACGGATAACCTGACCATGGTACAGGACAATCCGGATGTGGAAAGCAAGAATTTGATGATGGACAGCGAAGGGTATGATATGTATACTTTTGACCTGATGATGCTTACCGATGTTACTTTTGGCGCCTCTGACAAATTAAGCCTGTATGCATCGACGAATATCCGCACATCATCCCCGGAATATTATTACCCGGGAAATACTGTATATAACCAGCCACGCCCGTATGATCCCGACAAAGAAATCGAGATACGGGAAGCCAACCAGACTGACCTGATTGTGACACATCTCACCACCGAGACTTTCAAGCACTATCGGAGCCTGGCATTCCAACTGATGGGACTTGGTTTTTTCTCCGAGCCGGTGTTCATCAATTCCAATATGAAAAACGGCTACGGTTGTTTTTCGGTGCAAAATAGTGCGCGGGTTAACCTGTTAGAAAGGGAAAAATATTATTATTTACCGAGAAATCCGCAGTATTAAGCACTTATACGCATGATATAGATAATTTAATTGTAATAATTCATGGCAACAATTTTAAAATCGAATCAAAGAAAATTTGAAGAAGAAGCAAACAAGATAGATAATTTCAGGTTGTTTTCCGATGTTTCGAAAAAGGAAAAAGGGATCAAGTCTCAAAATTTGAACTTTGATTTGCGGCAACTGAATCCGGGCCAATATTCAGCGCCCTATCACTTTCACAGGTATGCGGAGGAGCTGTTTATGATTATTTCCGGTTCTGTAACGTTGAGGACTCCGACCGGGTTGGAAGTTGTAGACAGTGGTGATTTGATGTTTTTTGAGATGGGCGAAACCGGAGCGCACCAGTTATATAATCATACAACAGAAGTTTGCGTATACCTGGATGTAAGAACTTATATCGGGTACGATGTGTGTGGATATCCCGATTCTAATAAGATACTGCTTGCTCCATCATTCGAGATATTTGATCGGGATTCCCAATTGAACTATTTTGAAGGAGAGGAAAATATTCAAGACAAGTGGAAACAGATCAAGAATAATTAGGCAATGTCGTTTACTTAAGGATTGTTCAAACCCACAAGAGATGTCTCCATTCCGCATACTGCGTAAGCTCCAGTCGACATGACGCCTTGTCCTGATGAGAAGGCGTCATGTCGACTAAGCTTACGAGGTACGAGTATGCGCATGGAGACATCTTTAATTTCTTAACTAAACGACATTGAATAATTAGGTTTCAGTATCTAAAATGCTGCAAAGTTCTTGTTTTCTATGGACTTGATCGCCATACACTCCACTTCGACTAACCAGCCCGGGCGGCATACCGGCGCCAGGACCATCACACGTGGAATATCCGGGTAATGTTTCTCAATATAACGGTTGACCACAGCAGCGTCGGCCGTATCGCGAAGATAGACGATGATATGCGCGGTATCCTGCATGGTAGCGCCGGCTTCGGCCAACAATGTCTGTACGTTCTCGAATGTCCGGGCGGTTTGCTTTTCTACATCCAGCGGGTGCACTATTTCGCCGCGGTTATTGATGCTGGCTGTTCCCGAGATGAAGATGTGGCGGCGGTCTCCGTAATCCATAGCAGTGCCGCGTTCGAAGGTCACGCCGTATTCGTAGGTCGGATTCAGGTGTGTGGGCGCTTGCAGATATCGAATCTGTGCAGGATCGATGCCGGCAACAGTATAAGCATCCATCAGTACCAACACATCGGGGTGTATGTAGCGTCCTTCGATTCCGGTGCTGGCAATATAGTGTGTTTGAGGCGTCAGGCCTTCACGTTCGAAATATTCGCGGCGGGCGGCCACCATGCCGGCATATTGTACATCGACGTCCTGAACGAAGATCCAGGTGCGGATACAATTACGTTCGAGGGAACAGTCGTAATGGGAAAGGCTTTCGCTATAACGGTCGAAGATGGTACGGGTCTGATGTTCGATAGGCGAGGGGAGAGGCATCAACGGAGACTGGGGTAAGGAACCTGTTTCGCCGGTGCTGCGTTCGTGGAGTTGTGTGTGGAAAAGGTGCTTATAATGAGGTCGTTTCATGACCAAAGTTCCATGATCAACGGATAATTGGGCGTTTTCCACGAGATAGAGCCATACGGAAACTTTTGAACTGTTCAGGGGTGGTTGCTGCACTACGGATACAGCCTCACCGGCGCTTGCCATGAGGTAGGGCGCCTGATTGACGGCATCGCTAACGAAGAAACGTTTCCAAACCAATGTCGTGTTTTTCAATTCGGGTAATTCTATCATGCGTTGCACTGCTTCCGCCAGCAAGCGGTATTGTGTTTCCGCGTCCGCGAAAGCGGCATCCAGTATGATCATTGCATGAAACTCGGCAACGCCATCAACTGGATTGAAATATCCCAACCGGACAGTGGCTTGCAAGTCATCCCATTCTATTCTTTTGTGTGTCATTTTTGATTTTTGCAGTGCAAAGTTAAAAAGAAAATGCACATTACCGGATGTGGCATCCACTCGATAGGCATTTTACCTATTTATCGTTATTGAACGATAGCTATGGTTAAAATAAGGTATGGTGCCTGTGAATAATGGTGGATTTATATCCTTAGTTAAGGATGGATTATTATCTTCCCTGACGGGGAACATAGCCCTAAGGTGTTGGCATTCCGACACACATGATTCTGAATCGATTAGGGGTATGTTCTACCCAAGAAGACCAAGATGTACATATATTCCCCTGATTTCTTATTTTTCGATATTATCAATTCTCCGGTACAATTATTTATCTTTGAAACTTGATAGGTTTTCTTTTAAGGCCATATTGCAGTCCATTATTAGAAATTACTTAAATGATGTTAGTGAAATAGTCACGGTGCCTTCTGGCAAAAATAATAAACCGGACTGAGGATATGTTGACAAAATGGAAAAGAAGGGTGATGCATCCATATAAATAATTACAATCATATGAAATTAAAATATATAATATCTGTTCTTCTTGCAACGTGCCTATGCGTCAATCTTAAAGCCGATAACGGGGAACCCGGCCTTAAGATCAAACGGCTTCATATTGTGCCGATCACACACCTCGATTACGGGTATGTCGATTTGCCAAGCGTGAGCATGGATCTTTTCAACCGGTATATTGAAATAGCATTGGATGCGATTGCCCAATCGAAAATAGGAAAAGAAGCGATGAACTATTGCTGGACCGTGGAAGGTACGCATGCGGTATATGAATGGTGGAATCAGGCGACAAAAGGGAGGCAAAAAGAATTTTTGCGGGCCGTGGATAACGGCTACATGGAGGTAACCGCTGTTCCTTTCAATCAAAGTCCGTTCTTGAATGCCGATGAGTGGAAAGTGATGGGTAACTGGCTTCCTAAAGAATTGTGGGACAGGTTTGAACCCAAGGTAGCCATGCAAAATGACGTGAACGGTTTTCCGCGTGCCGGTGCATTGACTATGCTGAACAAGGGCGTCCGTTATCTTTGGATGGGGATCAACGCCGACAGCGGAGGCGCCCCGTTCGAGCGTCCTTCGGGTTTTTGGTGGGAAATGCCCGACGGACGGAAGATGCTGGTGTGGCTGAATGTGTCATATGCCCAAGGATATGATTATTTCGAGGTGGTTCGATGGAGAAAAGGCGATCTCCCTTTTGCCAGCGACACCCGTTATCAGGTTCCTGCTACCGGCGACTTCCTGAAAACCGACTCGGCATCCCTGATCAAATCGAATAAACATTGTATCAGCAAATTATTAAAATTTCAGGAAGATGGGTACACGCATGAAGATATAGCCATGACTTTTGTCAATAACTGGCGTATCGACTCGGACCCGCCTTTCCTGGGGTTGTCAAAATTTGTAAACGCATGGAACGCTATGGGGTTGAAGCCTGAACTGGTATTGACATCTTCGAAAAAAGCGATGGAGGTCATTGAGAAAAGTGTTGGGAACAGTCTGCCAACGTATAAAGGTGAATTCGTCGACTGGTGGGCAAACGGAAATGCAAGCGCTCCGCGCGAACTGGCAGCAAGCCGCATGGCAAAAAGGGACATTGCTTCGGCACGATCGCCTTTATGGGGAAAAATGTCCGAACAGGTAAAAAATAAAATCGATATCATGCTCCGTGATTTGTGCATGTTCGAGGAACACACATGGGGAGCCGCTCAGAGCGTAACCGCTCCTTGGAGTTTGAATACACAATCGCAATTCAACGAAAAATCGTCTTATGCGTGGAGATCGATGGGGCAAGCCTCATGGTTGTTATCACAAAGAGCAAGGCTCTATTTTTCCGATAAAGGGGAAGGTGTCTTTATTACTAACCCCACCGACGAACCTTTCACAGGTTGGGTTTCCGTTCCTGCGGCAACATTACGTGGCAATTATAATTCATTAACCAACAGCAACAGTCAGGAAAAAATTCCGATGTTCCTGGAAGAAATCGATGATTCGGATGGAACTGTAAAATACAGGAATGCTTCGACTTTGTCTGCCAACGAAAGGAGGAAAGGATTATTCAAGTTTTGGGTGAAGGGTATTCCTGCCAACAGTTATGTAAAGTTGACATGGAGTGAAGAAAAAGTTGAAAGTAGTGTCATATCAAAACCTCCGCAAATTGTGACGGATCATCAGGGATGGCCGGTATTAGCCGCGTGGGAAGGGATAGAACGCCCGTTATTTGACGGGGCGATGGGTGAACTTGTTTCATACTCTGTCAATGGCCCTTCTCCCCGTTCCGTCATGCGGTCTATTGATGGCAACAATTCCGCCCGGTCGCAGGAACTGCGGAGAACGCGGCTTGAAGAACATGTATCAGTGTCCGATGGCATGGCAGCCAAAGCGGAAACACCCTATTCAGTGGTCTATATTCAAAAAATGAAACATCCGGGTATCGAATGGGGAATTCGTAAACTTGAACTTTATAAGGGTGAACCACGGGCTAGATTATCATTAAAAATCCACAGGCTGTCGATGGGGGAAATGCCCGGAATAATATATGCCGGGTTTGGCCTGCCAATTAAAGGAATATTGCCGGAATTGAGTAACGGAGGCATTCCGTTTACTCCTTTTATTGATCAGATTCCGGGTACATGTAATGAATATTTTGCCATTGATAATTATGCCAAATATTCAAACGGGAAGGATGCATGGTTGATCAACAGCAGGGACGCGGCCCTGTCGACCATCGGTACTCCCCGTATCCGGGAAAGGAAACAGGAAGTTCCAGTAGATCCTGAGCGATATATGGTGATGCTATTCAACAATATGTGGTATACCAATTTTGTAGGTGATCAAAGCGGAATCATGGAGTTCCAGATCGATATTATTTACCGGAAAGGTGATTTTTCGCCCGAACGTGTAGCCCGCTCTTTAGAAACGGAACCTCTTGTCACTGTTACTGGAGAAAATGGTTATGATCCGATTTATGTAAAGCGACTCTTTACACCCTGATGGAATCCATTACAGCAAACGATCCTATCAGCAGCTTCGTAGCCTGACAGGGTCAGATCGATATAATATCGTTGATACAACAGTCGGTGTTATTAGATTAGAATTTTATGATATATTAAATGTATATATCATAGACAGAATTTTTCCTGATCGCCTTTGGCGGTTCATCTTATTAATCGTGTAAGTCCTATCTAATTTATATAAACTCTACTACATCCGAAATATTTCCCGTATATTTGGACTTCAAAATTTAATATATATTTGATATGGCTAAGACAACTCCCAAGATTTTTGTGCTAGATACCAATGTGGTGTTACACGATTATATGTGTATTTATAATTTTCAGGACAACGACCTGATCATTCCTATCGTTGTGTTGGAAGAACTGGATAAGATGAAGAAGGGCAATGACCAGATCAATTACAATGCCCGGGAATTCACCCGTGAATTGGACAAGATTGCCGGCGACGAGATGTTCAACGGCGGCATCAAGTTGGGGAAGAATATGGGTAAACTGAGTATCGAAACCGGCAAACCATTTTCGCCTGAATTGAAAAGTTCATTCCCGGAGGAAACTCCCGACCACCGTATCTTGGCCATTACCGAACATGTGAAGAAAACACATCCCGACCGGTTGGTAATCCTTGTCACCAAGGATATTAACCTGCGGATGAAAGCCAAATCAGTAGGGTTGCAAGCGCAGGATTACAAGAGCGATAAAGTGCAAAACATTGAGGAGTTGAGCAAGATAGCCGAAACGGTGGCTTGTTCGCCTGAATTGATCGCCAAATTGTACGAATCACGCGATGGTCTCCCAGTAAAGGATTTTAAGATCAAAGGACTGCCCAAAGGCAACGCATATTATATTTTCGAGAACGGGCAAGCAACGGCGTTGGGTTATTATAGCAGTGCCGGCGGACGTATTGTCCGTGTAGACAAACATCGTTGTTTCGGTATCGAGCCGCGCAATGCAGAACAGGCGTTTTGCATGGACGCCTTGCTTCGTCCCGAAGTGCAGCTGATTGCCATCACCGGGAAGGCAGGTACCGGAAAAACACTGTTAGCGTTGGCAGCCGCATTGACACAAAACCAGCAATATGCACAAATATACCTTGCCCGTCCGATCGTTCCTTTAGCCAATCGTGATCTGGGTTTTCTGCCCGGTTCGGCCAAAGACAAGATAGAGCCTTACATGCAACCTTTGTTCGATAACCTTGGCGTGATCAAACAACGCCTGAAACAAACCAGCGAAGAGTTCCGGAAAATAGAGGAAATGCAGAAAAAGGAAACGCTGGTATTGTCGGCGCTGGCATACATCCGCGGGCGGAGCCTGTCCGAAACGTTCTTCATCGTGGATGAAGCACAAAACCTTACCCCGCACGAAGTGAAGACCATTATCACCCGTGCCGGCGAAGGAACCAAGGTTGTGCTTACAGGTGATATTGAACAGATTGACTCTCCATACCTCGATTCACAATCGAACGGGTTATCGTACCTCACCGACAAGATGAAAGACCAACCGATCTTCACACATATCAACTTAGTGAAGGGCGAACGGAGCAAATTGGCCGAGTTGGCAAGCGACTTGTTATAGAAAAAAGCCTCTCCCCCTTCCCCCCTCTCCCAAGGAGAGGGGAACGTGCTTTGCAATTGCATCATGGACAGCTCAAGGGTTCCTCTCCTGTGAGATATGGCCAGAGGCAGCGAGGGCGAGAGAGATTCTGAATAAATAAAGAAAGATAAATTTGACACAAAACTTATATGCAAAATACGTCATTTCCTTCTGAACGTGCGCAAAGCACATCTCCCTTCCCTTTGGGGGGAGGGTCGGGGAGGGGGCTTGTGGGCCTTATCGTTTCGGATATTTGTTCCTGTATCGAGGAATTCGCCCCCCTCTCGTATCAGGAATCGTGGGATAATTGCGGATTATTGGTCGGAAGGCCCGATCAACCTGTCAACAAAGTATTGCTGACCATTGATGTTACGGAAGCAGTAGTTGCCGAAGCAGTGGAGCAGCAGGCACAGATGATTATCAGCCATCACCCGGTGATCTTTTCGGGCATCAAGCGGCTGACGGGTGATACTGATGCACAACGCGCCATCGGGCTGGCCATCAGGAACGATATAGCCATCTATGCTGCACATACCAATATAGATGTGGCTCCGGGCGGTGTGAGCCACCGTATGGCCGGCAAACTTGGGCTGGTTGATATGCAAGTGCTGTCGCCGCAAGGTTCGGGATTACAAAAATTGGTAACATACATTCCTTATAGTCATTTCGAGCAGGTTCGCGAAGCCATTTTCCGGGCTGGAGCCGGACATATAGGCAATTACGATTCATGTGGCTATAGTGCGGAAGGTAAAGGTAGTTTCCGTGCATTGGAGAATGCCCGGCCTTTTGTCGGCAGGCATGGCGAGTTGCACACTGAGCCTGAGATAAGGTTCGAAACGGTATTTCCGGTACATCTTGGCAAACGAGTAATAGCTGCGTTGTTTGAAAACCATCCTTACGAGGAACCAGCTTACGATATATACGCCCTGCAAAACGCTAATAAGCTTGTCGGCTTGGGTGTTGTAGGCATGTTACCTGCCCCGGTGAGCGAACATCACTTTTTGAAAAAACTCAAGGAAACATTCTTGGTTCCGGCCATCAGGCACACCAATGTAAGGGATCGGGAAATATGCCGGGTAGCGCTATGCGGTGGAAGCGGCAGTTCGTTGCTTGCAAATGCCATCCGCAGCAAAGCTGATGCTTTTGTAACAGCCGACTTCAAGTACCATCAGTTTGCCGATGCCGGGGAGGATATATTGGTTGCCGATATTGGGCATTTTGAAAGCGAACAATTTACAAAAGAAATATTTCATGAGTTACTTATGAAAAAATTCCCTAATTTTGCAGTTCATTTTTCAAAAATAAAAACCAATCCGATAAACTATATATAAAACATGGTTGCAGAAAAGAATAAAAGTGTCGACGTTCAGGATCTTCCGATCGAAGATAAGTTGAAAGCATTGTACCAATTACAGCAAGTACATTCGGAGATAGATAAGATCAACATCCTACGGGGTGAATTGCCGCTCGAGGTACAGGATTTGGAAGACGAGATTGCCGGTTTGCAAACCCGTATCAAAAACGTACAGGATGAGATGCGCCAATTGGAAACGGCCGTCGCCAACAAGAAAAATGAAATAGTTAATGCCCAGAACCTGATCAAGAAATATCAGGAACAACAGAATAATGTCCGTAACAACCGCGAGTTTGATTCTTTAGCTAAAGAAATTGAGTTTCAGACGCTTGAAATCGAACTGTGTGAAAAACGTATCCGCGAATTTATCGCGCAAAACGCCGAAAAACAAGAGGCTATCAACTCTGCCAAGCAAACGATGCAGGACCGCGACGCCGACTTGAAAAGCAAACAAAACGAATTGTCGGATATTACTTCTGATACCGAAAAAGAAGAACAACAATTGTTGAAAAAAGCCGCTGATATTGAAGCAAAAATCGAACCCCGGTTGATCAATGCTTACAAGCGTATCCGCTCGAATGCCCGTAATGGCTTGGCAGTGGTGACGGTACAGCGTGATGCCTGTGGTGGATGTTTTGCCAATATTCCACCCCAGCGCCAGTTGGATATCCGTTCACGGAAAAAAGTCATCGTTTGCGAATATTGCGGCCGTATCTTGGTTGACAATCCGGACGAAGAAAAATAAGAGGTAATAGATAAAAGTGAATATTTAAACTTTGAACCTTAAACATCAAACTTTTAATTATGAATCGTAGATCAGCTATCAAAACAGCTTCCATGGGAACGGCAGCCGCAATGTTGGGTGTTACTGCAACGGCGCAAACTGTATCATCATGCCAGGCGGATGCTCCTCTGAAGGGATATGTCAAACATTCGGTAAGTTACTGGTGTTATGGTAAATATCCGTTGGATGAATTTGCCAAAATATGTAAGGAAATAGGTATCCAGTCCATCGAATTGCTTGACCCGAAAGATTGGCCGGTAGTGCAAAAACACGGATTGACCTGCGCCATGGCACAAGGTGCCGGTATGGGTATCGACAACGGATGGAACGACCCTTCACTGCATGACAAGCTGGTAGCCAGCTACGAGGAAGTGATTCCACAAGTAGCCAAAGCCGGATTGACTAACCTGATCTGTTTCTCAGGTAAACGTCGTGGCCTGACCGACGAACAAGGTTGGGAAAATTGTGCGAAAGGTCTGAAACGCATCGTCAAAACTGCTGAAAAGCATAAAGTGACCCTCATCATGGAATTGCTTAACAGCTACGGACATAAGGATTATCAATGTGACCATACCGCATGGGGCGTAGAATTATGTAAGCGTGTCGGTAGCGAAAACTTCAAGTTGTTGTACGATATCTACCACATGCAGATCATGGAAGGTAATATCATTGATATCATGACCAAGAACATTCAATACATCGGCCATGTTCATACGGGCGGCAATCCTGGTCGTAACGAAATAGACGAAACTCAGGAATTGTATTATCCGGCCATCATGAGGGCATTGGTAAATACAGGATACAAAGGTTTTGTAGGACAGGAGTTCGTGCCGAAAGCAGCAGACCCGATTGCGTCTTTACGGAGATGTATTAATATCTGTGATGTAGCCCCAGTATAAATACCGGTTACGATCAGGACTATTTGAAAATTATTTAGTGAAAAGGGTGTCTGGAAACGGCACCCTTTTTTGATGTGATGAGTGAGGATATCTTACTCTTTCATCAACAAAAACTTAGCGCCTTTACGGATAACCTTTTCCTTGTTAATTCTTTTCAACAAGGTGGAGCAGTCTTTTTCGCTTTGCAAATTGAACAGTACGAGGTTACCTTTTTGATCGGCATTGGTCACATACCATACTCCGTAGCTGGTAATACCTTCGAGTAGGTCGCTCAATGCAGATTGTACATTGTCAATTCCCAGTTTTCCCTTCGCATATTTGACTGTTCCTGAGTATGGTCGCGCAATATAGTTCAATTGCGGGGGAATATTGATTCCTTTTTTCCCGTCCACCACATATATCCGGTAAAGTTCATCTGCAGCTTTGCGTGCGGCATTACTACCCGACTGGAAAACAATGGATATGTATGAACTGCCGTCGACGACTTGCAATTGATATTTCGACTGGCAATCGAATCGTCCCAGCGAATCGGTGCGAAGACATTTAAAGGCATGGATCGAATAAATGCCGAATGCATCCAAAGGCGTTTCCATGGTATAGATATCGACCGTAAATTCTTCACCGTTATATGCGACTACCCTTGATACTAATTCTTTAAACCCGTATTCGTAGTACAGGTCCGATCCGCCGTTCATAAAGCCATACAACGCATTGCCGGTAAATGTACGTTCGGTTTTTACTTCAATTTGCGAAAATATTTGTCCGAACGAAAACAGAGAAAAAAGGATCGTAAAGAAAGACTTATTCATTGGATGAATCAAATCATGAAAGAAATTTAAATGATTATGATACTATGCCTAAAAGTAAGAAGTGAACGTCATTGCGAGGAGAAACGACGAAGCAATCTGTTAGTATCCAAAAAGATTGCTTCGCTATCGCTCGCAATGACGAGTCGAGAATCACCATTAGCCATCAAAACCGATAATCATTTTATTAATGTGTAATCAATCAATTCGTTTTGACTGATCATTTGTCCGTCCTCATAATGTTCTCCTTTAATCCGACCGATACCATCGCTCACATAATCAGTATATACATTGATCCCATTATCAGGCGTATAGGAAAAAGCTTTACACCTGAACTGTCCTTTGGAAGTCCGGATCAGGGTGTCAGCATGAGAACAGGTCATTACTACGGAATTTCGTTCAAACAGTGCAGGCATGTGTGCACTGTAATAGGTACAATCTTCCGTGATGATATTAAAAATCCATTTTTCACCTTTTACAGCATTTTTCTTATACCTGATTGATGGGGCAAACAGTTTGTTGTTTTCGGCATAACCGCCTATTTCTAATACATTACCATTCTCGTCGTTACGCACTAGAAAAGAACTGCACGAACCCACTATCCGGTATCCCTTGTTACCATCTACTTCTACATATTCGCCCACCTCCATGGTCGACCGGTCAGTACTTACCGCCTTTTGCTGCATACCACCCGTAGAGGATTCATACGTCCATCTATTACCGGTTTTGTACGGAATGATTGGCACTATTTCTTCTGCCTTTTCCTTCTCGTTACAAGCGGTGAACAGTATCATGCCGATACCCAGCATCCAACAATATTTTATCACAGACATTAACATTATACTTCCACCAATTCGATTTTGTCCCTATCGGCTATTCCTAATTTGAGTTCCTGGGCCAACTCCATGAACTTGGTCGAACCCGGCCTTTCCGCCGTTTGTTTTCCTTCCTCGATACGTTTGGCCAGCACAATTTCGTAACCGATACGGTCAACTGCCACAGGATCGGTACCCACCAACATGGTGTTGTATTCACAGATAAACTGCGGATTGGCAGCAGGGCCGCCATCAAAACACCCCACGAAGCCGTCGACGATATTCAATACTACCTTATCGCGCAATGGCGGGAAGGCACAAGCATAAGCGCTCGTTTCGTGCCAGAGCTTTTCGTGGAGCCGGCCTGTATTGGTGATTGAACCGTAAGCCAAGTTCTTCAGGCACAAAGTAACGGAAGCACCGGCATTTTTCAATACAGGAACGTTGATGATCTTGGTGACTTGTTGGGTACAGATTTTCGAGAAATAGGAATATTTTCCGCCGTTGATCATGAATGGAATGGTTTCCTCATCATAGGATCCATCTACATCGGCATAAAAATAGTGGTCGGTATCGATGCGTTCTTCACCATATAGTTTGCCTTGCGGCGAGTAATAACTACCATTGGTATCCTCACACTCGGTGCCGGTTACCTTAATGCCCGGATAATTTTCTTCCGTATAGCCGGTTTCGTGTAATTGCATTTCACGACGATCCCATATCACCAGATTTTTACGGGGAATACCCGATTCTTCCAACTGCCGGATAATAGCTCTTGTTACTGCATGCGATGTAGTAAGTAGCTTACCGGCAACCGGGTTTACTTTGAGGCCGATGATATCATTCGCGTCAACAAACTGCAACCACGCCTCTCTCAACGTCTTGGCGTCCGTCAAACGGAACATGCATTCTTGCAGCATATTGTATACAATATCCGGGTTGGGTTTTCCGTCCACTACACAATCCGGACGAACGGACTTTATCACCTTTCCGGGATACCTGCCCGGCATGGAGTATTTGGTACGAGGGATGGCACGGGCATCATCAATATTCGTTGCCGGGATATCATCACGCAACAAACTACGTGCCGGTGCGGCTGCTTTGACAACCGGAGGCAACAAAAGCCCTACACTTCCTGCTGAAAGGAATTTGAAAAATTTTCTCCTATACATCATCTGCAATTTTGCATGTACCGGGATGTTGTTTTTCGATATGATGCAAAGGTAAATAAAATGTTGATATGTGATAACTATGCATTGACGGTAATTTCAAATAATTTCGACGGGAAATAACCTGTTTTGAAAAAAACGTGTAGCTTTGCAAGCATTAAATTATAAAATGCAACAAATCAACATCCATCAATTCTAATATACGAAAAAATGACAGAGGTAATAAAAAAGAGTCTTCGCGAATCAAAAGCTGCCCGTTGGACAGCGTTGGGCATTGTTTCATTTACCATGATGTGCGGTTATTTTATGACCGATGTGATGGCCCCGCTGAAACCCATGCTTGAATCGACACTGGGCTGGAACAGTGAAAATTATGGACTGTTCACCAGCGCTTACGGATGGTTTAATGTTTTCTTCCTGATGCTCTTTTTTGGGGGACTGATCCTCGACAAAATGGGTATGCGTTTTACCGGGATACTGTCCACAGGGTTGATGGTAATTGGCGCCGCTGTGAAATATTGGGCTATATCCGATCCATCGCTCGAAGCATCAACATGGCATTTCCTGTGGTGGGATGCAAGCCCGCAGGTATGGATGGCCAGTTTAGGATTTGCCATCTTTGGCGTCGGTGTCGAAGTTGCCGGGATTACTGTTACAAAAGTCATTGTCAAGTGGTTTCATGGTAAAGAGATGGCGTTGGCCATGGGGTTGCAGGTAGCTATGGCGCGTATCGGAACACTGATGGCCATGCTTTTTTCATCGCGTATTGCTGATCATTTTAATTTGGTATCCGCACCCGTCCTGTTGGCATTGATACTGCTGTGTATAGGGCTTATCTCATTCCTGGCATATACCGTGATGGATATCCGTCTTGACCGTTCGGAAGCTGCAGCAGATACCAAATCAGCCGAAGATCCGTTCCGCCTGTCGGATATATTTGTGATATTGCGCAGTAATGGTTTTTGGTTAATAGCTATACTGTGCGTTTTGTTCTATTCCGCTGTTTTCCCGTTTCTGAAATATGCTCCGGATTTGATGGTGAATAAATTCCATATAGAGGATTTTATGCTGTTCGGCATCAAGATTAAATCTGGTGATGTGCCGGCCATGTTGCCTATGGGTACTTTGATACTGACACCTTTCTTTGGTAATTTATACGATCGTATTGGTAAAGGGGCTACCATCATGATCGTAGGTTCTCTGATGATACTGGTGATACATGCATTATTTTCGATCCCATCGCTCAATGAAGCGTGGGTGGCGCTGACGCTCTGCGTATTGTTAGGCGTTGCGTTTTCGTTGGTTCCTTCGGCAATGTGGCCTTCTGTTCCGAAAATCATTCCCCACAAGCAATTAGGAACAGCCTATTCACTGATTTTCTGGATACAGAACTGGGGGTTGATGGGTGTTCCTTACCTCATTGGTTGGGTGCTCAATAAGTATTGTATTATTGGGCAAAAAGTAGTGGATGGCAAAACACAAAACATTTACGATTACACCATCCCCATGATGATTTTTACGATGTTCGGGTTGGCCGCATTGATAGTAGCGCTGTTGCTCAAACGCGAAAATAAAAAGAAGGGATACGGCTTGGAGTTGCCGAATATATCGAAAGGGGAATAAAAATATCCTTTCTGTTATAAATCGAGTAGGAGAAACGGGATTAATTCCCGTTTCGACCTCTCACACCACCCGGCATACCGTTCGGTACCAAGGCGGTTCCTTACTTACGATACAATTTTACGGTAGCAATCCATTAGAAAAGGGTAGTTTGCCCGT
>JAVBSH010000176.1:0-8284 GCA_031547085.1 Bacteroidales bacterium
TTGCTTGAAAATCGGCTGGCCGACTAAATGTTTTTCCGTATCTTTGCTCATGTTGATATTTTTTTGTTTGCACAGCAAAAATACAACATGGGGGGAAACTTTACGGAGTAACCCCTTTATTTTTTGTCGGTCAGTAGTGGATTTTTTTATATAAAAACTATCTGTCAACCATATTATTGTACCTAATTCAATAAAAATTTTTACCATGAAAAAGATTTCTTTACTTCTTATTTTCACAGGATTCGTATGCTGTATGGGCGTTCAAGCCCAAAATATAACGTATACATATGATGCTTCCGGTAACCGCATCAGTCGCTCCCAAAAATCTCAAGCGATGCGATCCAGTTCGTTAAAATCTTCTACGACGGGTTCTGACGAAGTTTATTCTTCTAAAACCATTGATTTTGAACAGATTTTGTTAACCAACAAAAACAGTATCAAGATTTTTCCAAACCCTAACAAAGGTCAGTTTCAGATTGAAATGACAGGATTCGACGATGTTTTGAACAAGGGAGTGATTTCCATTTTTTCGTCGTTGGGCAGGGTGGTTTTAAAGTTAAGTTCCTTACAACAACTCAATTCCATCAATCTCAGCAGCCAGCCGAACGGTACTTATGTGTTGCAAATCAACATCAACGGTAAAGCATTCACTCACAAAGTTGTTATTTCTAAATAATTACACATCATGAAAACAACATCAAGTTATCTGCTTATACTTGTCCTGCTGCTGACAACCATACAAATAACGAAAGGACAGACTTTCGACTTAGGACCTGCAGCCGAAGACAGTACCTTGATAAAACATGTCGATTCTCTGAAATCAGCGTTTCTAACTAATTATAACCAAATAGCGCCCATCCGGTCGATTTCAAGCGACGCACAGAATCTTTTTCAGAATGAAATTGAGCAGAGCGTAACGAACGGCGCAGGCCCTATGTTGCTCTACTATAGCAATCTGCATCCACACATCCCTAACAGTTTTAGTATCAATACCAGTAAAACGGTTGGTGAAATTCCCTTACAGCATCAGGTTGCTCCAAACGGGGCTACTACATATACCGTTCCGATAGAATGCGCTCCGGGAAGGGCAGGTGCACAACCTTCCGTTGCTTTATCATACAACAGTCTGGCCGGTGATGGCGTATTAGGATATGGATGGAACATTGGAGGTTTGTCATCCATCCATCGAACTACGTCCAATTTACATTATGACGGTACAGTAAAGCCAACGGAAATGACCGCTACCGCACAATTCGTCCTGGATGGTGAACGGTTAATTCAAACCGCTACATCTTCTACCGTCAGGACATTCGCTCCCGTGCAGGGAAACATAACAATTGAAGCGTATATGAGCGGTGCGGTTACCAAATTTTTCAAGGTATGGTTTTCGAATGGCAGCACAGCCATTTATGGGTACCATACAAACACAACCGCAAACTAATTGGAGTATCCCATTACGCTCATGACAGACGTACTTGGCAACACCATCAAATTCATTTACGATGAGATAAACAATCATTATTATATCAAGGAAATCCAGTATGGTTCGTCAAAAACGATCGTCAACGATTTTGCCTCCATAAAATTTTTCTATAAAACAAGAAGCGATGCGAGCAGTATATGGGAAGCAGGTATTGAAATCGCCGAGGACCGTTTACTCGACTATATACAATGTATCAACAACAGTACCACTACCAGAACTTATAATTTTACCTATACGCTAAACAGGGTATCATTGCTCACTCAAATTGACTGCATTCTTACGAGCGGCAGTCTGAACCCTTTGACATTCTATTATGGAACCAATAACCCGCAAACTGCATTTGCAGGTACCAGCATCCAATTAACCAGCTGGTACAGTAACACAACGAATGATTTGGTCGTTCGTAAAAGTAAATTTAACCAGTTAAGCGACCATGATGGCTTGATTACGTATCCTTATCTGAATCCATATTATGAATTTGGTTCTCCCAAAAAGTATGAGAATGAGTACGCGAGCGCTACCAACATAAAAGCGTTTGTATATCCGGAATTGGGAAGCAGTCCTGCGACTCCAGTTCAATTCACGCTTGAAAACGACTTTATTCAACTCCTTTCGGGAGATGTGGACGGAAAATCGCGCGATGAACTGATTAAAATCAATAACAAAGTATCGGGAACAAATGATGAATTAATTTTTACATTGTATAAGCCCAATTCAAGCGGCGGTTTTGATAGTTATAAAACAACAAATTATACGCCCATGACTGTGCTGAATGTCGGCGGAAATATAAGCCTCACGCCGAAAGTTTTCGTTTTGGGTGATTTTTCCGGTAACGGAAAGTTACAGGTGTTGGCTGTAACCAGATATAATCCTCTTGGACTTGGAAATGCAACTAAAATAATGGTATTTGACATAGATGCCGGAACAACCTTATGTAATACAACTGTTTCAGGGCTTAGTTTTAATGATTCAAATTCATCAAATTTGTTAAAATCAACAGATCTTATTTTTGCAATGGATTATGATGGCGATGGAAGATCGGAAATATGCCATGTGAGTAGTGAAGGAACAACGATATATGCGTTTACGGGTACTACTTCACTTAGCTTAGGCAAGGTGGCTACCATCAGCGACTTAAAAGCAAGCTCGCCCTTAAGTAGGAAGTTGATGGTGGGGGATATCAACGGAGATGGTAAAAATGATCTGTTATTGTCGCCGCCGCGATCATATTATCTCAATAATAGATTTTATGATAATGGCGACGAATGGACAATATATTATTCCAAAGGCAAAGGTGATGCAAACAATAATAATGGATTCGATAAAATAGTTCAGGCGTTGTTCCAAAATTTGACGAATTTGTATGGATTCCAGAGTTCTTTTATTTTGCACGATGTCAACAATGATGGACGAACAGACCTTGTACGTATGTATCTAGGTTTTATTACCGTATATCCGGCTTTAGGAAATGGGATTTCAACCACTGCTGAAAATGCTGAAACTCCTCCCGACTATCTTTTTGCCAACCTTATTCCCACAAATGTTTGTGAAGGTAATCATCACACACAGATATTAGCCTTTTATAACGTAGCGAACGGCGGGATTGTTGATAAAATTTCATTTTTGAGAGATGACACCCGCGAACGGATGTTGTCAGGTGCGATCAATAGCCTGGGGGTCATACGTAAAACCGAATACAAAAAAATAGACGACAAGAGCGCTCCTTTAATATATGAAACCGGCAATACTGCTACTGCGATTTTTCCATATGACGATTTTAATCATCATCTGTGGGCTACTGCCGAAACGCAAACATGGTACAGTAATGTTCGGAAAGCATGCCATAGTTATTATTACACAAAAGGGAAAATCCACCGGCAAGGTTTGGGGTTTGTGGGATTTGAATCTTTTTCGGATACCGACGTCCGAAACAGAGTTGTCACACAAACTTTTGAACCTATGAACTATGGTGTTTTGAAGAAAGTAGAATCGCCGGTATTGAAAGTCGAAAATACATATAATATCAGTACCGCGTCCAATAAAATAGCCACTGTACAACTTACAAGACAAAAACAAACCGACTTGTTGAAAAACAATGTGATTACCACCGATTACGGTTCTTTCGATACTTATAACCAGCCGAAGATTGTTGAAACGGAATACGGCGCGGGAACTGGCGTTAAAACCAAGCAGGAGTACATTTTCAGCAACACCGACAGCGGATCGGGAAGCGCCAGAGTTTACGTTTTGGGGCTTCCAACAGAAGAAAAAATTACAAGCACGCGAGATGGTTCGTCGTGGATTGACAAAATCGCTATTACCTATAATTCCAGCCTATTACCTGACACTAAAACTACCTTTACAGGGGCAACAGGAACATCCCAAACCGGTTATGAAACCTTTGAATACGATTCGGAAGGGAACCTCACTAATCATACGGTCAAGCCCTACAGTTCGACAAAGACGCTGACCACCTCATATACATACGATGCAAAAAAACGATGGGTAGAAACGGAAACAAATCCAATGAATCTGACCACTACTTATGGTTATGATGGCTTCGGACGCATGACTTCGGCAAAAAATTACCTGAACCAAACAACCACTTTTGAATACGATGTATTGGACAGGCAAACCAAAACCATATCGCCCGACGGGGTAACCAACCAAACGGCTTTCGCTTGGAACACCACCACAAACGGAAGCATCATCTCCGTCACATCCACTGCTACCAAAAGACCTACCAGCATTCAATATACAAATGCATTCGGGCAGGCAACCCGCGAAAGCGAAATGAGTTTCGGAGGCACATATTCACATGTGGATTATGTATATGACGAATATGGAAGACTTTTATCAAAATCAGAACCGTACGCGTCAACAATACGCTTTATCGGATACGAGTATGACACATACGACCGTGTAACGAAAACCACATCTCCTTCAAACAAAATAATCACAACCACTTACAGTGGTAATACCGTTACCACCGTGGATGCCGGCATGAGCACCTCCAAAACTTTTGATGCATCGGGAACGTTTATTCAAGCGTCGGACCCTGCCGGAAACATCATCTATACCCTCCGCCCCGACGGACAGCCCTTGAGTATCAAAACGCCCGACAATACGGTTACTGCTTTTGAATATGATGCTTTTGGCAGACAAACAAAACTCATAGACCCAAGTGCAGGCGCCATACAGTATGAGTACAATGCCGAAGGTTTATTATTCAAGCAAATCAACGCTCGTAATCAGACCATTGAATACAATCAGTACACCGATTGGGGGCAACCAAAAAAAATTATCACGCCGGAGCAAACCATTGATTATACGTATGATGCAACTTATAAACGGGTAACAAAAATAACTTCCGGCACACATTATGAGGTAAGTTATGCTTATGATGCTTTAGGACGTGTGAAAAGCGAAACAGAAAAAGAAGGAACTATTACGCTGGTGAAAGATTACACTTATGACGCCGGCAGGCTGGCTACAGTTAAATACAATAACATAGCCGCTGATTTGTTGACCTATACCTATAATGCAAACGGCTATCTTTCCAGTATGAAATTCGGGACGACTGTCTTTTATACCGTCAACGAACGCAACCATTTCGGGCAGTTAAAAAATACACTTTTGGTAACGATGTGGTCACCACTCGCACCTATAACGATAACGGCTCCCCACAAACAATTAAAACGCAAAAAACAGGAGTTACGCCCCTTCTTGTAGATCAAACATACACTTTTGACGATACAAAAGGCCTGTTGAGCAACCGTACCGACGCAATTGCCGGAGGCGGGCAGGAAAATTTCCAGTACGACAACATGCGGCGTCTGACCAATTACGGAAAATCATCCAATGCCAACACAATACAATACAGTGCCATGGGGAATATCACCTTCAAATCGGATGCCGGAACACTGGCCTACAATGTTCCCAATAAGCCTTATGCCGTCGGGGAGCAAACGCCGCCGACCCCGCAATACATGTCCGTCCGCTACATACGTGATGTAATACAAGGCAGTAATATAAATGCATACAACCATTGGGTTGAAATACAGGCCATCAACAACAATGACATCAATGTGGCATTGGGTAAAGCAATCAGCGGGGCAACGGTCACCAATCCCCATCTGATTACCGACGGTAACACATACAGCAACCCATATGCCGATGGTGGTGCGGGACTTAAGACGATTACCGTTGATCTGGGACAAGCACAATCTATAGCGGATGTAAAATTGTGGCATTATTACCAGGACTGGCGCAGCTACAACAGTTCCAAAACAGAAGTGTCGGCCAACGGCACCAATTGGACGACACTTCACGACGCCACCACAGACGACGTTTATCGGGAGAGTTCTCTGGGCCGCAGTTATGGTTTGAATATCGGAACTCCGATGAACGAACAAACCATCACTTACACTTCGAACGAAAGACCTGCATCGGTAAATTGTGGCGGACTAACCGCAACATTCCAGTACAACCCTGCGGGAAAACGTACCTTTATGAAGTTGGCCACAAACAACTCCCTCACAATCACTTATCTTGGAGGCAATTACGAAATGGAAAACCGCGCCGGTACCATAACAGAGCGGCTTTATCTGGGTGGCTCCCCCTATAATGCGCCTTGTGTAGCCATCCGCACTGGCGGTAGCGGTTCATGGCAATTGCATTATATACACCGAGATTATCTCGGTAGTATTGTTGCCGTTAGCGACAACAATGGCAACGCTGTAGAAAAACGCAGCTACGATGCGTGGGGACGTTTGCGCCACCCGCAGACCCTTAAGCCCTACGGGCCGGGCGCACAGCCGACTCTCCTGCTCGGACGCGGCTATACCGGTCACGAGCATCTGCCCGAACTGGACGGGCTGATCAATATGAATGCCCGACTCTACGACCCGATCACCGGCCGGTTCCTCAGTCCCGACCCTTACGTACAGGCGCCGGATTTCTCGCAAAGTTATAACAGGTATACCTATTGCCAGAACAACCCGCTGATTTATAAAGATCCGAGTGGAGAGAACTTGTTTAAATACTATATGTCTATCCATGATCATGAAGGTGGAGGAGGTTTTTGGTACAGGGGAGACTATTATTATTACGACAGTTCTGTTGGCGGAATTTGTTCGTGGAGTTGGGGAGCAGGCAGTGGAGTAGTTCGTGGTGGTTTTGGTGGTGGTAATGGTTTTGGTGGTAATGGAGCCGTTTATCAAAAGACAGTTTACGATGTTTATAATACGTACCATGGATATAATTTCAAGATTGAAAATCAAGGAAATATCGAAAAGTATCATTTTTGGTCAAACTCTGTATATCAGGGAAGAGAAACTGAATGGACTTTATCCTGGTATTTGCAAGGTTCGACTATTGACTATCCAAACGGTTTTGAACACGGTAGAGTATCTCGGGGTAGCAGTGGTGCAGCGACGCTACAAGGGCAAATGCCGCCGGCTGCAATTTCTTTACCAGCATGGGTCGCTATAGGTCAGTTGGTGTCAAAATATGGTGCTGCTGCTTTATCATTCGCTTCAAGGATTTCTGTTTATACAATACCTTTAACTCTTTCAGGTGATACAAATTGGAAAGCAAGAGAATGGGAAGCCCAGAGAAAAGCAGCAGAAAATCCTGTATTTGGTAATCCTAATACTTGGAGAACAAGCAGAGGGATACCTTGGAATGAACCAATTCAAGGCCCTAATAATAAATCGGTTTTCCCTCCTGGAGCACCAGATTGGATGTGGCCTTTGGGGGCTGCTACATTAGGATGGAGAATGTATAGAGGATTAGATATTAATGCGCCTCAACCCCCAGCACCATATGCAGAACCCGTCATTATTCCTTATAAACCTAAATATTGATTATGAATACATTACTTAATATCTTTAGAATTGGATTTTGGTCAATTTTTATTATTGATTTAACCTTTCAATTACATTTGAAAGGTTTCATTGGTAAAGTTACACTTTTTTTAATGAGTGTGTTTTTTATTGGTTGGACTATTCTTGAAATTTATCATTATATTCAAAAAAGGAGAAGATTACGATGAAATTAACAAGGATTGTTCAAAAATCGACATCAGCATTTTTTGGGATTAGCATTGTAATAAATATGCTTATACCAGATGATTGGGGAACAATTACTCTTATAGGTTATTACGTTCTCTGGTTTAGTTTTGGTCTTACGATAGGTGTATTTTTGTTGTATTATGTTATGCGAAAAGATATTGATAATGCGCAAAAACAATTTGAAAAAGATAGGGAAAACAGATCGAATTTTTCTGTAAATTAGTATGTTGGTGAGCGGAAAATGTTTTCCACACAACCGGTGTTAACAACCACAATTGGACAGGGCGTAACCGGATCGAACTGAAATACAATATCCCGGGAATATCCTTGGCTCCCTACGCGAATTTCGAATTGTTCAATTTAATATTCACCGACTCAACCAGTTACTACAGGAATCGTTTGGGCGTAGGCATGATATATAACCTGCGAAAACATCACAGTTTTTATCTGGAGTACAAGCTCGACAGCCGCGTTGTTACCTCACCAAAACGCAGATCCAACATTATCAATGTCGGTTATATATTTTCGTTTTAGAACTGCCAACAAGTAATCTCAGAACTCCTGACATGCACCTATGTTTATCAGCATATTATAGCAATTGAATAAATTATATACTATCTTTGCGCAGCTAATCCCGTAAATCCTCAGTTTATGCCCGCCCCCTTATCCCTTGATCTTCGCAAGCGCATCATAGCCGCCAAATTGAAAGGCGACACAGAAGCCAAGA
>JAVBSH010000269.1:0-13972 GCA_031547085.1 Bacteroidales bacterium
GCCAAATTTCACCAGGCGATTATCGATTTTTTTGAGAAACTGAATCAAAATTATCAATCCGAATTGGAATCGTTGTTATCGCTAAATTTTCAATTATGGAAAAAAGAGGATGCACAAAACTTGGCGGCGTGAAGTATAATATCAAATGTATATGAATCATTTATTTTTAGTGTGTTTTTTCTTATTTATTATCAAGATTGATACAATAGCACAAGATATCATTCGTGAATTTAATCTTGAACCTGTGAATATTCAAATTTCCAACAGTTTATATAATAGTTTTGAGTTTGTTGATACGAGGGTTGATACCACCAATCTTGGGATTGTTCAGGTTGGAATAACGAACAATAGAGCAAAAGTTAAGCCGCAGGTTCCATTAAAACATCAGTTACAAAACTTTTTTTCCTCTATAATTGACTCCACTTCAGGAAATAAACAGTTGCTTTTTCAGTTAAGACATTTTGTATTTGCCGAAACTACAAAAATGACCAGTGAAACAGGTTATTGTTATATGAGAGCCATACTATACTCCGGCAGTCAAGAAAGATATAAAAAAATTGCTGTCATCGACACAGTAGTTTCTGTAAAAGCAGGTGATGTAACAAAATCATTGTTGAGGACGGGCAGCCGATTAATTTGTGATTTTATTATAAATAATCTTAAAAAAGACACCACAGATTCAATTAGTTATAGCCTTAATGAGATTACTAAACTTGATAACATTGAAAAGAGAGAGATTAAAGCCTATCATACAGACGACTACGTGGATGGCTTGTATTACAATTATTCATCTTTTAAAGATCAGATTCCGGATGGAAAAATCATTGTTAAATTTAAAAAAGATTTGAGTATATCAAGCGTTAAAAGGGTTAGTGAAAATGAGAAATTAATTAATATAAAACCGGAAGAGGCTTATGCAATTATATATGAAGGACAACCTTATATATCTACAGGATATGGATTTTATCCGTTATACAGGAATGATAATAACTTTTATTTTGTCGGTACAGTTAAGCCTTTAACAAGTAGTAGTGGTGATAACATGTTAGCTGCGGGCATGATGTTCGGAGCAATTGGAGCTATCATAGCAGGAAACAGCAACGCCTCAGGTGAGAATTATTTTATTGTTATTGACCACATTAATGGTGGATTCATTTATTTTCGGAAAATGCCGTCAAAAAGCTAATTTTTAAATCTCAAAGACAAAAAAACAAATTAATCTAAAACGATATCATTATGAAAACAATATTGAAAACTTTTGGCTATACATTAGCCATTGTATTGTTCCTGTCGGCATGCAAAGACGATGGCGAAACAGGGGAACAAAATTACTCCTTGCGGGGAAAAGTGGAAAAAGGTCCATTTATGTCGGGCAGTAAAGTCACCGTGTATGAATTAACCTCATCGCTGGAACGTACCGGTCGCAGCTTTGCAGGGCTTATCAGCAGCAACGACGGCAGCTTTGCCATAGAGGGTATACAGTTGGTATCGCCTTATGTGTTGCTCGACTGTACTGGGTATTATTTCAACGAAGTGAGCGGGCATGCTTCGAATGGACAACTCGACCTAATGGCATTGGTCGAGTTGGAAGAGAATGCCATAGCCAATGTGAATATATTGACACACCTTGAGCGGCAACGGGTCGAAAAGCTCATTGGGGACGGTAAAAGCTTTGCACAAGCCAAAGAGCAGGCAGGGCAGGAAGTGCTGGCCGCATTTGGTTTGTCGTCCGCTGTGTCGTTGCCATTTGAACATGTGGAGTTGTGTGGTAGTGATCCCGCCTTGCTTGTTGTATCGGCAATTGTACAAGGTTACCGCAACGAAGCCACCCTAACAAAGCTCTTGAGTGATATAGGCCGGGATATTGCCGAAACCGGCACACTGAGCGATGACCTGAAAAACAGCCTGGCAAATGATGCGGCATTGCTTTCCGGCGCCACCATCAGGCAAAACCTGGAAACATATTACCAATCGTTAGGGAACAAGACCGACGTGCCCGATTGCAGTGCAGCCATCGAAAACTTCACGAAAACGAACCCCGCCGTAAGTTCGGGTATTAGTTATCCTGCCAACGGAAAAACCGGGATCAACCTGTTGTCGACCGAACCTTGCCGTTTTTCCGGGAAGGAACAATACGAAGCGTCGCTTGCTGCCGAACTATCCGTGGGTCGTAGTTTGCGGGTATCGGTTGCCGCCCTGTGTAGCGAACAGGTCGTTCCTGCTACCGATACCACCGCAGCCAAAACCATTACCGTTTGTACCAATTGGGTGTTCGAAGCCATTCAAACAGGAGGCTGGACACCTGGAGTCTGGAATGAAGCCGCCCGGTCGCGCGATTTCTCCATCAACGGTCCGGCCACAGGTGATTTGCATATATACATGAATGGAAAAGGTGACATTTTAATAAATATATACGAAAACAACAGCGCCACACCAACACGTCAAAAGATCATAGAACTGGAATAGCTGGCCTTATTCCCCGACTTTAAAATCCGAAGTTTGGTGCAAAGCAATGTCCGGCGGAGGTAGTTCGTCCCAACTTATGTTTCTCGCGGCATGAAATGAGGCCTTTTGTGAATTTCTTCAAATAGGATATTATTCTTTATGTCTTGTTTTTAACAGGAAATCTCTATTTTTACGCATTCAATTATTCAAAAACCAAATTAGTTCATGCGTTACTTTGTTCCTCTCTTCCTATTGCTTTTGTCGTATCTTCCTGTTTCGGCGCAGGACAGTACCAAAAATATAACTGTAAAATCCTGTATGGCCTCTGGTCCGCTACTTTTGCAAAAGCCTGTGATCAGTGACAGTGTTAATATCTTCGGCGACAAATATGATGCAAAACAAATCTTAAAGACAAAGATTTCACCTTCAGTATTCCATCGTAATGCTGATGCAATCAATGCCGATTCGGCTACCGGGTATTTCATCATCCGTCAAGCCCCGGGTAACCAAGCTTCGTTGTATTTTTTCAATTTTACGATAACGGCTTCTGCATTCACCAAAGCGAAACTGAAGGTTAGTTCGCCACATACCATCGAGGTGTATGTGGACGGCGAAAAAGTAACCGACAAACAATCCATACAGAAAACCTTCGAGAAAGCTACTTCGGCCGATTGGTCGTTAACATTGGAGCCGCGCAGTTACGATGTGGCTGTCAAATGTGTCGTCCAGGCCAATGACTCCTTGCGACCTGCCATTAAGGCGGTTTTGGAAGCTACCAGTCCAAAAGAATCAGCGAAGTTGGAGGTAGCTGCCGAACAGGGTAAGCGGCCGTTTAATTTGTTTGATGTCCTCGAAGGCGAACGCCCGTCGGGTATTAATATTTCTGCAGATGGTAAATATGCTTTAATGCGCTCGTCGGTGGTGTTACCCAAAGGGAGGAGAAGTTCCAATGTCAAGATATTCAATCTTACAACCAACAAAAGTATTTTAAGCAGTGACGAGGATAAGGGTTGGAGGTGGATGCCCAAAGGCAGCAGGTTGTATTATACTTCCACGGGGATGCAGGGCCGGAGGCTTGTTGTTGTTGATGTGACGACCATGCAGGAAACTATTGTTTCCGAGTCGCTTCCGGAAGGTGGTTTTGAATGGGCGCCCGATGAAACGTATCTTATTTTTACCATCACCGACAGGGCTCCTGAAACCAAGGACGGAGGTGTTCATCAAATATTGACCCCGCAGGACAGGCAGTCCGGCTGGCGCAACCGTTCGTTCCTTTATCATTACGACCTGGCAACCGGGGTGCTACAGCCGTTGGTGTTCGGTTACCGCAGCGCTTACCTTTCGGCCATCAGCCCCGATGCAAAGTCGATCATCTTCACTACTTCAAAAGATGACTATGCCGAACGCCCGTTTTCCCTCCATACTATCTGCATGCTCCGTCTTGCCGATATGAAGATCGATACATTATGGAACGATATCAAGTATGGTGGCGTCGCCTGCTTTTCACCCGATGGTAAACAATTGTTGCTTACCGGCGGACCAGAGTCGTTCGATGGAATTGGCCGGAGTAAAAGTTTAGATAAAATACCGAATAGTTATGATACACAAGCATATATTTATAATATAGAAAAAAAACATGTGAAGCCGCTTACATTGGACTTCAAACCTTCGGTTGATCGGATGCATTGGAGTAAGATGGATAACAATATTTATTTCGTTGTCACGGATGAAGACTATGTGAATTATTATAGATACCATACCAAAAGGGAAAAATTTGAAAAAGTAACTTTACCTGTTGATGTGTTACAAACCCTGGATGTGGCAGAAGATGCCCAGGTGGCTGTCGGCATTGGTCAAAGTGTTTCGTATTCATCGACGGCTTTCAGGCTCGACCTTCGCACTGACAAGACGATCCCATTGGCCGATCCTATGAAGCCTTTGATGGACAAGTTGGAGTTAGGTAGTGTCCAGGACTGGACATTTCATTCTTCCGGCGGGAGCGATATCAAGGGGCGGGTTTATTATCCGTATAATTTCGATAAGAATAAAAAATATCCCCTGATCGTATATTATTACGGCGGGACAACACCTGTAAGCCGTACATTCGACGGGCGTTATCCCTTCCATCTCTATGCCACATTGGGTTATGTAGTATATGTGCTGCAACCCAGCGGTACGATCGGTTTTGGACAGGAGTTTTCGGCACGCCATGTGAATGCCTGGGGAGCGTATACTGCCGATGAAATCATTGAAGGGACCAAGCAGTTTTGTGATGTCCATCCTTTCATCGACCGTACGAAGATAGGCTGTCTTGGCGCTTCATACGGCGGGTTCATGACCATGTACCTGCAAACACGTACCGATATTTTTGCCGCTGCTGCCTCCCATGCCGGTATCAGTGACATTACCAGTTACTGGGGCGAGGGTTATTGGGGATACGCCTACAATGCTGTTGCCGCTGCCGATTCGTATCCATGGAATAACCGGGACCTGTTTGTCGGCCAAAGTCCGCTTTTCTCAGCCGACAAGGTAAAGACTCCGATCCTGTTGCTGCATGGTGCTGCCGATACCAATGTCCCTGTGGGCGAAAGCATACAGATGTTCACCGCCCTGAAAATACTCGGCAAACCGGTGGAACTGATCTCCATTGAAGGCGAAAATCACCACATCCTCGATTATGATAAACGTATCCGTTGGAACAACAGCATTTTTGCCTGGTTTGCCAAATGGCTGCAAAACGACGACAGCTGGTGGAATGAGCTGTATCCGAAAAAGAATTATTAAGCTGATGATGATTGGGACGAGAATTTTCATTTACTTTCAATTTCAAAACCGTGTCCGCACACGAGCTTACAAATTGTAAGATAATTGCCACTCAACCGTACCACATATTCTGCTCATCGCTGGATGGCCAAAGTTAAACTTAGGCCTGTTTTGACAAACGTTCTCATCAATTGACGATACATGAGAATCGAAATATTTATATCTTTGTCGTGTTTTGATGCGCTAAAAGAATTGAAGTATATAGTATTGTCAAAAAGCCGATAAGTATAACGCGGTTATCCCTTATGTGCATAGTGTAACTTTGTATAACTGTTGCGTATATTTATGAGTTAGTGGCAATGTGTAGGACAGTGCGACAGGACAATTTTGAATTATTGACAAGCATAAAACAAAGTGAAAATGAATATACGATTAATTACGATTTCGATTTTTATCATAGGACTTGGTCTTTTTTTCTACTCTTTGACTTTGCCATATTACAAAGACAAAGAACTTGCGGACAAATTGTTGGTTGATTCGTACGACATTGACAAAAAAGAGTATTACAAAAAAGAGGCTGAGCTTAGGACAAGTAAAACTGCCTTTATGGATTTGGGTGCAGGAATTGCGATTGCTTCGGGAGTAATTTTTATTTTCTTCTTACTAACAAAAAGCAAAATAATTTCTGATTTAAAAAATGTGAATACATTTAACAAGTTGGCAATTTTTATTAGTGCAAATCTTGTTTGGTTATTGCTTTTGCCCGGAATATATTGGTATTATATGTTTCGTGGCGGACGCGGTGATTATCCACCATTCGCTGACAGCGTCGGAATACCAATAATGACACAAATTCCATTTCTTTTATTATTGCTTGTCCCATTGAATGCTTTTCTCATTGTGACAACGATCAAAACAAACTTGCCGACACGGCTTTTTGTTAAAGCGGACAAGTATAGTACACTGAAAATTTTGTGGGAAGTTTTTTTTTGTTTTTGGCTTTTAGTAAACCTTGTATGTCTTGTTGCTTTTGTAGCGGACGGAAACCATTTAGCAATTCCAGTGAACTTGTTTTTTACATTTGTATTACTGAGTTTGCGTGCAGGACAAATTAGTAAGGAAAAAGTTTGGCAAAGATGAAAGCACTGCCTAACGGGCGGTTTTATGAAAATGGGGGTGTACGCCCGACCACACTTTTGTGATACCCCCGCCTTCATAAAGCCGCTTGAATGTTACACTGCAAGTGTAGCGACAATGTGTTACAACATCGTTACTTGAAAGAATAAATACTTGCACCTTTCGGCAACAAACATATTTCCAGTCTTGATGTTATTGATGTTAAAAAATGAAATGGTGGAATCGGCATTTCATTTTTTGAAAAACAATCAAACAAAAGGCTCTATAACGAATTGTATGGGTAATTATTATTAACTGAAATTTCGCCTGATTTGCCCAATGACTGCAAAACGATGACAGCTGGTGGAATGGTCTGTATCCGAAAAAGAATTATTAATTTTACGTCCTAGCCTATCAGGTTTCCATAACCTGATAGGTTTCTGATAATCAATTATAAATACATTACATCCATGTCGAGAAAACATATCTTTATCATTGCCTGTTTGATGGCGCATGCAGCTTTGTTCGCACAGTCCGGATTGGTTCAATATGTCAAACCTATGATCGGTACGCAACGTATGGGGCATACTTTCCCCGGAGCTACCGTTCCTTTCGGGATGGTGCAGCTCAGCCCCGAAACAGATACTATTCCGTATGATATGAATGGAAAATATAACGCCGATGTGTACCAATACTGCGCCGGTTACCAGTACGACGACAAAACCATCGTCGGGTTTAGCCACACGCATTTCAACGGAACAGGACATAGCGACCTAGGCGATTTCCTGGTGATGCCTACTGTGGGTAAGCTACAACTGAACCCGGGAACGGCCGACAAGCCTCAATCCGGCTTCCGGTCGTCATTTTCGCACAGGAACGAAACCGCTGAAGCAGCTTATTACAAGGTGTTGCTCGACGATTATAATATTGTTGCCGAACTGACCGCCTCCACACGTGTCGGATTTCATCAATACACTTTTCCCGCGTCGGATCAGGCGCATGTAATCCTCGACCTGATGTCGGGCATCTATAATTATCCTGATAAGAATGTGTGGACGTTTGTCAGGGTGGAGAATGATACGTTGATTACCGGCTACAGGCAAACCAACGGATGGGCGCGTACCCGCATCGTATATTTTGCAATGGTTTTTTCCAAGCCCTTTAGCTCGTATGGTTCCCGTGATTTTGGAGGTCCGCAAATTTACAGAGGGTTTTGGCGTAAGTTCGACCAAACGGATAATTTTCCCGAATTAGCGACACACCAGTTGCGGATGCATTTCGATTTTAAGACATCCGAAGGTGAAAAGATCAAGATCAAATTCGCTTTGTCGGCTGTGAGCACCGAAGGAGCTTTGAAAAACCTGGCAACCGAACTGCCTCATTGGGATTTCGACCGCGCCAAGCACGATGGACAAGCACAGTGGGAACGTGAGTTAGCGAAAATACAGGTTGAAACGATCAGCCGCGAAGACAAGGAAAGTTTCTACACGTCCATGTATCATGCTTTTATCAATCCTACCGTATATATGGATGTGGATGGCCGTTACCGCGGTCTTGACCAGAATATCCACCAGGCCGGAGGATTTACCAACTATACGACTTTCTCGCTGTGGGATACCTACCGGGCGGAACATCCTTTACTGAACCTGATACAAACCCGGCGTAATGACGATATGGTGAAATCGATGCTGGCACATTTCGACCAGAGTGTTTTCCCGTTTTTACCGGTATGGTCGCACCATGCCAACGAAAACTGGTGTATGATCGGATACCACAGCGTTCCGGTAATTGCCGATGCTATCATAAAAGGAAACGCAACATTCGATCCCGTCAAGGCTTTGGATGCGTGTGTGGCTACGGCACGATTCCGTCGTTATGATGGGCTGGGCTACTACATGGATCTGGGCTATGTGCCCGAGGATAAAAATGGTTCATCTGTATCCAAAACACTCGAATATGCTTTCGACGATTGGTGTATTGCCCAGGTAGCTAAAAAGCTTAACCGTACGGATATTTATAACGAGTTTATCAAGCGTTCGGAAAACTACCGGAATGTATATGATGCTTCCATCGGATTCATGCGTCCCCGGTTGAGCGACGGCTCGTGGAAAAAGAATTTTGACCCGTTGGATACACATGGACAGGGCTTTATCGAAGGTAATGCGTGGAACTACAGCCTCTATGTGCCTCATCAGCCCGATGCAATGATTGAATTGATGGGTGGCCGCAAACGTTTTGCCACTCATCTCGATTCGCTTTTCACGATGCACCTGCCCGACAAGTATTTCGAAAACACTGAAGATATTACCCGCGACGGTATTATTGGTAATTATGTGCATGGAAATGAACCTTCTCACCATGTTCCTTACCTGTTCAACCATTGTGGCCGGCCGTGGAAGACGCAGGAAATCGTACGGATGGTGCTCAAAAGCATGTACGGCGCAACTCCTGACGGGTTGGGCGGCAATGATGACTGCGGACAAATGAGCGCCTGGTATATTTTCAGCAGCCTGGGTTTTTACCCGATGGCTCCCGGATCGAATATATACGAAATCGGTAGCCCGGCTATCAAATCGGCTGTATTAAACCTCGAAAACGGTAAAACTTTTACTATAGAGGCCCAAAACCAGAACGATCAGAATGTGTATGTGCAAAAAATCCTGTTGAATGGCAAACCACTTAACCGCTGGTATATCAACCATGAAGAGATCGTAACCGGTGGAAAACTGGTATTTATCATGGGAAAGAAGGCTAAAAGCAATTGAAAATTGAGAATTGAGAATTGAAAATGCGCTTTGCCTACCTGTCTCGGTCAGTTGGCAAAGGATAGTCACAAAATCATACAAAGAGAGGAACAGCTATACTTGATGTTTCATTGAAATACATAGTTAAATAGGCAATTAATTTGCTAAATCGCAGTAGGGGCTTGTAACTTTCTAAGATATATCAAGTTTGTTATGGTATTTCCTGAAAAAATAATAACAGGCAGTCAACAGAAGAATGGTACTGATAACAGCTATCGCCATATTCATGGTGAGTACCACTTTTAACCACGAAAGATCGGGCGAAAAAAGTTCTTTATAAATCAAAAGCCCCATAGAGCAAGTGTATCCGCCCGAATCGCAAAGATAGATAAGGAATCCGGCGTTAGATTTCACACGAAATGTAGCAATAAAACGGTCAAAATAAATACTTTGTATTGGTATGTATGACAAGAAAATACCCATACCCGACATGATCAGCCATGCCAGCCCGGAAATGATCCCTGAAGTATACAATATGGCACTGGCGCCTAAAATGAGAATACCACAAAAAATCAATACGTGCATCAATGCGAAGCTCCTGGCATTGTTCCTAATGAACGAAAACCCACTGATGGTCAGCAATACTACCACACTGATGAGCAGTTCCACTTTGTAAAAGATATTCATAGGACGGTCAATACCAATGTCTCGTGTCAATTCTACCATAAAATCATCACGAAAATCTCGACATACGGTTGATAGCGCATTAATAGCTACCATACAGAAGATACCTAATCCAAAAGACGATAGTAATTTCCATTTTTCAGGACGGTTCATCGGGAGGCGTTCCACACGCATATCCATGTCGCTTTCAGTAGGTTTTGGTATCTGCGAAAGCATCCAGACAAACAACAGTAATAATGGGGCAAACACTAAACCTTCGACAGCCGGAACCCAGAACTCGGTTAATCCAAAAAGATCGCGAATGAAAAAATACAACGACTTAAGCATTCCTGAACCCACGATCATGCTGATACCCAGTCCCACCGAAAGCATCTCGGTGAAGCGGCGACCTTCGAGAAAGCTAAAGATGATACCAAAGATCAATCCCAATGGTAACCCATTGAAAAACATGAAAATGAAATTCCAGGGATAAGGACACAACCCCAGGCCGATCAATGCCAGTTCTGAGAAAGCAATCAATCCCAATATCATGATAATACGTTTGTTCGGTTGTAGCTCCGAGATCAGTTTGATACCGATGTATTTTGAAAGTACATAACCCACCATTTGCGAGATGATGAGAATACTTTTGTAACCCACTCCCCATAGTGCGTAGTCGCTATATGTGCCGGCGTTAAAAGGTTTGCGGAAGGCATATGTGCAAAAATATGTTCCGAAAGCTGCAATGACGCACCACAGAATCAAAAAAGCGTTGTGACGTAAAAGTTTTTGCAACATGCGTTTGAATAAATCGGAAGCAAAGGTATATATTTTTTGATTTTCAATAAAAACCCTATTTCCGATTCATACCTCTACCTTGTCGCTGTATTTCCATCATACAAACCGTCCTTTACTGCTTTTAAAAGGGAATATTCACCTTCCACATCCTGGCTCAATTCCCAAATCATCATCCCGCCATATTGTTTGGCCAATTCACATTTTTTCTTGACCGTTGGTGCGCCATTATAAGAAATGGTTTCTATGTAATCGGTGTTCCATGCTTGCGGGTGTGATTTCATGATATCCTTATAAGGTACAGGATTATACTTATTGTCGCGATGACCATAAAATGGTATACCCAACACAAGTTTGTCCGCATCAATATTTCTAACATTTTGATAATGTTGGAGCATCTCTTCCGCCATTTCGTAAGAGGAATGATTATTAAATGAACCATCATAGGCCATCAACGTAACATAGTCAAAACAAGCAAATGTATTATCCGATATACTATTTGAAAACCAGGTAGAAACGGCCGTGGTCAACAATTTATGATGCTCGGTGCATTGTTTGCGTAATTCTATCGTCCATGCTTCGTAATTTCTCCACAAAACATGATCGGGACCTTCTTCCAGGTCGAGATCTACGCCGTCTAAGTTGAATTTTTCCATATAATCCATTATTTTTTGGCAAAATTTCACTCTGCTTTGTTCCGTTGCAATTAAAGCCGGATAGTTGGCTCCACCGCTACCACCACCTAACGATGCGATCACTTTTACGCCATTGTCATGCGCTTTTTTAACAATATCATGGAAAATATCTTCTCCGTTTCTAAACGGATTTCTCATATTTCCACTTGTGTCAGGATTGCAAAAAGCTATATTCAAATGAGTAAGCGCCGTATAATCCAATGTTTGGTAACAGATGTACGACCAACTTGGTATATAACCTACGTTTCTCAAAGGTTTTTCAGCCACAGGCGGATTGACCTGCGCAAAATTACCGGTTAACGATAATTGAAGTATAAAAACAAGCAATAATATCTTCATCTTTTTAATTTATTAATTGATAACTCTAATTTTCAACCACTATTTGATCCCTTTTATACACAATCTTTCCATCTTTGGTCATCCCCTCAATTACCACCGTATAAGTCGAAGGCATATCTGCCGTATAAAAACTGAATCTTGCCTTGCCTTCCTCATTAGTGGTAATATTGGGTTGCCAATGTATGGTCGTGCGCAGGTCGGGTTTGGTATTTTGCGCAGGTGTATCGTATTTGGGTGCATAAAACTCGGCAGGTTTTTGTAAGCCCAGCGGCATAAAGTGCTTGATATAGGGTGTTTCTCTGCGTCTGTTGGGTATAGCTTTTTTGGTATGTATGTTGATTGCGTAATTACAAATCCCGGTCATCCCTCTTGCGACGGATCCGCTCAAAAAATCTACCTGAACGATATCTGACGTTGTCAACATTTCAATAGTGTTATATTGAGACTCTCGCATATTATTAACAAACAATATGAGACTATCCAGGATGTTATTACCATAAGTGATCCTATCATTTGAAATCCATATATTCGGGATCCGCATCAATAAAGAACGGACGGATGCTGCAGGATTTTTTACCAAATCGTCTTCGGTAATGGAATAAGAGATTTCTCTCGATTTATAAAAATTTGAATAATCTACTGCTTTCTTTTGTCCCGTAATGGTGACTTCCTCAAGATGAATAACCCTTTCGCCGTTTTCATTCACATATTGCTGTTCCGCTTTGTCGGCATATATTGCCAACAGATCGAGGGCAGGGGCGTTGGTAATCGCAACAGGAACCGAACGTTCCGGGTACGATGGCTTGTCGAGTGTCAGTTCAAGGTTTTGTCTGCCTAATTTGGGCGATGTTTGGACAAGTAACGGGATGCCGTCATTCATTCCTCCATCCGACAGATAGAACCGGCCATTATGGTTGGTAACGGTCGTTCCGGAATAACCTCCATTCATGGAAAGAACACTTACTTCTGCACTTTTTACAGGTCTTTGATTGTTGGCTTTTTTCACCGTTCCGGTGATCTCGTAACCTTTTTCAATCAGCGTGTCCGGATACATCAGATCATTTTTTGCAATTCGTTCCACATCGTACCGTCGCCAGCCCTGTGTCAGCATCAATAGATCAAGTGCATATGATGACTGTTTGTTTTTCCGGAAAAAATATGCCGGTTCCGGTATATTCCCTCGCAAATCAGAGGTTAATAAAAGTGAAGTCAATATATTTGAAACAGTATCGGTAGCCACTTCATGGTCGTCTGTTACTGCAACCGAAATATTTCCCCGTAAGGGTTCGCCGGATTCGCCGGTGATGTTGACCGAAAATTCCACCGGACTGCGTGTAGGATAGACATCCTTGTCTAACTTGCTTGTCACCTTCGCCTGATCGTCATGATGAACAAATACCAGGCGTTCGCTCACCGGCGTCATATTTTTGTTCAACAAAAGCAAATGAGTGACACCGGAAGGGAAAAAATCCTTTTGAAAAACAACCGGTTCGCTTGGTTTTTCCCAAATGCGGGCATCCTGTACGATGCCGCGCGTATGAACCAGCAAGCAAAGAGTCTCATTGGCGCTTTGTTGCCCCGGTGAATGTACCTGTACGATGAGTTGGTCCTTAAACCACGACGCCGACAGTGCATGACCGTCTTTCCTGGCAACAGGCAAGTCGAATCGTTTGGATTGACCTTTGCGGTTGGTACAAACAGCATAATAGGTTTCTCCTGCGTCGGGCCACCATGTGAACTGCCCCATTCCGCGGATATCGGTTTTAAATCGGGCGATCTCGTTCCCTCGCCGGTTATACACTACACCATCCACATCGATTCCTGTTCCGTCACGTTGCATCGCCTTGAACGCCATGCGCCCTGTGACGCCATGCAGGGCGGAACCTCCTTCGGGGTAAAACGATACGTCAAAATCATCATCCGGAAAGGGTATCCTGATATATTGCCGGTATGGATGCTTGTCACAGATCGCATCCAACAGCATCGCCCGCAGTTTTTCACCGGGTAAAAGGCTGAAACTGATGCCTGATACACCGTTTTCACATTTCACGTTCACCGGCTTATCGTTGTTGATGCTTATCTTTACCGATTCGGGGGTAATACCTGCCACAGGACGGATGCGAGAAAACCTGAGATCCGTATTGATTTTTTGATCAGAAGTGAAATGAAATTCAGGAAGTACCTGTATCATTCTGCTCAAAGGATCAGCAATGTAGATGTTTTTCATAAAAAAGTAATCTTCATCCAGATTTCGCATTCCTCCGGTGTAGGCTCTTATAGCAATTGAATAAATTATATACTATCTTTGCGCAGCTAATCCCGTAAATCCTCAGTTTATGCCCGCCCCCTTATCCCTTGATCTTCGCAAGCGCATCATAGCCGCCAAATTGAAAGGCGACACAGAAGCCAAGA
>JAVBSH010000204.1:0-32086 GCA_031547085.1 Bacteroidales bacterium
TCTTGGCTTCTGTGTCGCCTTTCAATTTGGCGGCTATGATGCGCTTGCGAAGATCAAGGGATAAGGGGGCGGGCATAAACTGAGGATTTACGGGATTAGCTGCGCAAAGATAGTATATAATTTATTCAATTGCTATAAAAAGTTTTGTGAATCTCCCATCATTTTATTGGAAAAGGATAGGAAAAAACCATAGTACATGACAAAACATATAATTATCTGACAATATCCCTGTCAATAACTATTTTACATCTTCCGTTTTTCCGGCTCCTCCTTTTCCCTTGCGTTGTTTGATGATGTGCATTGACATGTTTCACGACGCTCTTATACACTGGCTTCCATTGTATGATGGCCGATTTCATATTACCTGACGCCTTAGCCGATTCGGCAGTGTAGCGTGTATCCTGTACACGGGCAAAGTCTCGGTTGGCCTGATCCATAGCCTGAAATCGGGCTGTGGCGCCGATACATTCGATCTGACCGGCATAGGGTAGCAGATTCTCCACCAGGGTATTGATTTTCGACGTCTCGGTATTGTCGCCCAATTGTGTGGGGGGTGGGTATCTTATTGATGATGCCCCTCACTGCCGTTATGTCAGATCAAGTGGCCTTGACGGCACTTCTCACTGCCGCTATGTCAGATCAAGCGGCCTTAACAACACTCCTCACTGCCGTTATGTCAGATCGGGCAGGCTTGACAATACTTCTCACTGCCGTTATGTCAGATCGAACATGCTTGACGACACTCCACGACCCTGAGTGCTGGTTTGTTTGCATCCAACTGTCATCAATTGCGTCCAAAAACAGGTATTCCATCTGTCTGTATTCCATAACCTCAATTAAACGTCACTTTTATTGTGTTGTTTCCTGATTGAACAATATATACTCCCGGAATTTTCAAAGGTATATCCGCTTCGTCGGATGTAGCAATATTTTTGTACACCAATACGCCTGTTGTGGTATATATACTCAACGGTTTTCCTACGGCGAGACCGCTTATGTGCAACAGGTTATTGCGTACCCATGCTTTCAACGGATTTTCCTGTGGAATATCATCAATACCGGTGATTTCTCCGGGCTTCTCGCCATTTTCCATAAAGTTCACCAGCAATCTCAATGAGAACGAGTTACCCTGATTTTTGCCGCTCAGGATCAGTGCATCATTATATGAACCAACCGGAAGAGCGTTTTTAGGTTTAACGTATATGGATGTAAGATATCCTCCATTACCTGTTGCCTCCATTTGAATCGATTCGACAAATTCAAAACCCGACAAATTCCCCTTTCCAAATTTAGCCGTTAATTCGTCGAGCGTACCATAAGATACGAGGGTAAATGCATATGTTGATATTTCTGTTCCGAAATCTTTGTTAGCAGGAAAAACTTTCACCTTGTTGAGTTCGTTGTGGAGATATGAAACATGGGTTGTATAATAATTCTTTAACTTTGAAACGGAACCCAAAAAATCATTCTGCTCGTAGGGGTGAGAATCTGTCCATGGAGCATAAGTCCTGTACCACCATGTTTGGAAATTTTGCCTTGCTGATTTTTCTAATTTGCTCACTGTTTCATCTATGAAATCAGGAAGGGAAGCAATATCTTCATATTTTTCATTCCACCTTTCCTTATATTTGACAAGAAATACCGGATCTTCAAACAATTTTTCAAAAAAGCGGTTCATCGGCGTTCTTGCATTGGGAGAAAGAAAATGCGTATAACTATAATTATATCCGTAACCGCAATCGAAATCCCATAGAGGTCCCATATTGATGAGGCTGCCTTTATCCTTGTACATGTAAGTTGACATGGGAGTTCTAATTTCCTTGTTATCGCATATTTCAGTTATCATCAGAAAATCAATGAAAGTATTCATATTTAACAAATCACGGTATCCGTTTTCGGGGAAATACGAGCTGGCAACAGAATCTGTCAAGGCATTCACTTCTTTTCTCACAAAATCAAATGCAGGATTACTGATGTTGACCGGTTCAAATTCGGGCGATTTTATCATAACGGGAAGATCGTAATTACTTGTTTTAAATTTCGGTTCTTCGTCATAATAACCGTCGATTTCTATAAACCATCCTTCATTTTCATCAATATCGACTCTTCCCGGATTAACCTGATTTTGTTCAGTAAGTAAATAATTACCCTTATAATCTCCATTCAGATAAAGTTCCACGAAATTATACGAATGATTGTACGGCAAGGCAAAACGGTCACCCAATTCAAATGCTATTGTATTGTACAATAATGTTGCATCTCGGTATTGCGCAATCAAGACCCAACTTTTTGCCGCTTCCAAACCGAATAAGGAAGTTTTTTTATCGAATTTGATACGATAAGATTTCTTCTTTGCATTAGCGTTGTACCAACTGTCATTTCCTCGCCCTCTGATCAGGTCTTTCATATTGGTTTTTGAAACAGCATTTACCGGATTGTCAGGGTCGGTCAAAGCAAATACCATATTCACGTAGTCCTCCTTACTTGTAATCCCCGCATTGTTTTCGGTATTGATGTTCAACAAGGGAAGCCCGCTTGCCTGCGGAGATATGAAAGTTACAGTGTAATGCACATTTCCGTTTATCGTATAAATGACGTCTTTACGAAAATCATTCGCCGTAATTCCACTTACCTGTACGGTCCCGCCAATTGTAACTTCGTAGTTTCCATCAAGCTCAAATGTTGCGGGAAGCTTTTCAATGTTTTCAATCCACTTTTGGGTCGTAAACCTTATTGTCTTATTACCATTATTGATAATACCGACAAAATCTTCATTCCAGCCTGTTGCCGCGGCGGTAAACCTGAAATTTGTTATCGTTTGCGCCTGAGCGGTAAAGATCACAAAAAAGACCAGAGTATTTAAAATTTTCGGATATGGAGCAAGATAATTCATAATTTATTAGAGTGTATACAAATTAGCCGAAATAGATGTCTCCACGCGTAAGCTCGTACCTCGTTTACTTGGAGACATCTATTTGACTAATCATGAAGTTAACATATCAAATTCTAATTTATATAAGGTCTATTGAACTTTTTAAATCAGGATTTTTTAATTTTCAATTTTTCCGGATCCCAGTACACCGGTTTACCCGAAAGATAGCTTTCGAAACACATAACAGCCGGAACGGCCGTTTGTACTGCAAACATAACATCTGCATCGACCTTCGTTTTTTTACGGATACCATCAAAAAAGCGGGTGAAATGATCCAGGTGGCAGTTATGATAACCCTTTTCCACAAACAGGAGTTCGTTTTCGCTTATCTGCTCTGGCGTGTCGATACTGTTTCCCAACGAAGCCAACCCACTGAAATCGGCTGCTGAAACTTTTCGTGATTTTTTCAAGGTTACTTGATCCCATTGCACTCTGAGTGTTCCTTCACTTCCTATGATGGTGAAATCCAGGCTACCCCACTTTCCCGACACACCGTCGGCATAGTTTGCCGTTAAAGCCGCTTTGAAAGCGTTCTTTCCGTTTTTGGCGGGATAGTCGAAATACCCCAACATGATGTAGGGTGTATCGCCTACGCCGTCGACATCGCCCGTAGTGTATACTTTCCTGGGACCGGACGAGTCCATGATGTATTGCAAACTCGACAACACATGTACAAATAAATCGCCTGCAATACCGGTTCCGTAGTCTTTCCAATCCCGCCAGCAGAAAAAGCGTTCGGGTGCAAAAGCAACCTTAGGTGCATTCATGATATAGCGGTCCCACCAAATATCTGCCAGTGATATACCATCGGGCGTTCTACAACCACGGCGCGGCCCGGAAGTAAAGGCTGCTTCGACTAAATTAACCTGGCCGATTGCTCCGCTTTGCACCAATTGTTTCGCTTTTCGATTACCGATGGAGGCTATACCCTGGCTTCCCGATTGAAATACGCATCCACTCGTTTCCTGCGCTTTGATCAGGTCTTTAGCTTCGGAAATTTTATGTATCACTGGTTTCTCGCAATATACGTGTTTTCCCGCCTTCATGGCATCGATACTGATCTTTTGATGCCAGTGATCGGAGGTGCCCACAATAACGGCATCCACATTATTGCGCGACAGGATTTCCTTATAGTCGCGTGTTACAAAAATATCGTCACCCCATTCTTTTTTTGCATCTTGCAACCGTACCTCGTAAAGGTCGCATACGGCAACGAGTTTTACACCGGGAACCTGCAAGGCCGTACGGGTGTCGGCCGTCCCCATGCCGCCTTTTCCGATAAGCGCTATGCGGACAGGCGTCCCGTCCTGCACCGGAGTGTTCACTCCCCGATACCCTTTAACAGATTCTTTCCCCAAAATCAAATGAGGAAACGTTGATGCCACGACTCCGCCGGCCACCATTTTTTTGATAAACTGCCTTCTTTGTTCCATTTTATTCTAATTATTGTGTGTTTTTGAAAAATATTTAATAGTGTCCTATTTGGACAAATCTTTGATCCTGAGATTCCGAAAGGCTAAATTCGAATCATGTCCAAGAAATGCAATATGTCCGCGTTTCGTCGACAGCATCGGATGAGAATTATTACTTGCTTCGGCTATGTTTCCGTCAAGAATCACTGTTCCGTTCAGCGTAACTTTAATGTGGTGGCCATCGACCAAAACTTCTTGAACATTCCATTCCCCGGCAGGTTTCAAGAAACCCCGCTTGACAGGAATAAGTCCATATACCGATCCATGATATTGATAAGCAGCTAAGTTGGCATAACGTATTTGCGCATCATTCCCGCCGGGATCGGTCAGTTGGGGCGCTAAATCAACGACAACGTCACCCAGCCGGCTTAATTCGTCCATCATCTGATTAAAACCCGCCGTATTTTCTACGGGTAATTTCATGACCATATCTGCGATCTTGGTCACACGGGTTCTTTTGTCGGCCTGGGAGAACACTGATGTCAACAGGCTCGCCGTTAAAACAATGGAAATAAGTGTTTTTTTCATTTTGAATTTTATCCTTTGATTTTTCGACTTTGTTTCGTGAAATAAAGCATCTGAAAGAATTTACTATTTATTTTGATTTATCTATGACCTTAAACTGTCAAGTCTGAAATTCGTCATTAAATAATCCCTAGAACTCGTACCGGTTGATTTGTTAAAACATTGCCTACCGGATCGGATTTGACAAAAATAATAATATTTGATTTTATCGCCATACGTGTTATTGCTTTTTAATTTCTACTCTACCACTATCTTATCCCTCTGATACACAATTTTCCCATTTTCGGTTATCCCCTCAATCACTACCGTATAAGTCGAAGGAACATCTGCCGTATAGAAACTGAAACTTGCTTTTCCCTCCTCATCAGTAGTAAGGTTGGGTTGCCAATTTATGGTCGTTCTCAAATCGGGTTTGGTATTTTTTTCCGGCGTGTCGTATTCAGGCGCATAAAATTCGGACGGTTTCTGAAATCCCAATGGCATAAAATACTTGATATAAGGTGTTTCTTTGGACTTTCTTGAAATCGTAGTTATTGATACTACATATTTTTCCAGTATAAATCCAACTGGTCTATCTAAAAAATCTACTTGAATAATCTGAGAAAGAACGATTTCATCCAACGGAATCGCATCCGGCAGAAAATCATCAACCATAACTGTAACAGGTTTTCTTGCATATTCGAATACTCCATCATTGTTGAGATGTATACCCGGTATTCGCAATAAGAGGAGTGTGATACTTGTCGGCGGCAATTTTTTCAAATCATTCTCTGTTATCACATAGTGAACGTCTTTCGGTTGATAATAGCGGGAATAATCCCTGCCCGTCTTTTTTGGCGCCGTAATGGTAACCTCCGGTATGTGTCTGGCTCGGGTTCCAAATTCGTCCACATATTGTTGTTCCGCTTTGTCGGCATAATTGGCAAACTGCACGCGGTCGGGCGCACCGGTGGCAACAACAGGAATCGTCCGCTCAGGATACAACACATCGTTGAGCAGCAATTCATATTTGACCGGTCTGTCTGCTCGTGCATCAGTCTGTATAATAAGCACAGTACTGTCCGGTGTTTCGCTGTCGGGAAGATAGAAACGTCCATTGCGGTCGGTGAATGTTTCATATGTAAAATCGCCACTCATCGAAAGGATGTTCACATTGGCGTTTTCCACCGGCCGCCATCCCAAGGCATATCTTACCATTCCGGACAATCCATATCCTTTTGCCTGTAATGTGTCGGGGCTCATCAAATCATTCTTTACGATCCTTTCCGTATCGTATCGTCGCCAACCCTGTGTGAGCATCAGCAAATCAAGCGCATACTCAGACGATCGTCCTTTTTTGCGGAAATAATATCCCGGATCAGGTATATTTCCGCGTAAATCGGAGGTCAGCAAAAGCGAGGTCAATATGTTCATCGTTGTATCGGCAGCAACTTCGTTGTCGCAGGTTACTGAAACTGAAAAATTTCCAAGCAAGGGTTCGCCTGTTTCGTCGGTAATACTGACCGTATAATCCACCGGACTTCGGGCGGCATAATTATCTTTGTCTGTTTTAGAAACCACCTTCGCCTGATCGTCATTTTGAACAAACACCAACCGTTCGCATACCGGAACCATCTCTTTGGTCAAAAGAAGTAAATGGCTGACCCCCGAAGGCAAACTTCTTCTTTCGAGAATTACCGGTTCGTCTGTATTTTCCAAAACAAAAACATCCTGCACCACACCGCGCGTGTGAACGAGTAAACACAGCGTATCGGCGGTTTCAGGCTGAACATTTACACTTAATAGATCTCTGCTCCATACAGCCGAAAGCGTATAACCGCCTTCTCTGGCGGCCGGCAATTCAAAGCGTTTGGATTGCCCCTTGCTGTTGGTGCAAACGGCATAATAAGTCTCTCCCGCATCATACTTCAGCATGAATGATCCCGTGCCGCGCATGTCAGTTTTAAACTGGGTAATTTCGTTTCCCCTGCTGTCGTACACCATTCCTTCCACGTCAATTTCCGCTCCGTCGCGCTGCATCGACTTGAATGCCATTCGCCCCTCAACGCCATACAGGGCGCTCCCCCCTTCGGGATAAAACGACACGTCAAAATCATCATCAGGCAATGGTATTTTGATGTATTGACGAAACGGTATTGTTTCGTATTTAGCGTCCAGCAGCATCACTCGCTGTTTTTCATCGGATGCAAGATGAAAACTAAGCTTCGATTTTCCGTCCACAGTTCGCAGATTTACAGGCTTTTCGCTGTTAATGGTGATTCGTAGAGATTCAGGGTTGACAGGCACTGAAGGACGGATGCGCGAGAAACGAAAATCAGCGTCGATTTTTTTATCCGATAAGAATTGAAATTCAGGCTGAACCTGTATCATGCGGGATATTGGATCGCCAATACGGATATTTTTCATAAAAAAATAATCTTCATCCAAATTTCTCATTCCGGCGGAGTAGGCTCTCAGGATATAATTGCCTTCCGGCACATTCTCAGGAATGGAGATATATCCGCTGTACAAATCGTTTCCAAGTCCTGTTTTGATGCGGCAGACCGCCGAATCCTCCGCATTGAACAGTTCCACATAAACGCAGTTCGACGAAAAAGAGGGAACGTGCGTTGCCGCATCCACCATATGAGCGCGAAACCAAATCCGCTCGCCCGAGAGGTAATACGGTTTATCGGTATGCAAATGAATCTTTTCCTGAGGGAAAACGGATAATTGACGGTCGAAAAGTTTGGCAACAGCTAAAAGTGGAGTGGTAAAAGGATGTAACGGCATAGCCTCTTCCCGGGGTTCATTTTCCGCAAATGCTTCCACGGCAATATCATCAGCTTCTAACTGATATTCTATTGGCAAAATCATATTAAGCCCGTTTAAAGATTTTGAAGAAAGCCTGGGAGTCAACTTCAATGAATTCATGTAAGTCCCGTCAGGAAAAATATTAATTGGTTGTGGCGTGTGGATAGCGTTCCGAAATAAGCCAATCTTTCTCCAGCTTGTTTTGAACTTTTTTGCTGCCATTATTTCTTGTATTTCTTTATCGGTGATCGGTTTGCCGAAACAAAAAAGCATTATTTCATGTCCTTCCGGAAGTTCCGCCATATTTACCATTTTGTGGTTAGCAGAGTCTGTAAACAAAAAGTCATCAGGATTTACTGCCTGGATTTGATCCGGCTCATAGTCTACAATAGTTTGTTGCAGCCCGGAAACGGGTGATACTTTCTTGACTGTGATTACCGGCTTCAGACGAACATCTAACAACACAAATCCATTCTCAGACAATATGTTTTGGTAAAATGACCTGATAAAATTTGAAATGGAAACCTGATATATTCTTTTTCTTTTTTTCCCCCAGAGCAGTTTTTGTTTCAAATTTTCAGGCTCAAGCTCTGTGAACATGGTCTGTAATTGCCATGAAGTGAGATCGGTTTGATAGTCGTGCGTGAAATGGTCAAGCACGCACTGGATATGGTATCCCGTTTCATAATTGACAATTTGTAGTGGCATATGGCAAGTAACTGTCAATTTTTGTGTTTCCGGATTATAGTAAAAGAAAACGTCGTCGGGATTGGTTGCATGGATGGTTCTTTTAGATGGAGTTGTCCCCAGTATGCTTTTCCAGAAAAGGTCAATATCTTTTTTACGGGCGCTGACTTTCACAGCTATCGTTGCTTCTTCTATTTCACGCGCCTGCAATGTTGCGTTAAATGTATGAGATATTCTGCCGGGTTCAATATCATGGAAAACAGATTGATAGCCCGCATGCGAAACCACCAGTTGGTAACTTCCTCCGCCGGGTATTTTGAGTTGATAATAACCGGCAGCGTTTGTCGTAGTACCGGCAGTGGTGTTGGAAATGAAAACCGCCGCGTCGGGAATTGGGTTGCCGTCATCAGCATCGGTAATGCGCCCGTTGATGATATGCTGTGCGGATAGAATGAATGGTATAACACACAGTAGAAAAACTAAAAATACTTTGTTTGAGTTCATCGGTTTAACCGCTTTACTTTCCCTTTGTCGAATTCACGGCCTAAAATCATGATTAAAATGATTGGGACTATCATCCGGTCTCTGTTGAAGCAGTTCTCGCAAATCTTTTTTGAGGGTTTCAAAATCCCCCATTGCCGGCAGCGCAGAAATACGATCAATGTGCAACTCCTGATTGTGATAAGGTATCCGGTCGGACCAGCTACTACTGTCGACATCAACCGGCCACCGTTGTCGAGTCGGGCCGGCCATAACTGCCGACACCGACCGGGCGTTGCTGTCAGGTCTGACTGGGTAACACTGGACGACCCGGCCGGATAACGGTGAATCAGCGATGAGCGATCAATAATATTTTGTTTTCTTGTCACCATCCGTTCTTTCGTCTAAATACTCATAGCGGTTCTATACGCCGCTATTCGTAACTGCTTTCCGGGAGTATTGGAGCCTGTAAAATTGGTTCTCACTTCAAGCGTATAGTCGCCCTGCGGCAAGGCGGGAATCATGGCGATAATACGCGACGGTTTGTTTTCAATCAGTGTTTCCGCCTGATGCTCTGTACCATCTACGGCAATAAAGAATACGCCGTTACCTCCTGTTTCCGGGAATACTTTCAGCCGGAGGCCATAAATATCGAGTACGCCTCCTGCGGTCATGGTTCCGTCGGTCAGTTGGCTTATACTGTCTTTTACCACGGTGATCACCGGCCCTGTTGCAGGCGGTTGCACCTTATTCATTTTCATTTTCGCCGCTTTTTCTTTCAGGGGTTGGGCGAGGTTGGCGCTGTAATAAAATGTATGCCGCGCGGGGTCATAACTGTCGGTGGCATTATTGAATTTGCCTTTTATGGCAGGCGCCGCTTTCATCAGCCCGGTATTGATGGCGCCGCCCTCCTCAATGATATAGCCGTGCTCCTCCCTGTAGAGCGTAATGGCAGCCTGTGCGTCGGCGCGGGTAAGCGTAGTTCCGCGCAACAACATGCGGTCGATGATCTGGTCGTCATTATATGAACGCACATTGACAGGAATAGCTGTCCGGTCGTCCGGATCAGGCGTTAAGTGGTTTTCGGTCAGAAAATAATCCATAATAATGTTGTTTTTAATATTAATTTTTTACATCATACACTTAGTATGTTAAAATACAGAACAACCATTCTGTTCATTATAAAAATCCTGCCGTGAGAAAAAATCTCACGGCAGGAAATAAAAATCGTTAATTTATTTTTTCGAGAATTCGCTGTTTGGCGTCCAAATCTATTGTTAGGCGATAATACCCTCCGGTAAAACCAGTAGGTCTAACATTAATATCGGTATTGGAAGCGGTAAATCCCGCAGGTGCAACCAACGTCAACGGCGTTCCGGGAGGATCCGACCAGTTACAAAGATCTTGTTTTACGGTAATCCAAAAACCGGAAGACTCTGCCGCAGAGGCAATATAGATAGATGCCTGGAATTTATTATTTCCTAATGGTTTCATATATGCCGCAAACCGTATTTTTGCAAGCCCCCAACAGTACCCTCCGCTGCTTCCGGAAAGGTCGGAATTCCACACGGGAGCCTGGGTAAAGCCCGTTCCCCTTAGCCAGTATACGCCCGTTGTGCTGCCGTTACGTTCATCTTGTCTAACCCAAAAGTACTTGTACTTGCTTGAATAATAAACATCCCACGCGCCGGTTTCACCGGTAAATGTGAGTGTTCCTGCTGCGGAGTTCCATTCCATGAAATCGCGGTTGTATGCTGCCGAAATATCTGCGGCAGTAAGTCCCTGTACATTTATAGATACGCCTTTTTCGAGATACACTCGTTTATAAATGAGGTTGTCATTTAACCCCGTACCTATAAATTGCGACATATTCATCACGGAAGGAGATTCCACAGATACTGGAACATCTGTATATACAGACGGATCACTATTTAAAGACACTGTAACGGTAGTTTGACCGGGACTAATGGCTTTTATTGTGCCATTCGTTACCGTCGCAATGGACGGGTCGGATGATAACCATACGAGTGATTCGTCTCTAACACTGTAGCTTGTCGGCAGGAAGGATGTCGATGGGGTGACGGTTTGTTCCAGTATCAAATTCAGGGAAGTTTGAGAAACTACAATTTCTGTAATCGGAATTACCGGTACTTCTACCGGGATCACCTTTTTTACGTCCGGTTTTTCCACAGATGAAACAATAATTTCAGTACTGCCGAAGTCAAGGGCATGCAGTGTGCCTGTCACTTCATCTATTGTCACAATATTCTCGTCGGCCGACTTCCAGATTACATTGAAGGGTACTCTTTCATTGTAATTTTCCGGTACGGCATTTGCTCCCAGATTGATGGACCGACCGTTCAAAATGGATATTGTCTCTATAGTTGTGAGATTTGCGGCATTAATGACTTCAATCCCGGAAAGAGGAATGAACTCAAGAACATCGACGGGTATGGTCCTTTGTAAACCTTCGTTACTGGTTACATAGATAAAACATGCGCCATCGCCGACGGCGCGTACCAGGCCGGTTGAGCTGACCGTTATCACCTTGGCATTACTACTCTCCCATGTAAAAGATTGGTTTGTAGGACTTGCTGTGACTTGAATTTCATCTCCTTCAATCATGTTTAAATCCACGTGGGTGAGAAAAATTTTATGTTCTATATCCCTGTCGGGGCCTTTGCCACAACCTGAGAGCATCAAACAACCAACGAAGATGATGATGCTTGTTGCATGAAATAAAAATTTATTATTATTGTTATTCATTTCATTTTCATTTTTAATTTACAAATTTTCTATACGTATCAACCGTTCTTCTACTTCCCTCCATGAGCCAAAATCGCCGCCACCGGCGCTTCTTTGACGAAACCGGTATTTCAGCCAAAATACTCGCTGTTTGGTAAGGCCTTGCATCAGTGCTGGGTCGTAACGGTTATAGCTGTCATCAACAATCATTTCCACTTCCATCATGAAACTATCATAAGGTGTAACAGTGACGGTGTTATCCGCATGGATTTGAACCACAACAGAGCTTCTGGCAATATCCTCAGGAGTTGTATTATCTGTATACGCTTCGTTGCCAATAAACATCCTCACCTTGTCCTTTGTTAACGGGTGGACTACTTTTGTGCCGCTCATTACGGCTAACGGGTTCGTCATCTGACCACTTTTCCTGTAATCGGTTCGCGGATACTGGGTTGCGTAATCATTTTCGATAACTACACGAAACAGAATGTCCTGTTTTGCCTCGTTTACCTCGTATTCCGACACGCTTACTATTTTCAGCGGAACGAAATAAAGCGAATCAGGCGACAGTCCCTCCGGCCTGACTTTCACAGGCATTCTTGCATAATGATAGTCCGACAGAGCAGGTATTGCTACCGTGTAAGATGAGATTTCGTACCTGAATGCAGGCAACAGTCTGGCGTATTTACTCTCGTAATCGTAGTTCAAACTGTTGTACCTGTCCAACATTTCAGGGTTCGGCTCAATGTTCACCACAATTGGCTTCTCGTTGGCGTTTGAGCCTCCACATCCGACGGTAACATACTGTTCCGGATTTTCTTCGTTGAGCGTATAGGATGCAACAAAAACATTTTCCATACCCTTGCTCAGCAGATAAACCTGGGTTTTGTAATGTTCATCCTGATAGATGGCTTCATTGTCGCACCCGGCAAGGTTAAGCGCGATGATACCTGCAATGAATATTTTTACTGATATTTTCATATTGTTTTCTATTATTCAATTAATATTGGTAACCCGGATTCTGATCCAAAGAAGGCGATTTTCTCACCTCGTTCAGATCAATGGGAAGAAGAATAAGCCTTTTGTCCACTACCCTGTTCCTGGCAACCGCCTGATTGACCGGAACTACATTGTAAAATGACAATCCGTTAGCATCCATGTCCATACCCATAATTGGTTCCCTTTCGGTGGTTTCGTACTTGCCCCAACGTCGCACATCCCAAAATCGTGCGTTTTCATGAAGCAATTCCACCATCCGTTCTGTTTCTATCAATTTCTGCATCGTTTCCTGCGATGCGAGTTCAGCAGGAGTCAATCCCGGCAACCCTGCCCTGAAACGAACCATGTTGAAATATTTGGCCATTTCGCCAACATCTCTCGTAAGCGTATAGGTTTTATTGTCGCTACCCTGAATGGTATGGGTGGTGGTCAGGTTGTTCAACGCCTCCACATAAGCAAGCAGGATTTCGGCATAGCGTATAATCGGATATGCTTTGGACACCTGCCGGGAATTTTCGTAATTTGTGCCTTGACCGGTGGTCCCCCATGAATCTTCAGGGTGTACAAACTTTTTCAAAGTATAGCCGGTCGTGTTTACGTTGTAGGGCAAATTACGGACTGTATTTTTGCCTGCGTTACCGTCTGAATTATACCAAAATTGTACGTTTTTTCTTGAGTTGTTCGAAGTGGAAAGCATGGGCCAATGCGCCCCGCTGAATCCGATGCTGGCATAGAACCTCAACTCGCGGTTTATAAACATTTTGTGAACATTTGTCTTCAGTGTGTAACCGGAAAAAGTTATATCTGCGGGTCCGTTCCATATCCCATCCGTTTCGTAAGGATATCCATCGCTTGAATTATTGATGGGACGTCCGTCTGCCATACGAAATGCGTCAATCATTTTTTGCGGCACAGAAACGGTGGCATATCCGTTAAATGTTTCGTATGGAAAAGAATGTCGCGTATAGTTGACTATACCGGACGACATTTGCGCCCACAGAAATTCAGGATTACGCATCACCGGCGATTCTCCGTTGAACATATCGTGAAGCGACCTGAATACGTCGATATTTCCGGCTCCGTTGGGAAAATCAAGATCTGGTACAATGCTGGGCAATTTCGGGCTATCCGCGCGTTTCAGGATGATGTGCAACGAATAAAGATCGGTGTCAATAATACGTTTGCAAACCGCAGCCGCCTCAGCCCATTTCTGTTCGTTATACGTTTGCGAAACATAGTTTACCCCGTCGGTCGACCTCAGCCATGTTCCATAAGTCCTGCGGGCTGCAAGACCTCCGTTCCATAGCGGGCTTGCCCGAATCAACCGCAAACGGGCACTCAGTCCCAATGCTGAGCCGGATACGGGCCGTCCGAAAAAACTGGCTGAAACAGTAGCTGGCATAAGCGCTGCCGCACGTTCCAATTCGCCGCACACATAATCTACAGACTCGTCGAACGTCGCCCTGGGACGGTCGTAGTACTGCGTCTCTTCATTGGTTTCCAACACATCGTCGCCTATGATCACCACAGGGCCGTAATGCATCACCAACCTATAATAGGCGTAAGCACGCATGAAATAGATATAACCCAACAGTTCGTTCTTTTCCCTGCTGCCGTCTACAAGGTCTCTCGTCTTGTCTATGTTGGCAAGGATTGTATTAACCCTGCGAACAACAATGTACATGCTATTCCAGATATTAAACGCCCTGAGATTGGTGGGCGTTATGTTTCCCTGCACGTAATCAAGTGCGGTGTAGTCGCCTATCATGATTGAGAAAGCCTCGTCGCAGGCAAACGAACCAAGTTTGTCGAATTTGTAACCCTCATCCGGAAACATCGTCGGTACAGTCCACACATAACGTTCCAAATTCTTTTTGTTGACAAAAATAGAATCCCATTTAAATGACTCCTCAAAATTGTCGGCAACGTCAAGATAACTGCATGACGACATCGTCATGATTGCCACGCACGCACAGATGATGATATGTTTTAACATCTTTTTCATATTCTTCATTTTTAAAAGTTAAGATATAGCTGCAGTGCATATCTCGCCGGTATGGGATATGCGCGTCCATTCCTGTATCCTTGCTCCGGGTCCCAGTCTTTAATCTTGTCCCAAACATAAAGGTTACTGCCGACAAACTGTATGTCAGCCGACGACAAACCTATCCGTTTGATGAAATCGGCTTTGAGGTTGTAATTGAGCGTAACTTCCTGAAGGCGCAGGTAACGGGAGTCATTTTTCCAAAATGTGGACAACTGCGAATTATTGTCATTGTATCCATACGAAAGCCGCGGGAAGCGGGCATCCGGATTTTCAGCTTTAGACAGGTCAATGCCGTTTGCTTCGGCATAGTCCCTCGGCACCCAACGATTGGCAGGGTCGTTGACCATGGTCAGTACATTACCGATCCTGCCATTGTTGAAAGGCACATAGCCCGGACCGTTCGTGCCGTAATCGTTAGAATAGCCGACATGGTAGAAAGTCGTTTTGCCCGTTCCTCTGAACAATATACCCAGCGTAAAGTCTTTAAATCTTACTTCACCGCCGAATCCGTACATCAGTCGCGGAAAGGTAGGGTCGGACAGAGAAACCCTATCATCGGAATTAATCACTCCGTCGCCGTTGACATCCTTATACTTGATGTCGCCCGGCATTACTTTGAACCCGCCGAAAGATTGGGTAGCGCTGTTGGCCACATCAGCTTCGTCGGTGAACAGTCCCGAGGAAATATAACCGCGTATTGCACCGTGCGGATACCCTTTACGCAACTGGTACGGATACGGTGTAGGCAGTTCTTCCCAATATAGGATTTCGTTCTGCGAATAAGTATAATTTCCCCTGACCGTAAAACTCCAGTCTTTGTTGATTTCCTGCGAGAAGGAAATATTTCCGTCAGACCCGTAACTGCGCATACTCCCCACGTTACCATACGGACGCGAAGACCATACCAGGCCTACATATCCGGGTATGGTTTCGCGGCGCTGGAAAATACTCTCGCGCTTGTCGTTGAAGAAGTCAACCACAAACGACAGACGCTCGTCAAGCATACGCCCCTCAATACCCACATTGGCTTTCAGCGCTCTTTCCCACATCAGGTTATTGGCGCCGAATTGTGATTCGGCAACACCGTTGAGCGTACTACCCCATCCTACACCTTGATTCTCTGCTACAATGGTCATAAAGGGGAAGCGGAAATCGGCTATACGGTCGCTACCCACCGTTCCGTAGGAAGCACGGATTTTCAGGTGGTTGAGCCAACTTACATTTTCCTTTGACCATTCATAATTGGTAGGAATCCACCCGATAGCCACCGATGGAAAAAAGCCGAATTGTTTGCCCGGCTCAAAGTTTTCGGAGCCTGTGTAGCCAAAGTTTACATCAATCATGTAGGTATCCCTGAATCCATAAGTAAGCCGGCTCGAAAGTCCCTGGTACCTTTTAGGCAGGGCCTCTAATGCTCTGCGCCCGAGACTTGCATCGTCAGCGTCCTTCGTATCTTGCTGGTCGCTCATGTAATAATATAATAACGCACTGATGCGATGTTCGGTCGCTATTACCCTATCCCATGTTAGCGTGCTTTCAAAATGAAATTTTCGCGACTGGCGTTTGTAATTTGCATATTGCGGGCTTACAGCATCCATGGTTCTTGTTAATTGTAGTTCGCCCCACACCGTACGTCCACTCGCTAAATACAAGTCGGGCAATACGTAGCGTGTTTCATTTTTCCACGAAAGGTTATCATACGCTCCCTGTACTTTCAGTTTCAGGTTTTCCACCAAATTAGAGAAATCATGTGCTATTGCGATTGTTTGCTTGCCGGTGTAATTCTGATTGTTTTGTCTTCCTGTATAATTCAGCATCACATAAGGCGAAATACCCACTCCGTCACTGTGAGCGGCCAGTTCTCCGGTTGAATACCTTATGGGAACGGTAATCGGCGTAAGCATCGACTGGGTTGCCCACATGATATCCGTATTGGCAAAACCGGGCTCTTTTCTCATCGACAGGAAGCCATCGGTGCCGAAATACAACGTAGTATTTTTGGTCAGGTTGATATCTAAATTCATACGGAAATTGTAGGTGTTGTATCCTACAGCCGTGCGTATGGTATTCTCGGGAGCGACTTTGTATGCTGCGTCTTCGATGGAAGCGCCCAGACTGACAAAGTAACGCGCTACATCGCCGCCGCCCTGTGCGCTCATGTAATATGTCTGCTGAAATCCGTTCCGTTTCATGATTTCCTTCTGCCAATCGACATCGGGATACAAATCGGGATCCAAGCGATGTTGGATAATTTTCAGCTCAGCATTGTTATAAAGAATTTCTTCTCCGCGCATTGTTCTCGCTTCATTGGCCAAACGGGCGTAATCGTATGCCCTCAGATATTCGGGCATTCGGGTTAAATGAGACAACGTGTAATTTACCCTTGCGGTGATTTTTAATCTGCCGCTTTGTCCACGTTTGGTGGTCACCAATACAACGCCATTAGCGCCGCGAACGCCGTAAACAGCCGTTGCGGAAGCATCTTTCAGTATGGAAAATGATTCCACATCGGCAGGGTCAATGGAATTCAAATCGCCTTCCAGTCCGTCGATCAACACCAATGCCGAGCTGCTTGCCCCGAAAGTGCCGATACCGCGCACCCAGAATTCGGCAATGTTTTTACCCGGTTCGCCGCTGGCTTGCATGGTAATCATACCTGCAACCCGTCCCCCAAGCATATTGGACATGGAGGTTGCCGGAGTTTGTAATTCTTTTGCATCTACTGAGGTAATGGCGCCCACAACGCTTACTTTACGCTGGGTACCCAATGCCGTAACTACGACCTCCTCAAGCTCGGTGCTGGCGGATGTCATCATGACCTTAATATTGCTGTCTTCCTTATCTATAAGATATTCAACAGTCTCATAGCCGATAAAGGTAAACACAATGACGTCGCCCTTGGATGCTTTGATCTTGAATGTGCCATCTATATTGGTCGTCGTACCCACAGAGGTACGACCTTTCAGATATATGCTCACTCCGGGCAAAGGGCCTCCTTCGTCGGATACCACGCCGCCCATGTTAAGCGTTTGTTGCGCCGAAGCCAGAAATGGAAACAGGCACAACAAACAAATGATCAGAAAATTTTTATTGATGTTTTGCATAAATTCTTAATTATAAATGATGAATTATTCTTGTGTTAATTTTCTGACTACATTGTTAATCCAGTCAGCGATGTACATGGTGCCATCCGGCAACACGGCAACGCCTCTCGGTTGGTTGAACAATGCGTCATCGGGGTTACCGTCCTGATAACCGCTTACGCCTCCCTTGCCGATAATAGTTTTCACCACTCCGCCTTCGCCGTTCTCATCGGGAAGGACAATCTCGCGGATACAATGGTTATACCTGTCTGCTACATACAAATTACCATTAGGAGCCACGATCATCTGGCTTGGCCCGTTGAACCTGGCGTCTTTGAGTAGTCCGTCCGTCCATCCTGATTGTCCTGCTGCGCCTGCAAAAATAGTATGCTTCTTTGTGTCAAGATTATATACGCCAATGCAATTTCCGTTTCCGCCATCATACGCGATGTATAAAAGGTTCGGATGAACAGGGTCAAAAACAAGGTATGAATCAGCCGAAGTTATTGTTTCAGCCTCAAGCGTCGCTTCCCTGGTGGTGGCATTGATCCTGATGATCTGTCCGGTTGTGTAATAACGGGTGTATAAATCGCCTGTTACCGGATGAGCTGCAAGACTATGCGCGGTAGATCTGGAATAGGTGCCATCGGCAAAGATGGAACGTTCCCTTGGCGCCCAGCCTTCGATAGGATCAAAAGAGAAATAGACACTGCCATTATCTGAAATTGCTGATACCACTCCATTTGCATCGACTGTGGGCGCACCTAATGCATACTTTGCATCTGAAGAGCTTCCAGGTAATAAAAATTCAACTATGTCTTCTTCTTCGTTGATCCGGATAAAACTATATGGATGGCGCCAATGTGATAAAAAGATATTACCGTTCTGGTCTGCTACCAATGTAGAGGGAAACTCAAATTCTGCTTCTGTCAATTTTCCCGGCTTAAACTCTTTGGTCCCCTTTTTTCCGGAAATGGTTCGAACAACAAAATTGACAGTATACTTGAACTGTTTTTCCTTAAACACAGTACTGTCGTTATTCACTACAACGGATATGTCCCTTGATCCGTCTTCCTGGCGCGGAGAAAACACGTACAGGTGTTCTCCCGAAGAGTTTACTACCGTAGCCGGCGTTTCTCCGAAATACACTTTGATTTTTGATCTATCTGTACCAAAATTGCTTCCGGTGATAAAAACCTTGGTCGCCAAGCCTCCCGCTACAGGTTCTATATCGGTTATTTGGACCGGTTTTGAGGGGTCGTATTTCGTCCCGGATTCATCAGATTTATTGTCTCCGCACGACGAACATAGAAACGCCATCACTGCAATAAAACAGATCTTGCTTATTTGCTTTTTTCTTTTCATTTTCATTTTGATATAATTTTTACTTGTTATAAATACTTTTTTACGTATATCCAAAATAACTTTGTTAGCGTTACATCATAACACATATATTTTGTTTTATAGATTGTTAATACTAAAATTTGTTTGGTATTTTGGGTGATCAGGACAGCTCCTGTCCTCCCCTCTTGTGAATGAGTTTCTTTTATTTATTTATCCATAGGCAATTAAAATTTGTAATGTACAATGTTGGGGTTAATTGCAATTTCAGACCAAATAGAATAATAGCAACCTGCCTGGCAACGTACTGTTCCAGGAACCGGATTCGAAAAGTAAATGATTGGATTGGTTCCTTGAAAAAAGAACCGGAAAAATAGTATCTTCTCTCTCTCTCTGCAAGAGGTGTGCCACAACAAGTTAATTCACATTTTCCACAAGGGAAATGTGTCAGGAATCTATATGTGTGGGTTTTTTCCATTTCGTCCTCAAATAAAGTTATTATCTAAACAACAGATAGTTATACATCTTTCCAATAACTTATAATAACAATTTTCACACAGGCAAATATATTATAATTTTTTATTAAATAGAAAATAATTTGTGATTTTTTTTATTTTTTTTTAACAACAATGGAAAAGGATGGATAGATGAAATGAAAAGAGTGGGAAAAACCTTATTTTCAAGGTCGATCTTAGTAAAAGGTATATAGGGATAGGGATAGGGATATATCATAATCTTATTGCCTTATTGTATTATAAACTGGTTAATAATGTAAAATGATTGTCAAATATAAAGACGATAATATTCCAATATAGTTTCTCTATCATAGAGTCACAATGTCTTATTTCGATGAAAATCACGAACACTGATCATGCTGTTATGTATTTAGCAGTCATTTTAATCTTGAATTCCATTTTTCTTTATAATTTTGGGGCTTCATATAACATAAAAATCATATCATGCGAAAGAACATAGTAGCAGGCAATTGGAAGATGAACAAATCCATTGTCGAAGGAGTACAGTTGGCCAAAGAGGTGAATGCCGCAGTGGAAGCTGCCGGAGCGCTGAAATGCGATGTAGTAGTTGCACCTCCGTTTCTGCACCTCACCGAAGTGAGTAAAGTTGTAGGACCAAAAGTAGCCGTATCGGCGCAGAACTGTGCTGCCGAAGCATCGGGAGCTTACACCGGCGAAGTATCGGCAGTCATGCTCCAAAGTGCTTGTATTCCTTATGTAATCATTGGGCACTCCGAACGCCGTACTTATTATGGTGAAACCGATACCATCCTTGCCAAGAAAGTCGATTTAGCGCTGATCAACGGCCTGAAACCTATTTTCTGTATTGGCGAAGAACTGTCGCAACGCGATAGCGGTAAATATTTTGACGTAGTAAAACAGCAAATTGAGAATGGTTTGTTCCATTTGGCTGCCGACGATTTCAAAAAAATAGTGATTGCTTACGAACCTGTTTGGGCCATTGGTACCGGCCGTACAGCCACTTCCGAACAAGCACAGGAAGTACATGCATATATCCGTAAAACCATTGCCGCAAAATATGGCGAAGAAATAGCCAATGACACGACCATCCTTTACGGCGGCAGTTGCAACGAAAACAATGCCCGCGAACTGTTTGCATGTCCCGATATCGACGGCGGATTGATCGGCGGTGCATCGTTGGTTGCCGACAAATTTATCAAGATTGTTACCTCTTTTTAAGTGTTCGTAACGTTGAAACGTTTATAACGTTCGTAACGTCCCACGCGTTTCAACGTTATAGACGTTTTAACGTTATAAACGTTTCAACGTTATAAACGGATATGAAAGTTGATTTTCTGGTCATCGGTTCCGGGCTGGCAGGATTGAGTTTTGCCTTAAAAGTAGCGCCTTACGGGAAAGTGTGCTTAGTGAGTAAAACCACATTGGATGAGACAAACACCCGTTATGCTCAAGGAGGAATCGCTGCGGTGATTGACGCAAGCGATTCATACGAAAAACATGTCACCGACACGTTGGTTGCCGGTGACGGACTGTGTGACGAAATGGTGGTGCGCATGGTGGTTCGTGAGGCTCCGGAGCAAATCAAACAACTGATTGACTGGGGCACACAGTTCGACCGCACGGGCGACGGCACATTCGACCTTGCACGTGAAGGCGGACACAGCGAACACCGTATCCTGCACCACAAGGACAATACCGGTTTCGAGATACAACGGGCTTTGTCCGACATGGCACGTCGCCATCCGAACATCGAAATACTGGAAAACCACTTTGCCGTGGACGTTATCACCCAACATCATCTTGGGCGGTTGGTGAAACGCTATCATTCCGACATCGAATGTTATGGGGCTTACCTGTTGGACATCAAAACCAACAAAACATTTGCCGTATTGTCACGTGTTACCATGATGGCTACCGGTGGCACCGGCAACCTTTACACCACCACCACCAACCCGCGTATCGCTACCGGCGACGGCAGCGCGATGGTGTATCGCGCCAAGGGCATCATCGACAATATGGAGTTCGTGCAGTTCCATCCCACCTCGTTGTACAACCCGTCGGAAAAGCCATCGTACCTGATATCCGAAGCCATGCGTGGTTTTGGCGCTATCCTGCGGACCATCGATGGGAAGGAGTTTATGCACAAGTACGACCAACGTGGCTCGCTGGCCCCACGCGACGTGGTGGCACGCGCTATCGACAGCGAGATGAAAGTGCGCGGCGACGAGCATGTATATTTGGATGCCACGGGTACATCGCACGAAGCATTGAAAGACCATTTCCCGAATATCTACGAAAAATGCCTGAGTATTGGCATTGACATAACAAAAGACTACATTCCGGTGATTCCAGCAGCGCACTACCAATGTGGCGGCATCCGCGTAGATATGCGCGGACGCAGCAGTATCAACCGGTTGTATGCCGCCGGCGAAACCACCTGTACCGGCCTGCATGGAGCTAACAGGTTGGCGTCAAATTCATTGCTTGAAGCTGTGGTTTATGCCAACAATGCTGCACGTGATGCCATTGATCATTTCAAGGAATACATTATTCCCGAAAATATCCCCGGATGGAATACCGAGGGTACCGCCCATCCCGAGGAAATGGTGCTTATCACGCAAAATTACAAGGAATTGCAGCAAATCATGAGCAATTATGTAGGGATTGTCCGTTCGAACCTGCGGTTGAAACGTGCGATGGACCGCTTGCAGATTATTTATGATGAAACGGAAGCGTTATATGCCAAAACTACGCTTTCGTTGCAACTATGCGAATTGCGCAATATCATCAACGCCGCATACCTGGTGATTAAGAGCGCACAGGCCCGTCACGAAAGTATTGGTCTACATTACACCATCGACTATCCGCACACACGGTCGTCCTACTAGGTGGTGAAATAGACGGGGTCAGAAGTTCCCGTAATTCACCTGAAAGCATGGCAGGTGTAGTTCTTTGCGCCACATCTCCACTACTTGGTCACGGTCGTCGAGTACAAATTCGATAAAATACTTGCCTGCGATTTCCGCATCGAAAATCTCTTTCTTGATGATCGCATCTTTTCGGAAATCCTTGGTTTTGCGCATCCACAACCGGTGATACGGAATAGAATATTTATCAAGAAACCGGGCTGTCGGTTTGTCATAACAATCTTCACGCCCCGATACCAGCAGGATTTGATAACCGTTGCCTGCAAAATTCCGCAATACACTGGCTACCGGTTCATTAAGATCATCCTCGTCACAATAGGTGGCATCAAACGGATCGCGCCCGTGCATCAAGGCAAGCGTACCGTCGAGATCGCACACGATGGCTTTCGGCAAACCGGGGTCCTGTATGGCAATCGGCTCATGGAAGTCTACTTTCGGACGTGGTGCAAAGTCAAACTCCTTTTTCAACATTTCCAATTCTTCAATATATTTTCTTTGGACAGCCGCGGGAATCAATTTGCCCGTGTTCCGGAAACGTAGTTCGCAACGTTCAGCCAATATGGCGGCGTCCACGTCGAATACCTTAAACGAAATGTCGGCCAGATGGTTAAACCGTTCGATATAATGGTCGATATACTCCCTGCGGCAATGCGTGGCATCAAGCAGTACATTGCTCCGCTTGAGCAATAATGCTTCGATAGCAGCATCGATCATTTCTGCAATCATGTGTTCTTCACGGTGCGACAGGTTGCCGTTGGCAAAGTGCATGGCACGGAAATCGTCGCGGCACAGGCGCATCCAATTTTCTTCCGTACGAATGAAATACCGTGCAAAAGTAGATTTTCCCGAACCGGGAGCACCAACCAATATCAGGATTTGTAAGTTTTTAGCCATCGCTATTTAGATTCAAAATTCCAAAATTTTCAATTTTCAATTGATCACAGCCGGGTGTCCAATGTGGCTTCGGCCTGTTCGCCCATGATACGGTCAAACACCAGGTTTTTCAAATAATAATTCTCTTTATGGATGTCTGCATACTTCACCTTCAACATTTCCCAGTTCAGCATCCAGTCGTTAATGGAACATTCCAGTTTGCGGCCAATTTTCCGTTTATGAAGATTATAGGCATAATTTGCTTGGAAATCGATCCCATAGATCATCACCAGATACTGGTTGTTCCGCACCTTGAAGGCTGGAGGCAGATTCTTTAAGAATACCTGGCGTGGCTTGATCACAATGCCTTCCTCGTTCTGTGCCTCGAGTCGTGTAAACCATTCGTATACTACATCTACCGAACGGTTCATCTCTTCCTCGTTGCCGGTGGGCAGGTGCAAGCACTCGTCATCGTTTACCTCGCGGTAACTCAGGTTGTCGTTCACAATCAGTTCCGACCCGTCGTCGAATATCTTTTTCAGGATATTGAAAGGTTTGAAGTACAACTCGCCGGTTTGCCCAAAATGTGCAATTTGTGTGGCATAAATATCGATATACTTCTTATAGGATTCCAGATCAAGTACCTTGAACGCACCCAGCGATTCGTATTGGCGGATCATATGCGCCGGGTAATGTTCCTTAAGCTCTTTCATGGTATGTGTAGCTCTATAATCTACATACTCACGATAAGGTTGTGACTGTTTTACCGCTGCAATCTTTGCATACAAACCGGATTGAGCCAAGTGTTCGTAATGGTTTTGGTGCACATTCAGGTATCCTCCGAATTCATTCTCGATCAGTCCCTTTCCCAAAGCACTCCACGGCATTAGTTCACTTTGGACAATCGCCACGTGCAGATTTGTCCAGTCGAAACGGCTATGAAGGCCGCGGCAAGCTTCTTTTGCCTGATCAGTATCGATGTGCGACAGGCGGTATCCGTTACGCGACACGAAGTATGTATCATCCAGATTCTTGTGCAGGTAAATATCGCAATAAGAACCCATGTACTTCCGTTGCACCACAATTTCGGTAACGCCCCGTTCAAAGAAATACCGTATGCTTTCGTAAATGCTTTCTATTTCATTACGTTGTGCCGATTTTGGAGCCGGCGAAATGGTCGGTGAAAAGGCATTGATCTTGCTTGCACAAAACCAATCGATCCTGTTTTTCAACTTTTTTAAATCGTCCATACAATTTTTGATTTTTAATTTTTCGATTTTTGATTGATAATTACTTGCTAACATCATGTAGCACTCAAAAATTATCAATCGAAAATCAAAAATGAATGATACAGCCTTGTGTGGGTTGGATGCCGTTGATGCAGTCACCCAGATGGAAATACTCTACGCGGCAATCACGCCCGACAGTACATTCGTCGATCATGCTACGGAATTCCGCTGCCGTAGGTTCAAAAACGTGATCGTCGTGCCTTAGTGGATTTTCCATGTTGTAGAATCGGTTAAATTCCACATTGGGTGTGGTGATGATCATTTTGTTGACATGCAACCCAAGTGCCTGACGAATCAACGCTTTGGCATCGTCCACAGTGTTATGTTCCACCACCTCTGTAAGCAACACGTTCAGTCGATCGCGCGAACGGAATCCGTCCAGTGAATTGAAAAACACAAGGTTGTTTTCGTCATAACGCCGTGCGATGTGTCCGCTCAGCGTTTCGATACGTTCGTCTTTATCCACGGCATAGTACATTGCCTTGAAACCGAGCTTCATCATCCGCTTGTAATAAACCAATTCACCGCAACCAATATCTAAAACAGGAATATCCAATTCCAATTGCCGCGAAATGAACTGCACACGTTGTTGTGTTGTCCCCTGCCACTGCAAATCGGCTTGCAAACCTTCGCCAGCCAGGTATTTCTCGAACATCGGTTTGAGGTCGTTGAACTGCCTTTCGTTTTTTACAGCCCTCAGGACGAACAAGTAAAAGACGAAGTAAGGCACATGTTGGATATTGGTGAGGACACGTCCGTATTTTTGCGCCAGGCTATCGTCAATGTATGTAAATATCCCGTAATCGTTGGTAATGTGCGTAAACAACGACACCAAGCTCAACAGGTTGAGCGCTTCAAAGATAGATGGCGCCGATATGGTCAGTCGAAAAACCCGGTTCGATTGTTGCTCCACGCGCACACCATCGAAATATTTTCCAAGCAGGAAACGCCCCTTGCGGAACCAATTGGAGTCAATATAGAACGATGGCACTTCGATACTGCATGGCACGGTATCTACCTCGCCTTGTGTGCGCTGCAACCACTTGATATCCTTCTGTGAAAACTCTTCGCGGCCTTTCAGGATATGTGCAAACAGTTCATTACAAATATGCAACACCACCAACGGCGAACAATAGCTCTGATAGTCAATTTGATTGCTATCCTCAGGCAGATAGCTGTACTTTTCGTCTTGGAAAACAACCTCGTAGTAATGCTTGTCTACAATATTGCCCACCACCTGACCATTTTTCAATGGTTTAAAGTACAATCCCAGGTCGGTGTCCGGGTTTTTGTACAGGATATCCATTAAATAATCATTATCGCTCTTGATTTTTAGGATCATGACAAATGTTTTTAATTCTGTTGCAAAGATACAGGACAACTATGCAATACACCTGCGTAGTTGGAAAAATATGATCAAAAAACGAATTATTTTACTTCTTCCACTTTGTTCAGGGTCACATACCACAGGAAACCCTTTACCGACGGGTATCCCATGCCGGAAAGGTATTCCATGTAACGCAATACCTGCCGGTGGTATTTTCCAGATTCCACATCACCAAACTTATAATCAATAACATGTACTTCGGTGTCGTCAAAAACAATCCTATCGGGACGGGCGATGGTTCCATCGGGAAGTAAAATTTCAGTTTCGGTTTTTACTTGGAGGCCGGGTTCGAACCAACGGCTCACCGTAGGGTTGCGTAAGGCCTGTTGCACCATGCCGGTGATGTGGGTCCGTTCCGTTCCCGACAGTTTCCCTTCGCTGATCAATGCATTGAGGCAATGTTCGAGGTCGGCAGTAGTAATAATAGTTCGGAAAATATCGTGCAGCAACCTGCCTTTGTCCAATTGTGCCCTGTTTGTTGTGCCAACAGTGAAATACTCGCTGTTGCGGGTGATGTGCGGCACATATTCCCAATCGTGTTTTGCCGGTTGATCGAAATATGCGGTTGGCTCGGCACATGTTTCACTGGTTTTGGATTCAGCCGTACTCAGAATACCCTGTTCGAAACACAATGTATCGGGTTGCCAAAAGTCATTGAGTTGGATGTATTTTTTTATATCATCCCTATATGATGCGGAAACAAAAGCCAACGGTTGATAGTATACCCTGTGGATCAAATCTTTCACATCGGCAAAACCGTCTTTTTCCTGTTGAGGCGTGGAAATGAACAAGGCCTTGCGTGCACGTGTGAAAGCGACATACAACAGGTTGAGGTTATCAATATACGACAGCATTTTTTCCCGCAGGTATTCCTTCACAAAAATGGTACTACGGAGCGCCGGTTCAAACCTGAGCGGCAGCAGTTTCATATCGTCGAACGGTTTTTCGCGGGGCTGGCACCACAGTATTTTCCCGGGTTTACACAACGGCCAGTCGCAAAATGGGATGATCACTGCGTCGAACTCCAATCCTTTCGATTTGTGAATGGTAATCAACCGGATGGCATCTTGATTGTCGGGCATGGTGACATACTTCTTACTTTTTTCAGTCTCCCACCAGTCGAGAAACGAACGGATATCGGTTGCTCCCTGCCGTGTGTATTGCAGCAGGATGTCCTGGAAGGCTTGCAGGAAAGGTGCCTGACCGGTATTCCGGTAAAGCTCGTATTGCCGGATCAGTTTCTCGGATAATTCGTATACCGGAAGACTCCGCCATTGATGTAACTGTTTTTCAGGCACCGTAGTTAATGACCTTGTTCCGGCATCACTATCCTTGAGATATGTTTCGTATTCGTGTTGCAGGTAAGCGCGGTTAATAAGGTCATATGGCTCCACAATGAACTGCATGGCGGCAACCAGCCATTTCACCACTGATGCATTGCCAATGAGCAACGATTCGTTCGACAACACATCGTAACGATACATTGAGTCCGGATTTGCTTGCCTGTATGTGAGGAGCATATCGGCAATCAACTGCGCTTCCTTGTTTTCACGTACCAATATGGCAATATCCGACAACCTGTATCCCAAATCCTGCAACTGTTCGACACGTTGGGGTAACCCCTGGAGCACTTTGTCACGCCAGGTTTCTTCATCATCTTCTTCTCCGGGGATAATCGACAAATGTATGTAGCCTTGTTCTGTGGCTTTCTGTGGAGGCAAATGTTGGTATGCATCACGGTATGCATCCGTCATCGCATCCGCCAGCACTTCCAGATAATCTCCGGCAGCTACATCTCCTTCGTCGCATAAAAATGCCTGGCGCATCTGCTGTACCGCTTCGCGAAAGAAAGCGTTATTGAAATGTATGACTTCGGGCGTGCTGCGCCAATTCTTATCCAGGTTTTCCACCGAAACCCGCGACGTTCCTAAGTCATTCTCCACCTGTTCCGAAAGGATTTTCCAGTCGGTATTGCGCCAACGGTAAATGGATTGCTTCACATCGCCCACAATCCAGTTGGCATAACCCGAAGCCAAACTGTTATCGACAAGTGGACGGAAGTTGCCCCATTGGATGGAGGATGTGTCTTGGAACTCATCAATCATAAAATGATTGTAGAAATTACCTACACGTTCGTAGATAAACGGAGCGTCGGCATTGGCGATGATTGTTTTGAGAAAGCCTGATGCTTCGGAAAGCAAAAACAGGTTCTGGTCGCGTGTGTATTCGTTCACATAACGCATCAGGTCACACAGGACGCCTAATACATTGATCTGTTTCAAAATTACACTGGTGGTAGCCACTTCCCGCGCATGTTCCTCCTGGAAAACCACAGCATCACGCAGCGCTGTATCCAGGCCGGCATGGTACGCCTGTTCGATATCGCTCTTCCGTGGCGATGATTTGCTGCACCAGCCTTCAATGCCATCCAACGCCTTCGCCACATAGCTGTTGACAACTGCTTCCTGCCGTCCGGCTAATTTCCGGAAATAACCACCAACGCCTTTCCCTTTCTGCACAAAATCATCGACATCAAGATGATGGTCGGCCATGAGGGCTAAAGCATTGCGGCCTATCTTTTGAAGATGCTCGGTATAGGTGTCCGTCAATTGATGTAATTCCAGGCGGAAACGCTCCAGGCTTTCTTTGTCGGTAGTCTCCAATAGCAGGTCGGGTTCAATATTCTGCAACTCTTCGCTGAAAATTTCGCTTCCGAGTTTAAGCATGTCTGTTTTGAAATTCCACGACTTGCCTTCTTCAATCTTCCGTTTGGCCCAATCCACCAGCCAGTCTTTCAGGAAGTCGTTCTTGTCAATGTCGTCCAGCATCAGGTTCGTTGATTCGTCCAATACCGAATTTTGGTCGAGTTCAACATTGTACCCGGCATACAAGCCCATTTCGCGTGCAAACGAACGGATTACCTTCTGGAAGAAACTGTCGATGGTGACCACCGAAAAATGCGAGTAGTCATGCAGCAAGTGTGCCAGCACCTTTCCGGCAATAGCAGGGAGGTCGGCTTCATTCATCCCGGCTTCACGGGCGATGTAGCTGATATATTGTTCGTCCTTCCGGTTGGCCATGCGGGAAAGCTCGCGCACGATGCGACCCTTCATCTCCTCCGTGGCCTTGTTGGTAAAAGTCACAGCAAGGACGCGGCGATGATAATCCCTGCCTTTCAGCAGTAACTTGATATATTCGCCGATCAGGGTGTAGGTCTTTCCCGAACCCGCCGATGCCCTGTATATAGTAAGACGACTGATTTTTCTATTACTAAAGTGAAATTGGTTTTAGTTCCGCTGAGCTCGTTTGTCTGCTCATCCGGTCAGGCGGCGAACTCGATTCCGCTTTTGAAGTAGCGTTCGGCATAGCGTCTTCGCTATGTCGAAGCTAAAAGCAAGGCTCCCGCCTTGTATCTTGGAAAGCAAGAGCTTTCTTTTTAGCACGGCGCAGTCTGGAGACTACGCCGAACGACGATCCGAACCGAGCTTGCGAGCTCAGCTAAAACTAATTTCAGGCTTGTGCAACAGCTCATTGAAAACCCATTATTTGTGCTCGTGCTGCATCGTATTCGCCGATCATTCCGGATATTACTTCGGCGACAGGCCGGATGGTATGAATGGTGGCCGCCACTTGCCCTATTTCGAGCTCGCCGCCTTCCATATCGCCCTCGAACATGCCTCGTTTGGCACGTCCTCTTCCGAGGATCACCTTCAACTCTTCGGCATCTGCGCCACGCGCTTCCGCTTCCTTGATCACATCGAAGAACGGATTTTTCAACAAGCGGACAGGCACCGTCTTCTTCATCATTAGCATGGTATCACCTTCTGCGGCCTGTACAATCCGCTCCTTAAAGGACTGGTGTGCCGACGATTCCCCGGTAGCGGCAAACAGCGAACCGGCCTGCACGCCATCTGCACCCAATGCCATGGCGGCAAGCATTGCCCGGCCCGAACCAATGCCACCCGCAGCAATCAACGGGATGTCGACTGCCTGCCGGACATGCGGGATGAGTACCATTGTTGTGGTTTCTTCACGCCCGTTGTGCCCACCGGCTTCGAACCCTTCGGCTACAATAGCATCCACTCCAGCTTCGGCAGCCTTACGTGCAAACTTGGTGTTGGACACTACATGCACCACCGTAATGCCGCGTTGCTTGAGGAATGAAGTCCACAACGCCGGGTTGCCGGCCGATGTGAAAACAATCTTCACGCCGGACGCGACGATGATTTCCATGATTTTCTCTATTTCCGGGTACAGCAACGGCACATTTACACCGAAGGGCTTGCCTGTGGCTGCTTTACACTTGGCAATATGTTCGGCGAGTACTTCCGGATGCATAGACCCGGCACCGATCAGTCCAAGGCCACCGGCATTGCTTACTGCCGATGCCAGCCGCCAACCGCTGCACCACACCATACCCCCCGATATGACCGGATAACGGATGTTGAATAATTTACAAATTCTATTTGTGTCCATTGTTGTTATTTTTTTTGACTAATTCGAGGGTGTGTCCCATTTTATCATGCTTGGTTTGCAGGTAATATTCGTTGTATGGATTGGGTTCCACTTCGATAGGAACATTTTCGACAATATGGATACCATAGCCTTCCAATGCCACCCGTTTTATAGGATTATTGGTCATCAGCCGTATCTTCCCCAAACCCAATTCGCGAAGAATACTTGCCCCGACGCCATAATCACGTTCATCGTCCTTGAACCCAAGGTCGATATTCGCCTCCACCGTGTCGCGTCCTTGATCCTGAAGCCGGTATGCGGCCATCTTGTTGAATAGCCCGATACCTCGTCCTTCCTGATCGAGATAAACCACGACGCCTTTCTCTTCCTTTTCGATCATACGCAAAGCCTGATGCAGTTGTTCGCCACAATCACAACGGTACGAACCGAGTATGTCGCCCGTGAGGCATGACGAATGCACGCGTACCAATACTGGTTCGTCAGGTTTCCATGTCCCCTTGATGATAGCCAGATGCTCTAACCCATTGGAAATTTGTATGAACGGGATGACTTCGAAATTACCATATTTGGTGGGTAGTTTTGCACGGTCGCCCATTTTAACGATAGATTCCTTTTGTAAGCGGTATTTGACCAGGTTCTCAATGGAAATGATTTTCAGGTCAAATGTTTCGGCGATTTCCATTAATTGAGGTAACCGTGCCATGGTGCCGTCTTCATTGAGTATCTCGATCAACGCGCCTCCCGGCTGTAATCCTGCCAAGCGGGTTAGGTCGACGACTGCCTCGGTATGTCCCGGACGGCGTAATACTCCTTTCTCGCGGGCTTTCAATGGCGCAATATGCCCCGGGCGGGCAAGGTCTTCGGGGCGCGTGGCCGGATCAACCAATGCCCGGATGGTTTTGGCACGGTCGGATGTGGATATTCCCGTAGTACAACCATGCCCGATGAGGTCGACCGAAATGGTGAACGGTGTCCCATGCAGTGAGGTGTTGTTCCCTACCATCATGTCCAGTTCCAATTCCTGGCAGCGTTGTTCCGACAAGGGAGCGCATACCATTCCGCGCCCGTATTTTACCATAAAATTAACAATATCAGGCGTGATGGTTTCCGCGGCGCAGATAAAATCACCTTCGTTTTCACGGTCTTCATCATCCACCACAATAATCACTTTACCATTGCGTATGTCTTCTATAGCTTCTTCTATGGTATTCAATTTGTTCATCATACGATTTAAGGTTTACAATGCTTGCAAGTGTTTTTGATATCGCTGCAAACAAAGTTGCAAAGATACAAAAACCATGACGTTTTACCATCCCACTTATTTTTCCATATTGCTTGTTGATGGAAAATACCCAGTATGTAGTACTTAACCTGCTGGGTTTTTAAAACCCGGTAGGTGGGGTGTAAAAAATTTGGGTTTTATCAACAAAGATCATCGTTCCACTTTTTAAACAACTTATTTCTTTTCCCCAAAAGGCTTTCCCCGATATTTTCATTTTTCCACTGTTTAATATCCTCGACCTTTACAATTTC
>JAVBSH010000106.1:0-8165 GCA_031547085.1 Bacteroidales bacterium
TCTTGGCTTCTGTGTCGCCTTTCAATTTGGCGGCTATGATGCGCTTGCGAAGATCAAGGGATAAGGGGGCGGGCATAAACTGAGGATTTACGGGATTAGCTGCGCAAAGATAGTATATAATTTATTCAATTGCTATAAAAAAGAACATCCGGCGCCTGGCACGAAACAACCATTGTCGCTCGATCGGTTTATTCTTGTGAAGGCTTTACCCTGTGTTGCATTACTGTTCATTGCCGGCTTGGGTTATGGTTCAGTACTCAATTATGTGGGGTTATACAGCGAAATGGCGCTATTCAAAAGCAGTGCAGGGATATTCTTTACGATCATATCCGTGGGAATTGTCCTTGCCCGTATTCTGTCAGCCAAAGCCATCAACAATGGCAAGGTAATTCCCATGATTTACACTGGAAGCGCTGCATTAATCATGTCGTTCCTGCTGTTCACCGTATGCACATCTGCGATCATGCTCTACTCGGTTGCTTTCCTGTTGGGGATCGGGTTCGGGTACATCAATCCGGCATTCCAAAGCATGTATATCAACCTTGCCGAACACAACCAACGTGGCACGGCAAATGCTACATATTTCACTTTCTGGGATATGGGAATAGGTCTCGGTACGGCCATTGGCGGGTCTATTATTGAAAAATTCAGTTTCCAGTGGTTATATGGTCTTTGTGCCGGATTATTGGTCATTGGCGTAGTGTATTTTGCAGTGGTATCGGCGGCTTATTTCCGGAAGTACAAGTTGAGGTAGTTTATGTAACGACATATTAATTTCAATACACCACCTGAAAGCGCAGGGTATCCTACCTTCCATGATTATTTACCGGTTAAAATTGGAAAAAAAGTTTTTCAGTCAGAGATAGTCATCCCCCAGTGTTTGAAATCACACAGTTTATTAATGTTGGGAGGAAAGGAAAGATTAATTTTCATCACTTTTTGCGAATCAGGATGATCGGTTTACCCGAGAAGGTGATCACTTGCCGGTCCTTTTGCGCTTGTATATTCCTGTGAGCATATTCGGATTATCTCCGGCAGGGAAAAATTTGTACCCGTACACTTCAAAGTTCTTCTTCAAATCGCGCCTTTTCGAACTAATTGTCCTAAACTCAAAAGCGGATCCGATAATCTTCATGTAATGAGAACGTTTTTCTTTTTCGACATCAGTTTGCACTGTTTTTACCAAACTAAAAACGTCTTCTTCTGTAAGATCCCAAACATTTTCCTGGGTCAACTCCATCAAATCAACAACACTCTGTATCATAATGAATTATTATATAATTTTTATGAATACAAAATTAAGTTAAAAAAATTATAGACAAGCGATCATACCGTAGTTTTCCATCTGCCCGTGCATTGCAATAATGTAATACACAGGGTATTACTAATTGTTAAGAATTGTTAAATTTGGTTTTTATTGCTCAATCAACCTTCGGATAGAATTGTGTATATTTTGTACATGTCACATGTGTAGCGCTGTTTCTTAAAATTCGAAAACTCAGTATTCTAAGTCTGGGTAAATAGCCATCAGATTTATGTTCATTTCAACGACATATTTTTGACATCTTCCAATTCTACCAACTTATTGACAATCGCATATATGGTGAGCCCTGCAGTACTTCGTATCTGTAATTTACTGGAAATGTTACGGCGGTGGGTTGCAACCGTATGGGTTGAGAGATAAAGTTTATCGGCAATTTGTTTGCTGGTCAAACCTTTTACAACGAGTGCTATGATTTCTTTTTCCCGTACACTGAGTAATTCGAGTTGCTTGCTTGCCATAGTTTCATGCTCCTGCCCGGCTGCTTTCTGTTCAGTTTCTTCTTCGAGCTTGACAACAAGAGGAATAAACAAGTTATTTTCGATTTCGTTATGAGAAGCAAGGTCTTCTTCACAATTGAATATTTCGAACAATACTTTGTTGATCTCATTAGTACTTGCCGTAGTGTAGTATTTGATCAGAATAGTTTTGAATTCGCTCAAACGCGCTTCAATCTGGTCATGTTGCGTGCGAAAAGTATTGATCGAATAATTTTTCAACTTTTCTCCTTTTATCAAAGCCTTCACATAAGGGAAAACTGTTTTTTCTTCGTAGGTCATATGTTTATGAACTTCGGCAACATACTCATCGAAATAACGGATAATCGCCTTCGATAGATCATTATCAGGTTTTCCCAATACTTCTACCAGATCTTGTCGAATAGCAGGCAATCGGAAATCAAGAAAATAATCATGTGAATGCTGTAGGTAGAATATAATCGACTCTGCGGAAATATGATCTATGACATCATTTTTTTCATTTCCATATAACAACAGGTTTACTATGGCCAGAAAAGTAGCTGTATCAACATTGTTTTCGCGACATACCTGATCAATGCTTTTATCACCAAAACCAAGGCTGATATTATACCGGCTCATGATCAGCAGCACCCGGTAGTTATCGCCTACAAGATCACACATCTTATCACTTTCATTATATCGTTCCGTCCTGTACATGTATTCTCTTTTTGAAGTCAAACAAAGATAATAAAAATATTACTGTTATGCATAAGAAATAGATTTTGAGGATCAGGCTATTTGGCGAAGAATATCATATCGATTCCAGAAACTTAACAAGCATTTTGCGGTCTTCTTTTGACATGGCCCTAAATTTCTCCTTGGCCATTTTTGCGTCGCCACCGTGCCATACAATGGCTTCTTCATAATTACGCGCCCGCAGGTCGTGGAGCATATCCGAATGGCCCGATACAATAGGCATTAAACCACGGCCCCACAATGGCGTAGTCCGGCATACTTTGGCACGGCCGGGTTCTACCATATCCAAGTCATGGCGCAATAGGTCGGTATATGGATATATTTTTTGATTCGAAATCTCCGGCATCGGTTTGTAATCGGCACGTGTAGTCCATGACGGCCTATGGCAAGCTGCACAACCGGCATCAGTAAAGAGTCGTTTGCCCTGTTGTACTTCCGGATCGTCGAGATCGCGTGCCGCAGGTACAGCCAGTCCGCGGTGCCACACCATAAATGCATCATAATCAGCTTGCGTCATTTCCGGTTTCAATGTTTTCGACATCAGATCGGCATAAATATCTTGTTCTGTCTTGCCCAAAGCACTCTGCACATCAATATCTTTTGAAGTAACTTTGGCATACTCGTCGGTGATGTAATTATATGTCCGGTCGGGGCGTGTCACATTGGTGATGTTCCATAGCGCATTGGCACCCGGACCATTGTCGAGTGTTGCCCGAGTACAAAGATATGTAAAGCGTCCCGGATGTTTGCCCGGATAATACGGGTTAAGCCCGGTTTCGTCAATATCGGCGCCGATCACACCGGCACAATATCCACGAACCTTTTGTTGTTCGTATTCGGCCCGCAAATCTTCGTCAGAAATAGCATCCAGTAGGCCTGTTCCATAAATACCGATGGTTGCTTCGAGACAAGCTGCGTGCTCGCTCATGTCAAAATCGGAAAAAAGAATGGCGCTTTGTGCAATGGCAACCTTCGGATATATCAACGTGCCTTCGTAACTTGTCCCGGCGCTGTATGGTGTACCGTCTTCATACTTGTTGCCATATTCATCCACGTATGGCATCCATGTAATGGTGATACCTTCTTCATTGATTGGCGCCTTGTATGGCGCCACGGCGCGCGTCTGCGTCATACCGGTAAAATACTTGGTAGCCAAAGGTAACCCGGGTTCGTTGGGTTTGTAAATCATCAACAGGTAACCATTCCGGCTGTCTTCCGAGTCATATCTGTTGACCCGTTTGCTTCGCCCACCATAACTTGGATGACATGCAATACAGGATTTGCGTATAAATGTCGGGCCAAGCCCTGAATAACCCATTCCTTCCGAGGATACAAAACTTTTCCCGAAAATTTGTTCACCCCGCATGAATTGTTTGTAAAGAGTGGGATCGGCATCTACTACCGGCATTGGTTGCCGGTAAGCCCTGGATGTGATATCGAACACCGTTCCGTTCTTTCCTCCGGCATACCATTCTTCGCCAAGAACTTTTTTCCCGTCGTCGGGAACAACCGGATCGTCATCGGCACAGGCCGCTACTCCTATGATGAGCGATACCAAGCAAATAAATAATTGGTATGTAAATTTCATCTGTTTATAATTTTACTTTTAGTGATAAAAAAATGAGCTATTAAACAAGTGATATTCTAAAAAACAGTTCATCATCTCAAATGTCTTATTATCAGTACTGGCACGCGTTACAAACGCGCACCAGCAACCCAAAAAACTATGACAAGTTGTTTTATATTTCTTAATCTTTGCGCTTATTTTACCTTGAACAGAGCTTCCAAGTCGGTACAGGAAGCGACAGCCGCATCGACGTCTGTTTCATTTGTCTGGTCGCGCACTACTTCGTAAAATGATTTCCCATCCTTGCCTATCGCAGCAATTTTGGAAATGCACACATCTATTTGCGCCCGTAACTGTCTATCAAGCTCGGGATTTTTTAATGCAATAAAAACCCCCAACGAATTTGTTTTGCGGGTATTATCATTCAACCCACCCAAATACCCGTTTTTAATACTGCGGATATTGTTTTGGTAATCGTCGAGCGAATGCCAGCTATACCACGATTCTACTTCTTCTACTTTCCGATCGTCATAAGGTGCTGCAATTTTTGTAGCACCCACTTCGCCTGCAATTTCGGCAGCTCCGGTGGCGATCTCGCTTAGTGCGGCATTTACTTTACCATCATAAATGCCAGTAGCATTTTTAAGCGAATTGGCAAAATTCATATAGTTGGGATTTTCGTTCAGAAAAGCTACTACATCCGGATTTTCCTGAAATACCGTTTTCATTTCAGCAGAAACGTTGCCCTCGCCAACCCATGCCACGTATGCCAATACGCAATCCCACACCAATGCATCGGTCGCGGCTATGAGGTAGTTCAGTTCGGCAGGCGTCAAATCGGCTACCGGTCTCGATTTCCCTTCACGGTAAAGCAGATACTCGGTTACGTGAAACCCGATTACTTCTGCATCTTTTTTCCAAGCGTCGCGTCCTGTGAGATTCCCACCGGCAGCTATTTCTTTCTGGATTTCGTTAAGGTCCAACGGCCATGAATCGATATGACCATCAATATCCAGCGCTTGTTCGCCTACCGGTCCGAAAAGGAATGCTTCGCTCATCTCCCACATGATGCGGGCTTTCATCCATGCGTCGGATGCGGCTTTCATGCTGGCGTCGTTGGGTGTCGCTTTCAATTGCTCATTGGCAGCACGCATTTCAAGTGCGGCTTCGGCTAAGGCCTTGTAGGTTGGCACAACTGTTCCGTCTACATATTCGGCCAATATCGATTTATACAAGGCATCGTTCGAACCGTCTGCGTTTTCGAGCGATATCGTTTCGTACAAATTGTTGGCGTTACGGGACTCAACCTCAGGATCATCGTCGCTACATGAGATCATTCCGACGACTAAGGTTACAATAAATATTCCTGACAAAAGGATTCTATTTGTGTTCATTCTATTTGATTTTTGATTTTAAAATTATTTCGTAAATATCCCGGCATAGCCGATTCCCAGCGAAATGGCTGGTTCATTGTTGTAGGGGGCATTAAATCCACGCAATGAATATTCGGCTTTGATGACCAATTCTTTCATTGGGAAATAATTCAACCCGACATTGATGATTGTTTTTTCCGCCCAGCCTTTTGGTTGAATGTCGCCAGCTGTTTTATACATCGAATTGTAACCGCCATAGTGGGCGTAGAGGTAAAGTTTATTGCCCTGGTATGCGCGGCTTTTAAAAAACGACAACAGGTCATATCCAGCTTCCACATACCATCCCATGGCATCGGAAGCGACATCGGTGCGCGACGAAGGGCTTGCCGAGGGTAGTTTTTTATTGATCATCGAAATGTCGTATGAATCACCTAATTGACCATAAAGAATATTGGTACGGGCCAACACGTGGTGATCATTATATGTCGCGTCGAATGAGCCGATTTTCACCATACCTTTGAGGCTTTTGTTTTTGTAACGTTCCGATTTAAGACTGTTTGTCGCGCTATAGCCATAGTAGCCGCTCAAACCTATGCGTAATCCCTTCACAGAATAATTATCAACGCGGAAAGCGCCTGCATAATTGTTTGCAATGGTAAATTCGTAGGGTGAAGTCGCCCCATCGGCAATCCAACCTGCATTACTGAAACGCTCTGCGTCGAGACCGGCAAGAAATTGCACTTCGTAACGCCAAGTACCGGCACGTCCCCAAAAGCTGACGCCTGTTTCATGCCATGTATTGGGAAGAATACCGGTTTCCTCTTCGGGACGCAATACTGTAAAAAATTCTGTTGGCATATGGTATTGGTTGGTGATTCCTACCGGCACAATGATGTGTCCCATACGGAGATTCGCCCACCGGGCAAAACTTTTTTCTATCCAGAATTGTTCGATAGCCACTTCGCCACCTTTTTCAACTTCCATTTCGTATTCGCCGCCTTCAGCATTTTCTATTTCGTAGGTAGCGCCTGTCCCGCCATGTTCATACTCAAACTCTGCGGAAACTTTCCATCCACGACCAAAATTATAACTCATGTACAAAACAACATGCGGCAAGTCGAAACGTCCGTGGGATGTGCCGGTATAGCTTTCGGGATATGTATATCGGGCGACATTATCGCTGTAGAACATGCGTTGCATCACTGCTTCGCCGTAGCCTCCAAATTGAAAGCGCGATGATTGGTGTTTTGGAGTAGCAGTTGTATCTTTCACCTTTTCCTTGCCTGCTACACCCTGGGCATTTCCTTCCATTGATAGACCAAATGAAAGGAATCCACATAATAAAAGAGCTATTTGTTTCATTGATTTTTGAAAATTCTTTTCAGAGTGCAAAGGTATTGCCACACACAAACCAAGACAATACCTAACCTTAGGGATTTTACATAAGAAATTCCACATTCGGTTTCTGGATAAAATCGGATTAGTAGTCGTTTTTATTCACCTATGTATGGTGAAAATCAGGTATGTTTAATCAGTACAAGTAGTAAAATCACATCTACATATTTTTAAGTATTTTTCTAAATAATGCATACTTACAATTTGTTTGTTTTATTTTCACAAAAACACCACAATCACACTAAGGAAATAAGTCAAATATAAAGTGTGAAGATTTGTTTCATACTACCTTTGTGGCTGATTAATTGCCACGAAGGCGCAAAGACACAAAGCAAAAATTCAAAAAAAGAACTCGTTCCTGAGCAAACTACGCGTCCTTATAAACCCGTTTCCCGAAAATCAACGAGCCGATCCGAACCATTGTGGAACCTTCTTCGATAGCAATGCGGTAATCATCGGACATACCCATCGAAAGTTCACAAAACGACAATTCGGATTGAAAATATTCTTTTTTGATCTGTTGGAAAAAATTTGCCAATTCACGGAATTCTCTGCGTACTTCCGTCATATCCTCTGTGAAAGTAGCTACGCCCATCAAACCACAAATACGAATATGTTTCAAACCGGGAAACGCCGGATGATCCAACAATTGCAATGCCTCGTCTTCGCTTAAACCGAATTTTGCTTCCTCCCGTGCAATATGAATCTGTAACAAACAGTCGATGATGTGATTGCATTTTGCTGCATGTTTGTCAATTTCCTCCAGCACCCGGAACGAATCCACCGAATGAATCATCTGCACAAAAGGTGTGATATACTTCACCTTATTGGTTTGCAGATGACCGATCATGTGCCATTGCGCATCAGGTATCTGTTCGTATTTCGTGGTCAATTCCTGTACTTTGTTCTCTCCAAAAACAAATTGTCCGGCCTGTATTGCCTGGCGAATTTCCGGAACAATTTTTGTTTTGCTAACTGCTACAATTTTTACATGCGGCGGGATATGTGAACGCAATTCATTTATATTTTGAGCAATGGTGTCCATGATGGTCATTTTTTTCAGATGATAAAGATATAATCTTTTCCATCAACAAAAAAGTAAAATTTTATATAAAGAAACAACAATTTTGCCTGGTGGGTGTATGACAAATTGCCTCAAGCCGCCTTTTTAATTTGGTCTATTACCTCTTTCCATCGGTTACTTTTCTTGTAAACCCTGAGGTTAGCTATTTTTTGTGCCCCCTCCACCGACCACCTTTGCCCGGATAATTTGAGCCGTTGTTGTATTACATTAC
>JAVBSH010000240.1:0-9534 GCA_031547085.1 Bacteroidales bacterium
ACTGTATGACACGATGCATAAGCACCGGCAGGTGGCGCCTTTCAGGCTGACCAACCCCCAGTGAAAAGTGTAGTGCCCTCATGAAAATACACTTGATTGATAATCATGTTTTTGTAAAATCAAACCGTCAAAGTCGGGAGTTTATAATGCAAATACGAGAAGATTGTAGACAATGGGGTAACGTGCGAGTTATATTATATCTCAGGTGGCGATGGATTAGCGGCAGTGTACGTAAAAACCGGATCGTCTCATAATTTATATTATGCGCATACCGACCATTTGGGTAGTATTATATCGCTTACGGATAATAATGGCAACCCTGTATTTAAAGCTACTTACGATGCATGGGGTAATCAGGATGTAACCACCAACACCATAGGCTTCTACCGAGGTTATACTGGGCATGAGCATTTACCGGAGTTTAGCCTGATCAATATGAATGGCCGGATGTATGACCCGGTGGTGGGAAGATTTTTAAGTCCCGACCCATTTGTGCAGACACCGGATTTTTCACAGAGTTTTAATCGTTATAGCTATTGCTTGAATAATCCTTTGATGTACACTGATCCAAGTGGAGAGTTCTTTTTTGCTGCGGTGGGTGTTGGAGTTTTTCTTAATGCTGCCTGCTGGGGGTGCTGCCATTGGTGCAGCAACATATACTGCAAGCGTTGGATTTAGCGATGGGGGGATGTTGCTCCCATTCAAAAAAATACTTGTAAACCAAGAACATCGAATTGACACATTAATCATACATGGTAAGAATAGAAGCTTACATAAAAATATTGAGTCTATAAAAGTGCGCAATAAAATGGGATTTTATCGTACAGTTAAAGTTATTGAAGTATTTTGATAACGAAAGTGACCATCCTTATCTGGGTATTTTTAATATATCCGACTATATGAAGATATAAATCAAGACTTTTTGAACACATGATCTAAAAAGCACTGATGTGCGTAACACACATCAGCACTTTCAGTTTGCAAATCAACGATCAAATCACTCATTCCACGCTGATGGTTCAATCCCCAGCAGATATTTCATGAAGAAATCCCGTCGTTTGCGTTCGCCATAATCGCCGCCTAACGTATGTCCCACATTGGGCAACATCACAAACTCAAATTCTTTCTTGTGGTTGATCAATTCGTTGACTACTTGTAAGGTTGAAGACGGATCGACATTGTTATCCAACTCGCCGAGGATCAGCATCAGTTTACCCTGTAACAAACGGGCGTTGCACACATTGGAACTCTCTTCGTATTGCGGGCCAATCGGATATCCCATCCATTGTTCGTTCCACCAAATTTTGTCCATGCGGTTATCGTGGCATCCACAAGCCGCTACACCCACTTTGTAAAATTCCGGATGGAAAAGGAGCGCCCCCATAGCGCTTTGTCCGCCGGCCGAACTGCCGTAGATACCGACCCTATCCAAATCCATTTCCGGGTAACGTTGTGCGGCAGCCTTCATCCAGGCGATGCGGTCAGGGAAACCGGCGTCTTTCAGGTTCTTCCAGCACACATCATGGAAAGCCTTGGACCTGTTAGCTGTTCCCATGCCGTCGATCATCACCGTGATAAAGCCTAACTGGGAAAAACCTGCAGTACGCAATGCTGGTGCAAAGGTTTTCGGGACATGCGAATCGTGTGGTCCGGCGTAAATATATTCCACTACAGGATACTTTTTGGCGGGGTCAAAATGATCAGGACGGATGATCAGGCCCCAAATATCGGTTTTCCCGTCGCGACCCTTGGCCGAAAACACTTCGGGCATCCGCCAGCCGGCTTCCAGCATCCCGCTGATATCCGCCTTTTCCACTTCCATCAGTATTTTGCCGTCTTTAGCAGAACGTAATACGGTAACGGGCGGCAGGTCTACACGCGAATATTTGTCGAGAATGTAGCTATAGTCAAAAGAAAAAGCAACCTGGTGCCATGCATTTTCGGGCGTAAGCGGCGTCAGTGTCCCTTTGTCGATATTCAAGGTATAATATTTTTCAAGGTACGGATCTTCGCCTGCGTCGCGGCCACATGCTTTCAGTATGGCGGTACGATTTTTTTCATCCACGCGCACTACTGATTTGACCACCCACTCGCCGCGCGTCAGTTGTTTTTTTACCTGTCCGTTGCGGATATCATAAAGATACAAGTGCCGCCATCCGTCGCGTTCCGAAATCCAGAGCATCTCGCCGGTGTTTTCGAAAAAGTAATGATACAAAGCGCTGTAATGGATAAAGGTCGGACTTTGCTCGTGAATAACCATTGATAATTTGCCATTGGAAGTATCTACATCATACACATCATAATGTTGATGACCGCGTTCGTTGACATGGAATGTGAAACGGCTACTTTCCTTGTTCCACCGGATGTTATGCAGGCTAAACTGTTTTTCGGCATCGGGCAAGGCAATGTTGATTTGCTGCCCGGTTTCGACTACGAACATCACCGGGCGGCGTAAAGGTAGCGCATCGCCGGGCTTGATATAATCCACCGTTTCGATTTTCGGCTGCAACTGGTCTTTAGGTGACGAAGCAACAATGTTCAACTGCCTTACTCCCGCAGGCCTGTATTTGCAGCATACAATCTTTTTCGAGTCGGGCGACCAATATATGTTCGACGAATAATACTCGTATGGCGAACCGTCGAAACTCAATACTTTGGCTTTGCCTGTTTTCAAATCCTTTACCCACAGGTTTCCTTCAACAATATAGGCTTCGCTGTTGCCATCGGGCGATTTGACAGCTGCCGGGCTATCCTCCTGGTAAACCTTTCCCCAATACCTGTCCGACCTTTGATCCCTATTCCTCCCGGTTATCCGGTAATCATCAAGGTCACAGGCATATTCTTTCCCGTCGGCAGTGAAAGTAATCGACTTCATTTTTTTGCCGAACCGTATGGTTTGAAAGGGTAGTTGGTTTGGTTCAACCGTCCTGTTCAATACCGTACCCAGTTCTTTTGCCAGGCGGGAATGATCAAACGCCGGACGTTTGCTTTTATCGGTTGCATCCAGCAATACGAACTCTTTGCCTTGCTGTGTATTCACCGAATACCAGTAACATTGGGCGCTGTCTATCGCCTGGAATTCAAGCGGACTGTTGTATAGTTTTTTTGCTATTTTCCAGCCATATTCGTCGGATTGTTTGTACAAAGCGGCCATATCCTGTGCCGGACACAATACGTGCGACAACAGGAGCGTGGCAATGGTCAAAATGCGTGTTTTTATCATCATGGTTTTACGGGTTTACTTTCCATTCGATCACTCCGCCGGAATATCCTCTTTTCCGGATTTCCACTACCTGCGGACCTTTTTCGGTTGGTGTATGATCGTCTGAAGGTTTCTGCAAAGATGCTACAATTTTCAATTCCTTGGTGCGAACGGGCTTAAAGGTTACCTTGTTGTACTTGTCCAATTCCGTTCCGTAAGGCGAAATTGCCTCTACCTCTTTCCATTGATTACCGGCCTTGTAATACAGTTTCCATTTCGAAGGAGCCTTGTAGACCACATCATAATGTTCGAAAGCTAGCCAGTACACCTCCACGCTTGAGACCTGTTCCTCGCGGTCGAATTCATAGCCGATCTCTTCGTCGGTACCTGCTTTGAGCCACCAATAATGGTACGGCGTATTGGTGTCAGCCGATGACCGGGGTTCAAACTGGTCATTGAATCCCCACCCGTTCACTTGCCGGGCACGGGAAGCAATAGTCGGTTCGGGTTTTACCGTGGCATATTGCGCCGATTCGGGAATCCATACCGACATCCGACTATGACCGCGATTGTTCCATGTACTGTACGGAATGCCCTTAAAGACGGCGTGCTTTTCCTCCGCCTGTCCATCCTGTGTTTTTCTTTCCACAATACTGCAATTTCCTTCCAGGACAGTTACGCCATTGAGCAGATTCTGATCAAACACCGACTGAACAGCAGCATCACGAGGAATCACCATATCAAAAACAAAATCCTCCGGTTGGTCTATACCCTCAAGACAATACACTATCGGGCCACGCTCCATGGCCAGCATTCCCCTGTCGGCAACCACCTCGGAATGCGCTTGCACACGACGTACAGGCATTTCCATGCGAAGCGCCACCTTGTCTCCGGGTTTCCATTTACGTTCCAACACGCAATAACCGCCACGCATCACCTGTTTTGCTTCTTTACCATTGACAGTAACAGAAACCTTAGGCTGCAAGGCGTCTACATATTGATAAAGGTCAGAAGGAACAGGTCGGTTCTTTACCCAACCGGGAATACGGAGCAGTAATCCGAACTGTTCCTCACTCTGTGGCTGTATAGTGAGTTCTACATCGCCATTCCACGGATAATCGGCTTTCTGGATGATTTCTACTTCGCGGTCACCCAATGCTATTTTGCTGTCGCTCTGTACATACAGGTTCACAAAAATATCCTTATCGTCCGTAGCATACATGTAGCCGGGAACGGATGCCATAAAACGGGTAACATTGCCCGGGCAACAGGCGCAGCCAAACCAAGGCTGGCGTTGGTGACCACCGTCGGAGGCCAACGGATTATCATAAAAAAAACGGTCGCCACTCAACGATACGCCCGATATGATGCCATTATAGAGCACACGCTCCAACACATCCGCATAGCCCGACTGTCCTGTGGCAAGGAACATGCGCTGGTTCCAGTAAGCATTGGCAATAGACGCACAGGTTTCGCAATAATTACTGAAATTATTCAACTCGTAGCTCGGACCAAAGCCTTCGCCTTGCGGCCGCGAACCGATCCCGCCTGTCAGGTAGAGTTTTTTGCCGGCCATATTGTCCCATACACGGCGCACTGCTCCAAAAAGCATTGTGTCATGCTGCAGGGAAGCCACATCAGTGACACCCGAAAAAAGATACCCGGCCCGTACGGCATGCCCAACAATCTCGTCCTGCTGCATGATCGATTGATGATCCTGGCTGTAAGGACTGAGCCGATGCCCGTCCGTTCCGCGTCCCGTTTCATCAATAAAATAACGCGCCATGCGAAGGTACTTCCCGTCACCGGTTACCTTATAGAGTTTCGCTAAAGCCATTTCGATGATCGGATGACCCGACGGCACATGCTTCTGTCCTTCGCCGGGACCAAATACCTGGCATACCAGGTCGGCATTTTTGATGGCCACATCCAACAGGTTCCGCTTACCGGTAGCCTGGTAATGCGCCACGGCGGCTTCATAAAGGTGGCCGCTGTTGTACAGTTCGTGGCTGTTGATCTTTTCCCAGCGCGAGTTACCCCACCAACCCGACAAACGTTTACATTGATTGGTGACGCATGTTGTGAGGTAACCATCCGGCTCCTGTGCCGCGGAAATCAAGTGAATGACACTATCTAAGTATGCATCCAGCTTGGGGTCATAATGAACGGCCAACGAATAAGACGCTCCTTCAATGATTTTATAAGGGTCGGTATCATCAAACGAGAAATCGCCTTGATGTTCACCTTTGATAAGACCTCCGGCCAATGCAAAGTTGTCGAAACGGCCATTTTTTTCACACTGCCGGAAGGCCGATGGAATAGAAACCGTACGGTTGATCTCCATACGAGGCAGCCAGAAATTGTCGGTGAAATGCACTGCGGTGAATGGAACTTCCTTGATTTCTCCAAGACATATGGTGGGAGAATCCGATTTCGGATTACAACCGGAAAGTATAAATATCAATAATATAATAGGATATATTTTTTTCATTTTTAAGGGTAATGATTATTGATTTGTTTCTCGCAAAGACGCTAAGTCGCAAAGAAATATTTTTCACATTATTAGATACTTTGCGTCTCTGCGGCTTTGCGCGATTATCTGTTCATCATCACTTCATTTTTATCTCCACCGTGGCTTCTTCCAATCCATCTGCTGTTGCTTTCAGGACAAGCTTTCCATGCTTGCGGCCAGCCTTTACCACAGCCAGACATTTTCCGTTGAACATATTTCGTTCAGGTTTGCTGAGTGACACGTGATCAGTAGGATTACCATTGTCCGTCCCGGCAATCGCTCCGTCACCTTTGAGCGCGAAATGTACCAGGTGATTGGCGGTGGGGACTACATAGCCATCCTTATCCAAGGCTTCTATGGTAACAAACGACAAATCCTTGCCGTCGGCTGCAATGGTTTGTCGGTCAGCGGTAAGCCGCAGTTTCACAGCTTTACCGACTGTATGTATTTCACGGCTCAGCACTTCCTTACCAACTTTACGCGATACAGCTTTCAACACGCCCGGTTCATACGCAACACGCCACCAAACATGCAATTCATCATCCGTTTTGCTTTTGCTGCCCAGTGACTTTCCGTTAAGGAACAACTCCACCTCATCGGCGCGGTTGTAATAAGCCCAGACATCAATAGTATCGCCCTGTTTCCAGTTCCAGTGCGGGAATATGTGCAACATCTCTTTATCCGTCCATTCGCTTTGGTACAAATAATACACATCCTTGGGAAATCCTGCCAGGTCGATGATACCGAAGTACGAACTACGCGAGGGCCACCAAAAAGGTGTCGGCTCGCCCATATAGTCGAAGCCTGTCCAGATATATTGCCCGGCAGTGAAATCAAGTTTCTTGATGACCTTCCAGGTAGTCTCATGGTTGGTTCCCCATGGCACATGGCAATTGTCGTAAGCCGAACATTGATTGACGGGCTTTGTGAAAGGCTTGTCCCAACGTTCGGGCCACACATACATCTTATCCGAAGGCATCATATAATAACCACGTGTCATCAGTCCCGATACGGTTTCGGTAGCGAGGAAAGGCTTACCGGGATAATCCTGCGGGACGCTTACATAATGCTGCGTGTGGTAATTGAACCCAATAATATCCAATGCACCTGAACGGAACAGGAAATTGTAGGGACGGGTTTCATTGTTGCCTGCCGTTACCGGACGGGTAGGATCAACCGACTTGACGATTTCTACCAATCGTTGTGTCAGCAAAGAATTGATATTCGCTTCGCCCGACTCGTACTCCTTGGGATCAATATTCTTTTTACTGTTCAGCAGGATATTGGCTTCCTGCAAACTCAATGTATCCGTACCCGGATTGCTCCATTGTTCAAGCACCTCATTGCCGATGCTCCACATGAAGATCGACGGATGGTTACGGTCGCGGAGCATCAGATCGGTCAAATCGCGTTCGTACCATTCGGGAAAGAACTGCGAATAGTCATACTTCGACTTACGTTTGCGCCACATATCGAAAGCTTCATCCATAACGATGAAACCCATACGGTCGCACAAATCAAGTAGTTCCGGTGCAGGTGGGTTATGCGAACAACGTATCCCATTGCATCCCATCCCTTTCAGTATCTCCAACTGGCGTTCGAGGGCGCGTGTATTGACGGCAGTGCCGAGGCATCCCAAGTCGTGGTGGTTGCACACACCATTTATTTTTATGTTTTTACCGTTTAGAATAAAACCTTTTTCGACATCGAAAGTAAAAGAGCGGATACCCACCGTGGTACGGTATTCATCCAACAGTTTTTTACCAGCCTCAACTTTGGTCACCAGCGTATACAAATACGGATCGTCAATAGTCCACAAGTGTGGTGTGGCAACCGTAAACTCCTGCGAAACCCCGGTGCGCGAATTAGCCTCCATACGCACAGATTGCGAAACTGTTGCTATTTCCTGCCCGGCAACGTCTTCCAATATCTGGCGGACGACAATATCCTGTGTTGCATCCCGGTCGTTCTTCACAGTGGTAAGCACTGCCACCCGCGCCGATGCCGTATTAACTTCGGGCGTCGTCACATAAGTTCCCCAAAGGTCAACATGCACAGGGTCCGTAATGGTAAGCCACACATTGCGGTAAATACCCGAACCCGAATACCAGCGCGAATTAGGCTGTTGCGAATTATCCACCCGCACAGCAATCACGTTGGGTTGTCCATAACGGATGTGCGGCGTAAGGTCGTAACGGAACGAAATATACCCGTTGGGACGCTTACCGAGCAATTGCCCGTTGAGCCATACTTCACTATTCCAATACACACCATCGAAATCGATGAAGAAACGTTTGCCTTCCTCTTTCTTCTTAATGGTAAAGGTTTTGCGGTACCAACCAACGCCGCCCGGCAAAGCTCCGCCGCCCGGTGTGGCGGGATTATCCTTCGAAAAATCACTTTCGATGCTCCAATCGTGCGGCAGGTCGAGTACGCGCCACGACTGGTCATCGTATTCCGGTGACGAAGCCTGGGTATCGTCACCCAACAGGAACTTCCACCCTTCGGTAAAATCATTTTTTTCGCGTACTTTCCCTTCCGGGGAACACGCACCAGCCAACAATATGAATAACAGCAGGTAAACAGGTTTCATTTTCACAGGATTTATTTATTGAAATACCCTCACATAGTCGATATAAAACTCCTGTGGCAGCCCTTTCAGGTCAACGCCCTTTTGCGCACCCCATGCCCCACCGAAAGCAAAATTAAGGATCAGGTAAAAAGGCTGGTCAAGCGGCCACGACTCCCAACCCGTTCCATCGTTTTGTATCGAAAAGACCATTTCGTCATCAAGGAACCAGTCGATATGGTCTTCGAACCATTCCACGGCATACACGTGGTAATCCTTGTTGGGATGCGGACAACCCACCGATGATCCGCGCCCGGTACCAATGGAGTGGTTGTACTTCCCGGTGTGCAGGTTGAAATAAATCCTGTCCGGATCGTAACCCACATGCTCCATAATATCTATTTCACCGCTTTTAGGCCAACCGCCATACACACCCGAAGTGGGCATCATCCAGATAGCAGGCCATGTGCCAAGGCACGAAGGAAGCTTGGCGCGTACTTCCACGCGACCGTATTTCCAGTCGCCTTTGCCTTTCGAAATCAAGCTGGCAGAAGTAACCGGACGCATCTCACCATCAATGATTGCAGAATCGTTACGAGCCGTAATTACAAGGTTACCATTCCGTTGTACGGCGTTTTCCGCACGTTCAGCCGTATAATACTGTAACTCGCGATTACGTACATAACCTTTTTCGTAACCCCATTTGGCAGGATCGGGAAGTCCTTTACCATTGAATTCATCGTGCCAAACCAAACGTGTAAATTTTTCCGAACTGCCGGGATAAGGCTTAGTGACTTTCATTCCTGAGCCACACGCCGTGAACAGCAGGACAATGAAACTAACAAATATCAAGTTTTTCATAGATGTTCATTATTATGTTGTTAAATTTTATGCGAACATATGCATTTTTTTAATATCCTGTTCCATTGTTGATTGATTTGTTTATTGAATTACAGATGACCTGTCAGGTTCAACCTGCTGGGTTTTTAAACCCGGTAGGTTTAAATTCTCCAAGACCTCCCGGGTTTTAACCTGCTGGGTTTTTAAACTTAGCGCAAGCGGTCTCATCGCAGATAAACCCGGTAGGTTTCATGCCCTCACCAAGACCTGACAGGTGGGGTGTAAAAAATTTGATAATATTAATAATAAAACTCGTTCCATATTTGTAACTTTGTATCCATAAATTGTAGATATGGACTCAACCGATTGGAAAGGAAAAGCGATCACCCGTTCCAAGGTGACTAAGCGACT
>JAVBSH010000263.1:0-12487 GCA_031547085.1 Bacteroidales bacterium
ATGGGGGCTAAACGCATGTTGACACTTGACGAACTTGAGGCAAGTGTAAGAATACAAATAAAATGGAAATAGTAGCCAAATCAAACAGTAATGAATTCAATTTCCTAGCGTATATTGATTCAATTGATACCGGATTATTTGTATATACCTTTGAAAAAGGGCTGGATAGAATCACTGAAAGGCATTTCAGTGAGCGTGATAGCATGAGCGATTCGCAACAAAAACTTGCCAGACAGGCACTGGAAGAAATGACGCAGTTTTACGAATTGCTGCAAAGTGTACGCGCTTTGTCAGCGTATCGTGAAAGAGTGAGTGCGAAGATCGAATTTTATGACACAAATATTCAAAATTAAATATCATGAAAGCAATTGCAGTCAGTGAAAATACCGGGAAGCTTATCGAATGTGTCGAAAAGCTTGACCAGATCAATGAGGCCGTTTACAATACATTGGAAGACATGTTCGGAGAGCGGCAAACGGAAAAGATCATGAATGAAAAGTTCTTTACCCAGTATGATTCATTCAGGAATGCGATCTATGCGATCATAAGCGTTAGCATCAATGAGAATATGTCGTATGTGGGATTCAAGGAGATATAAAATAAATGACAAATAACTCGCTTAAAAGGGCGTAGAATTTAGACAGGGGTCGGAATAATCTTCCGATCTTGAATACAACATCATCGAAAAAATACTTATCTTTGATGTATAATTAATGCCGTAAGGTATTATTTTAAATGCGGAAAGCACCTTCTTTTTGAGGGTGCTTTTTTCGTTTATTTAAAATAAATGGGGATTTAGTGGGGATTTTCACAAAATTAAAAACGCCAACAATCTTACTTTTAGACTATTGGCGCTTAAATTTGTGGTACCACTCGGGATCGAACCAAGGACACACGGATTTTCAGTCCGTTGCTCTACCTACTGAGCTATGGTACCTTGTTTTTTGACGGTGCAAAAGTAAAATAGTTTTTTGAATCCACAAAATAACCAGGAATATTTTTGGGAAAATATTCTGCACACAAAGCTTCGAGAAATTTAAAAAAACATAAAACGGACGATCGAATGAAATAAAATTGTATTTTTGGGATATTAATTCTAACCATTAATAAACAAATATCAATGAATACTGATAGACGTAATTTTATCAAAACCACCGCTGTTGCTGCGGGAATGATAGGTGTGGGTTCAATGACCAATGCCATTGCCGCTCCTGTAGCAGCGCCTAAGAAGGTGACACTTAATCTGTCGTTTCAGGAAGGAACCCCTCCGGGTGGTAGCCTGAACGAAAAGTTTGATTATATGGAGAAAATGGGCATTGTCGGGTTCGAACCGGGAGGACGTGGCTTGGCCGGACGTGTCAACGAGATACAACAAGCCTTACGTGGACGTAAGATTAAAGTAAGTGCTATTTGTGCAGGTTTTTCAGGCTGGTTGATTGCCGAAGATGAAGCCAAACGCAAAGAATGCATGAAAACATCAAAGGAGATCATGGCTGCTGCCGGAGAACTTGGTTCCACAGGGATGATCCTCGTGCCGGGGTTCAATGGGCAACAACCGTCATTACAGATGCCGAAAGCTCGTGAAGTATTGATCGAACAACTCAAGGAGCTGGGCGATTTTGCCGTGAAACACAATACCTCATTGATCCTTGAACCCCTCAATCGTGGTGAAGCATGGTTCCTGCGCTTGGTGGCTGATGCTGCTGCCATGTGCCGCGATACCGAAAGTCCCGGGGTAACCTGTTTGGGCGATTTCTGGCACATGACATGGGAAGAAACCAGCGATTATGGTGCATTCATGTCCGGGGGAAAATATTTGAGGCATGTGCACATGGCAAGCCGTAAAAAACGCAGGATGCCGGGTGAAGATGGAACTGCTGATAATTATGTGGACGGATTCCGGGCATTGAAAGAACTGAATTATCAGTATTATGTCAGTTTTGAATGCGGAAGTGAAGGAAAGCGTGAGGTTACGGTACCAGCGGCAGTCAAATTGCTGAGAGACCAGTGGGCAAAAGCGTAATGGAACGCAGATGACGCGGATAAGACGGATTACCTACGGTGAGATCGCTTCGCTAAGTTTAAGCGGATTTTGTAATGACACTTCAGCTTAAATCTTCGCATGTTAGTGCTTTTACGTGATCATCAATCAAAATCAATTTTAGCATTTTTATGTGACAAAATCGAACAAGTCAAACAATTTCAAAAACAAAAATCAAATAAATGAGAAGGAAACTTAGAATGGGAATGGTTGGAGGCGGAAGCGACGCCTTCATTGGTGCGATACATAGGTTGGCAGCCTTTATGGATAACCAATGCGAATTGGTATGTGGATGTTTCAGTATCGATCCTGAAATTTCGTTGTCATCGGGGCGGTCGTATTTCTTGCCCGATAACCGGATTTACAAGAACTATCAGGAGATGTTTGAAAATGAAGCGAAGTTGCCTGCCGATCAGCGGATGGATTTCGTAACGATTGTGACACCTAACTTCTGGCATTTCGAACCGGCAATGATGGCACTCGAACGCGGATTCCATGTGGTGATAGACAAACCGATAACATTCAGCCTCGAACAAGCCAAGCAACTGAAGGCCAAGGTTGAAGAAACCGGTTTAGTCCTGGCACTTACCCATACATACAGCGGTTATCCTGCTGTAAAGGATGCCAAAGCGCGTATCGCCCGCGGCGACATCGGCCAAATACGTAAAGTATTTGTGGAATATTCGCAAGGATGGCTTTCGAAACGCATCGAACTTGAAGGCGGCAACAACGCCGGGTGGCGTACCGATCCCAAACGTTCGGGTAAGGCTGGCGCAATGGGCGACATCGGAACCCATGCATGGCATTTGGCTGAATATATCACGGGTTTGAAAGTAACCGAACTTTGTGCTGAGTTGAAAGCTTTTGCTCCAGGGCGTCCCATCGATGACGACGGCGCAGCATTGCTCCGTTATGAAAATGGTGCTACAGGTGTGCTTATTGCCACTCAAATAGCAGTAGGAGAGGCCAATGCTATACGGATACGTGTATATGGTGAAAAAGGCGGCATCGAATGGCGGCAGATGGATCCCAATATCCTGTGGCTGAAGTGGTGTGATCGTCCTACCGAAATGGTTGACGTGGGTAATAATGCAAAGATGTCGCCGGAGGCATTATATAACACCCGCACCCCGGCAGGCCATCCGGAAGGTTACCTGGAAGCTTTCGCCAATATCTACCGGAATTTTGCCAATACCGTACAAGCAAAAATTGCCGGCGAACAACCAGACCCGAAATGGGCTGATTTCCCGGACGTGAATGATGGTGTACGCGGCATGCAGTTCATCGAAACGGTAGTAACTGCCGGATATGATGATAGCCGCAAATGGGTTAAATGGATTGAATAAATAATTAAGAATTAAAAATTAAGAATGGGAAATTTTCTTAATTTTTAATTCTTCACTCTTAATTCTTAATTGAATATGGCAAGACCGGTTACATTATTTACAGGACAATGGGCAGACCTTGATTTTGAAGTTGTTTGCCAGAAAGCAAAAGCGATGGGCTATGACGGCCTGGAGTTAGCATGTTGGGGTAACCACTTTGAGGTGGACAAAGCCGACGATGCTTATTGCAAATCGCGTCGCGACACAATGGCAAAGTACGGTTTGCAGTTGTTTTCCGTATCCAACCATTTGTTGGGACAATGCGTGTGCGACCCGATCGACGAACGTCACAAATCCATAGCTCCTGCACATGTATGGGGCGACGGTGATCCTGAAGGTGTCCGGCAACGTGCTGCACAGGAGATGATCAAAAATGCGCAGGCAGCGCACCGTTTGGGCGTAAAAGTGGTGAATGGCTTCACCGGAAGTCCCATCTGGCATCTGGCTTATTCGTTTCCCGCCGTTCCCGATTCGATGATCGATCGTGGCTATGAAGATTTTGCCCGTCGTTGGATTCCGATACTCGACGAATTTCATAAACTCGGCATGCGGTTTGCACTTGAAGTACATCCCACCGAAATCGCTTTTGATATTGCTTCGGCGGAACGCGCCCTGCAAGCAGTGAATTACCATCCTGCTTTTGGATTTAACTACGACCCCAGCCATTTCGGCTATCAGGGCGTAGATTACGTGGAGTTCATTTATAAGTTTGCCGATCGAATTTTCCATGTACACATGAAAGATGTGGGATGGAGTATCCACCCGACACAAGCCGGTGTCTTCGGCGGGCACTTGCCTTTCGGCGATCGTCGCCGCTACTGGGATTTCCGCAGTATTGGCCGCGGTGATATCGATTTTGAAGAAATCATCCGTGCACTGAACCGCATCAATTATAATGGGCCGCTTTCGGTGGAATGGGAAGACAGCGGGATGGACCGCGAACATGGTGCGGCCGAATCGTGCGAATACGTGAAGGGAATCGATTTTAAACCTTCGGATATAGCCTTCGACTCGGCTTTCGACAAAACGAACCAGTAAGCCAAAGAAGACCTGCTGGGTTTTTAAACCCGGTAGGTTTATATTTAGGGTAAAACCTGGTGGGTTTAAAAAACCAGCAGGCCTGTATTTAGGATAAAACCTACCGGGTCTTCAAGACCCAGCAGGTTAAGTTTAGTGAACATTGACACCGGAAATCAATTAATGGCATAGTCTATGCATTAGGCTGTTTTAGTAGTTGTTTTATTTTAAATTGTAGTTTTATGGCAGTATTAGTTGGAAGAAAGGCGCCATTGTTTAGTGCGCCTGCCGTCATCAATGGCGGCGAAATAGTGGAAGATTTCTCATTGGACCAATATCTCGGCAAGAAATATGTTATATTTTTCTTTTATCCGGCAGACTTTACTTTTGTTTGTCCTACCGAATTGTTGGCTTTCCAGGAAAAATTATCCGAATTTGAAAAGCGCGACACTGTGATCGTTGGTTGTTCGGTCGATTCGCAGTTCTCGCATTGGAAATGGTTGCAAACACCACTCAAGGAAGGTGGCATCAACGCCGTGACCTACCCATTGGTTGCCGACCTGTCGAAATGTATCGCACAGAATTACGATGTGCTGGCAGGCGAGTATGATTACGATGATAATGGCGATTCTGTGTTTGTTGGTACCCCGCAAGCTTACCGGGGTTTGTTCCTGATCGATAAGGAAGGTGTGGTACAACACCAGTTGGTGAACAACATGCCTCTTGGCCGTAGTGTCGACGAAGTAATTCGCTTAGTGGATGCACTGCAATTCTTCGAAGAAAATGGTGAAGTATGCCCTGCCAACTGGCACAAGGGAGATAAGGGGTTGAAAGCAACCCAGGACGGGATCTCAAGTTACCTGGCATCTAAGTAAGCCTGCATAGGCTCAGTTAAAATAAAGCCGCACCTGTTAAAGGGATGCGGCTTTTATTTTAACTCAACTGATTACTTTTATTACTTACGGAATATAAGATGCTACGTGTCGTTTTACTTTTTCGCCATATAAATCGCTGATGGTGATCATAAGGCCGGTTTCCTCCACACCGCCGAAATACGGGTTGATGGCTGTACCAAAAGTACGCATGGATGGCGACAGGTTCATATACGAGTTGATCAGGGGCGGAATATTTTCACCATAACTCCGCACTTTTTGAAACAGGATTTTATAATCTTCCGAATAGTTTTTCCCGACAAATATTTTTGCCATGGCATCCATATCAATATCGCTTTTCAACTCCAGGTTTTCATGTGGGTATATCAAGCGATCAGCATCACCAAAATGTTTGTCCAGGAAAAATAGGATCATATCACGCGCTTCGGTATTGTAGGATGTATACATGGTGACTTTTCCCAAAAGGTATTTTTTTTCGGAATTCTTCACCACCAATGCACCCAGCCCATCCCAAAGGTTATCCAGCGAGTAAATGCCTTTGCCGAAGCGGTTGGTCGACTGGAATGCCGGTTGGACGAATGATCGTCCCAATTCAATGGTATACGGCAGGTAATTTTTGATAAAATTGCTGGAAAAAGTAAATAATTCGGCTGTTGCCAGATTGATTTCCCCTTTTTCGTTGACGTACGACTCATCGCAAATGTGGAACCTGTATCCGCCGAGTATTTCCTCGCTTTCGGAATCCCATACGATGAGTTGCTTGTATGGATTTTCGGCAATGTCGTAATGGTCAATATCAAATTCTTCACCTGTCCCACCACCGGCATACCGGAAGGAAAGTTCGCGCAAACGCCCAATTTCACGCATGATATTCGGAGAATCGTGGGCGGTAACTATGTATAGGTCATTGTTCAAACGATTGGTTTTCCGGATAAACTTATCCGGAGTCAACTCGTTGATGATTAATTGTCTGCTGATCGGGGCTATTACATCTTTCATACTACTAATGGTCTTATATCAAAAACAACAAAAATATATAGAAAACGTTTAATTTTCACACCTTACTTGTATGATTTTTTTGATTTTCTATATGCATGTTTATAAAGTTGCTGGGAATAAATAGGGTATGTTATCTTCTTTGGCAGTTGCTACACCATTGCTTTTACCACTACCTGTGCAATATCTTCCACCTGCTGTGTACCTGCCCCGGCAAATGTTTTCTTGCACAGCGGACATGCTGTAACCAATATATCAGGACGTTCTTCGGTAAGTTTTTTCAAAGCATCCTGGGCTATCTTACGACGTTGGTCGTTTGTCAACACGGCATTTCCCACGCTTGCACCGCAGCAAAGCGCTTGTTCGCGCTCGTAATTGGTGCCCTTTACGTTGGCTACTTGGTAAAGTATCTGGCGTGGTGGGTTATATATACCTGAATTGCGTCCCAGATCGCACGGGTCATGGTATACAGCCGATAGTCCGGTATGGTTGACCGTGATGCTACCTTTATCGATCAGTTGCTCGATATATTGTGTGTGGTGCATTACCGGTATAGGCAGGTTGTATTCTTCATTAAATACTTTATAACATATCGGACATGAGGTAACCAATAACCCAGCATTTGATTGCAGGATGATATCCGTATTTTTCTGTATCATCACGGCTGCCGAAGCTTCCTGCCCCAACAGCATGAGCGGGCGCCCGCAGCAAATGCCGCCGCCTTCATCCATCATCCGGTAATTGACACCTGCCCGTTCGAAAATGGTGTGCATGGCTTTGGCAATTCCCGGTGTAAGATGTGTCATACATCCTGCAAAATACAGTACGTCGGTACGGATGGTTTCTGCTTGGGGAAGATATTGGTATTGTCTGGGCGAATGGAACGACCCGGAACGGCGTACATTCTGTTTTAGCCGGCACGAATCGATGCCGACAGGACAAGCCTGCACACAACGCCCACACATAAGGCATTGCTGCGCAGCGCCCTCAATGTCGCCTTTTCTTTGCCGCAGCATACGCATGAAGTATACCGTGGTTTTACGGTCGAGCCGGGCTGCCGAAGACATCTGGCAAGCATCGATACATACACCACAACGCGAACATGAATACAATTCTATGTTACCGTACCCGGCATTGGTTTTCTTGCTTTTGATTCCTGCATTGCGTAATACAATCAGCAGCATTTCCGTGGGGATGTGCATGAAACGCGAACCCGGCAGTGCAAAAAAGAACATACCCAGCGCTATGGAATAAGCCCACCAAGTAGGACGGATCAGCGCCTCGTTGGAAACAAATGATTCAAATACCAATCCAAAACCACGCGTGAGAAAACTGCCGCCACTAATCCCCGATGTGAAACTTTCGGCCAGTAACCGCAGCGGGAAAATCGACCAAAGGGTGTATACGGCAATCTGGTCGCTGATTTTCAGCTTGGTGGTACGGCGCATCCCCATCAGGCGGGAGTTAATGCGTTTGTAGATAGCCAATCCCACTCCCACAAGCACCAACAACAAGGAAAGGTCCATCAGGAAGAAGAGCAGTGAACCCTTTAATGTCGAATCGGTTTCCATCATGAAATAACGGAAAAAGATCGGGAAATACGGTAGGTTAACCCTATCGGGGCAATATAATTGCACTTCGATGTGTCCCAACACAATGAGCATGAACCAACCAAAAGCAATGCTCATGTGCATGAACCCTAATACACGGTTGCGCATGAATATTTTCCGGTGGATCAGGCATTCCATGAATATTTCCTTGATGGAGACAAATATCTGGCGGCTGAAAATACTTTTACCCAAACGTTTACGGTCTTCATAAGGGAGTTCCCTGATGGTACTGATAATCCCTGCCGCAAGGTAGACCAGGATGTAAATAAAACCGATCATGAAGGGCAATACAAAAGGGTCGTATGTGAAACGTTCGCGCATTTACACGGTTAGGGTTTAGGTGTGGTGAAACGGTGGATGGCAAGAACCACATTGCGGGTGTTGACACCCCGGGGGCAGATTAGTTGGCACTTTCCGCAAAGCATACACTTTTCGGCATCGGCATGTACTTTTGCCGTTTGGCCGCGCATCACCATAAGTTGTAATTGCCGCAGGTTGAATGGAGTAAAACAGCCTGCCGAGCAGGTCGCCATGCATGTGCCGCAGCCAATACATATAGCAAACGAAGGCTCATGCTGCAATACAAGTGTTGCAACATCCCTCGATGCTTGGTCCATGTCTATTTTCTGGCTTTGATTGATACTATACCCGAAATTCATTTTCTATTTTTGAACGGTCAGAGTTGCCTCTTGTTCCTTATCTCTTCCCGTTTGTTCCTTATTTTTTCGATAATTTCGTCCCGCCTGCTTTTTGTTTCACTCGTTTCCCTCAAGTGCTCGTTAATGGCAACAACAGCAGCCCGTGCGTCGGCCAGGGTTTCGGGGATGGTTTTTGGGCCGGTACATGCACCTGCTACAAACATCCCTTTCCGACGGGTATAATTGCTTTGCAGGTATTCATCGGCCGGGTTCAGGAATCCATCCTTTCCCACGGCTATTCCCATCTTATCGGCCAGTTCTTCAGTTTTTTCAGCGGCTTCCATTCCAACCATCAACACAAGCATATCCACCGATATTTTCATCATCTTGCCCATCAAGGTGTCTTCGGCCTTGATGGTAACACGGCCGTCAATACTTTCGGCAGCCTCTGATAAACGCCCACGAACAAAGATGACGCCATATTGAGTTTGTGCATCAAGGTACATGGTTTCAAAATGACGGTCGAACATCCGCAAATCCATATAAAAACAATAGACCTCGGTGTCGGGATACATCTGCTTGACCTCACAGGCTTGCTTGACTGCTGTGGCACAACAAACCTTGGAGCAATGACGGTTGTTGACTTTCTCGTCGCGCGAACCTACGCAGTGAATAAACGCAACACGTTTTGGCTTTTCACCTTTTTTTGTAATGATGGGTTTTCCCGAAGCAAACATTTTTTCAAGGTCGGCCGATGTGATTACATGATCGTAAATACCATAACCATACTCCTCTTTCCGGTGGGCATCGAAAAGTTTAAATCCGGTAGACAACAATACCGCGGATGTAGTAATGCCTTGTCCGTCCGACAACCATATCCTGAACCGTTGTCCATCAGGCTGTACATCGGAAACGGTAGTATTGGTTAATATTTTAATTGTTTTGCCTTGCTTCATCCCTTTCAGCATATCTTCCGAAAGTATGGAAGCTTTCCTTTGAAAAGGAAACAACCTGTCCCATCCGGCAACGTGCCCTCCTGTTTGTTCGTCTTTTTCGACGACCAATACTTCGTAACCCATTTGCGCAAGTTGCGTTGCGGCTTCCATGCCTGCAATGCCAGCGCCTATAACTGCAACATCATACATCCGAATACCCGGTTAAATAAGCAATATTCCGCTTACAAAAAGAAAGCCAAAAATAATATAATAATAACCAATCTCAAAATTTTACACTATGGACGTTATCAAATGACGAATGTAATGTTCCAATTATCAATGTATTCATCAGGCAATACGTAATTTATAAATATAGTATATAATATCTCCCGGCAAAGAAGTAATTTTGTGAAATGGAAATATCATACCTGATATTGGGAAGTAATATGGGCGACCGGATGGATTATATCCGCCGGGGTATTGCTTTGTTGGGTAGTAGTTTGGGAACGATCACAGAAATGTCGTCGGTTTATGAGAGCGAGCCGTGGGGTTTCGATCACCCTACCTGGTTCCTGAACCAAGTGGTGGCATTGGAGACAAACCTTGACGCAGAAGAACTGCTGGAAGGCACACAACGGATTGAACAGGAGTTAGGCCGCATACGGATGCATACTGCCGGATATCAGGCGCGTACCATAGATATAGACATTCTCCTGTATGGCAACGATGTAATCAATATTTCCGGGCTTGTGATCCCGCACCCGCGCATGGCCGGACGGATGTTTGTACTGAAACCTATGGCAGAAATCGCTCCAAAGTTAATGCATCCGGTATTAGGCCAAACAATGGAATATTTGCGGAACCATTGTGTTGATACGTCTGTTTCTGAGACCGTAAGACGTGTAAGACCGTAAGAAAAAAGTACAGACTTCTCTTACGGTCTTACACGTCTTACGGTCTTACGGTCTTACGATCTTATTTTTTTTCCTTTGTGTTGTTTAATGATATTCTTAGTGTGTTATCGCTTGGCCATGTGCGTCTGCAAACTGTTTGTAGGATGTTTCGCCATACACTTCAATCAATGCATTGATCCGTTTCACGACGCTCTTATACACCGATTTACAGTGACACGAATGAAGTATACTTTTTGTCGCGACTGCTGTCGCTTTCCCTCACTTCGGCCACTTCCGGGCAGTCGGACAGCACCTTGAGGTACGAATGCAGGTTCTTTGTGGCCGCTTCGTAGGCAGAAACCAGATGTTTGAGTCCGGCGGCAACTTCGGACGCCGCGCCGATCTGGATAACCGTTTCTTCGGCAAACGACACGAGTTCATCGTTGCGGAATGCAGTGAAATCTACTGGATGTGTGATCATGTTCAATCGTTTTTAAAGATGAATACTATGTTATTTGTTTAATTTTGCTTCGACCATCCGTTAAAATTTATCTGGCAGCCCTAAAGATATTCCTCACCGCCGTTATGTCAGATTAAGTGGCCCTGACGATACTACTCACTGCTGTTATGTCAGGTTTGGTTGCCCTGACGGCATTCCTCACTGCTGTTATGTCAGATCAAGCGGCCTTGATAACACTCATCGCTGCCGTTATGTCAGATCAAGCAGCCTTGACGGTACTCCACGATCCTGAGTACTGGTTTGTTTTGAATCCAACTGTCATCAATTGCGTCCAAAAACAGGTATTCCATCTGTCTGTATTCCATAATTTCAAAAATCATCAATCATGCTGCCTGCTCAACAATATTATATTTGGCATCTGCCTGTTTTATAGCACATTCAAGGACTGCTGTGTTGCAAAAATTATGCAGTAATTAGGGTCTGTTGAAAAAGTCAAGCTGCCAGACAATCAGTTTTTAGCTTGAACCCCCAGATATTTTTTGGAATATCATCCGCAAAAACCTTCTTCAGGAAAAAGAAACGACATGCTGAAAAAGTTTGTGCTGATAACCCCAGGGCATGGTGTATCACCCCGGTTAATTTAACCAGGTTGATCACCATCAGGCACTTGCGCTGTATCCTGTTCAAGGGCATCTGCTGGTAGGAGTCCAGCAAACGGTCAATGGAACGCAGGTTCCTGCGCAAGAAAGCCAGTTGCTTGCCATTCGCCTTACGGATCGCTTTGGCCGTGCTGCTCCTTTCCTGGGCTTCCCCCAAGTACACCTTGCGTGCCTTGCGCCTGTATGTCCGGGGTTTATTCCCGTGAAGGGACTTGTCATACAACAGGCCGATCAACTCTTCGGATTTCTCCCGGGCGTCATTCAGAAGGTTCAGGTCGGTAGGATAGGCGATATTCTGTGGGCAGGCGGTAGCGTCAATGAGCATTTTGCCCTGGTGGGTGGCTGGTGGCTCCTTGCCTGCCTTGTCTTTGTCTTTTTCGTTCTTCTCTCCAACAAACCGGGCTATCCGCTCATTGATGGTGTTGGTTTGTTCCTGGCCAAGGCGTTTACGAAGTTTCACAAACAGGGATGGATCGAAAGGGACTGTACCGCAGAAGCTGGAATAGCCAATGAAGTACTGCATGTACACGTTTTCCCGTATCTGCTGGATGGTTTCCCTGTCGCTCAAATCACAAATGTATTTGATGATCAGGCTGCCAAGAGCGACCCGGGGATTGATGCCACCAGCACCTGTCCTGTCGTTACCCATCTGTTTTTGGTAGATGCTTACCAGTAGATCCCACGGTAACTGGCCGGCCAGTACAACCCAACGGTTGTCGGGGGTCAATGACCGGGAAAAGGGTGTCTCAAAACAGGGAAGGACTCCCTGCCCAGAACTGACATATTTTTGCTTGGATGCACGGATTTTTGAGGATTTTGACATTTCTTCTTGCACTTTTTATCCACAAATATAGGAAAAACGTAGACTGATCAACCTATTGCGAGTTTTTCAGCAGACCCTATTTAAGTGTATGAAAAACAGCGTAAAAGGGCGCAAAAGAACCATCCGAAAATGGGTAA
>JAVBSH010000213.1:0-4592 GCA_031547085.1 Bacteroidales bacterium
TCACTATGGCCGCTTTCAAAATAAAGGGTGGTTACATCGTAAAAGACAAGTCCGGTATGTCCGCCTAAAATCTTACGGGTATGTTCTACGCTGATTTGTTGGATCTTTTCTTGTTGTATGTTGTGTAAACGGTCTAAATACCTGTAAATCTTATGTAATCCTATATCTTCATCAAAATACGGTTTCAGGTGATCAACCGTGCCTGCTTTACTTGTGGGTTGACACAGGCGGGCAATGACCATGTGTCTCAAAATATCATCGTTTACCGCATCAAAACCAACAAGTTTAAATATTTCATTAAGGATTAATTGCGTCCCGTTAAGTAAGGTGTTTTCCACATTGTCCAGCAAGTTGTCCGTAACCTGCTTTTTTTCCCGTTGTTGTTCGGCTATGGCAAATATATCACGGTTGCCGCAATGAAGGTCAATCCATTTTTTACCCTGTTGATAGAGCGTTGCTATCCCTTTTTGGCCAGAACTGGCGCCGATGGTTTTCAACTCGCGAAAACGACCGTCTCTTTTATCTACCACGACAATACTTGTCGTGCCTGGCCTGTTTTTTTACGTACAAACATGACGTAAAATTGCAGCATTTTTCGCCTGAGTCACCCAAATCGGTGACGCAAATTCTGTAAAATGCTTATTTGGATATGTTTAGAAAATAAAATTAAAAAGTGGCGAAGTCAGGAGCTTCCGCATATTCTTCCTTACTAATGTGTAAGGACCGCCCCATGCCTTCAAAAAACGAATTTGTTAATATTTGTTCCATTGTATGAAAAGTTGACAATAACCATCTTCCTCCCTGTTCATACAGGGAGTATATCATAACATTTTGGAACATTCCTTAAATTGCGGCCAGGGGGAATGATCGTAGCAAATATACATCAATTATTTCATCAAACCCCTCATTCAATACAAAAAAAATATATAAATCTGTCATCATAAAGGATCATGAAAAACCTGCCCGACGATGCCCGCCTGAACGATATAGCCAGGCGTATCTCCAGGCAGGCCTTCGTGTGCCTTTGTGACATCCCTTTGTGATGAAATTATTTCTACTATACCTCACACAGCCAAGGCGTCTTCGCATCTTTGCGTGATTATTCTCTCGCAAAGGCGCGAAGACGCAAAGCATAAATTCATGCCGCGAGGAGTATAGTCAAAATGGATATAATTTCTATGAAAGCCCCACAAAACAATATCCCTGCTTTTTAATCTGTGCAATCAAGCCGGGCAGCATCTCAAGTGTAACCGACTGGCTGTCATGGAGCAAGATGATTTGTCCCGGCTTTAGTTTTCCCAGTATTCGTTTTTCTAGTTTTTCGCCGTCCTGTATTTTCGTATCCAACGAACGGAGCGACCAACCTGTATTTTGCAACCGCAGACTCCGGACAATGTATGCAATCGCAGGATTGGTAATACCAAACGGCGGACGGAATAATACCGGCCTTTTGCCAAGCACAGTGGCCAGCGATTGTATTCCTATTTCCATTTCCTTGCGGGCATTACGCGGCATCATGGTGGGGAAACGCAGGGAGTGGTCCTGGGTGTGCGTACCGATGGCATGTCCCTGTTGCTGCATTTTCCTGAGCAATGGCTCGTATTGTTTTACTGTCTTGCCGGTGATAAAGAATGTGGCTGTTACCTGTTCACGTTCGAGGATATCGAGGATCTCAGCGGTTTGGCCGCACAGCCCGTCGTCAAAGGTAAGGGCGACTTTTTTTTCGCCGGATGGTAGTTTATTGGTTGTTTTCACGAACAGGGAAAGCCGTATGTCAAAAATCCCCCAAGCCAGCAGGATGGTGCCACATAAAAACAATGCAGCAAGCAGCCAGTGCTGGATAATGATGGTGCCGGTCAGCAACACCGGGATCGCAACACATGCAAGCTGCTGGATGATATAGATGGCTTTGTTTTTCATGGCTCAGGGCTTGCCTGCAATGATCACGGAACACAAACCGTTTTTCGACGGTGTGTAGAGGAGTACATTCCGGTCGCCGGGAATCTTCCCGAAAGTTTCCGCTTCGTAGTTGTGTGCAACACAATCTGCTGCCAACCAAAGGCCGAAAGCGCTGCTCGTCGGGTAACTCCCGCAATATTCTTCGAAGGCTATTTTATATCCTTCAAAGGAACTAAACCGGCGAAGCGTTTTTCTATCCGGCACGAATACCTGGTTTACGGAAAAAGCAGATACCAGGCCGGGAAGTGTTTTTTCTATTTCCTTCGTATGTCCTATGGCTGAATGCTTTATTTCCAAAGCATCTCCAACCGGTTCTGCCGAAAGCATAAAAAAGACGCTTCCTTCGCCAAAAACAGCATTGATATTAGGGTTGTGGACATAATTAACAATGTCGGCTAATGGCGATATAAACTCATCCACAGCGCCCAGCAACAAATATTGTGCGTCCGATTCCTGCATGTACAACAGGGCATCGTCCAAGGCCAATTCGAAAGCCAGCCGGTTGTCGGTAAAAGTATTGTTATAGTTGCGGCATTGCAGTTGTATCGCTATCTGGGCCGCAATGGTGTTGTGTGTCGACTGGATAAATGCGGAAGGATTGACCGGCAGCCCCTGCAAGTTGTAAAGCTTATCCAAAAATTGGTACGTACTGTCGATGCAGCCCCAACCCGTACCCACCACAATACCGTCCGGTTGATCAATTTGCGCTTTTCGCAGGCATTGCATGGCTGCTGCGATCCCCATTTTCTGCATGCGGTTGAGCCGCCGGATGCTTTTTGCATCAACAAATGCTTTGTAATCGGGCTCCAGGCATGGCAACAGGTGATCCTGGGGCGCTATGGTTTGCTTGTGCCAACACGTGCCCCCAAATGTATGTTGTGCAGAAATACAAGCGCTTGCCGTGATGTATATTTTCTTGCTGCTCATATCGTTCCCGAAAAAACCAGGCTGCTCGAATTGCCGCCAAAACCGAAAGAATTAGAGAGTACATGGTTGATGTTTCTCGAAACAAGTGTTTTTACCGGCGACATCATGGTTTCTTTCATCGGCTGCCCGAATCTCAGGTTGGGAAATGCCACTTGCCGCTGGATGGACAGGATGCTGTATACAGCTTCGATGCCGCCGCTTGCCCCTAATGTATGTCCGGTATACGATTTGGTAGAACTTACCAACGGATATGCTTTGCCAAAAACCCGTTTGATGGCGATACTTTCGGACAGGTCGTTGTTGGAAGTCCCGGTACCGTGCAGGTTGATGTAATCAATCTGGTCCGGCGACAGGTTTGCTTTGGCCAAGGCATTGCTCATAGCGAGGAAAGCGCCTTCGCCGTTGTCCGACGAAGCAGTAGCATGGAACGCATCATTGGCGTTGGCATAGCCGCGAAGTTCCGCCAACGGTTTGATGTTTCGCTCCGAGGCGGTTTTTTCCGAGACCAGTAGCACATAGCCTGCACCTTCGCCTAAGTTCAGGCCTTTCCTGCATTCGTCGAACGGGCGGCATGGAGCATCGTCGAGGATCATCAGCGAATTGAAGCCGTTCAGGGTGAAACGGCACAATGCGTCGCTCCCGCCGGCCACTACAGCATCCAACTGCCCGTATTGTAATTTCCGGGCAGCCAGTATCAAAGCGTTGGCTGCCGATGAACAGGCTGTGTTAATGGTAGAAATATAACTTAGCCGCGGCAGGTACTTGGCAGCCTGTTCCGTGGCCGAGCCACAGGTGTGGTATAGGATGTCTTCTTTGCGGTAATCGGCTTGTTGGGGAATATATGTTTTGAAGAAATGTTCGCTTTGTGTCATCCCCCCCACGGTAGTGGCCGAAATAAATCCCAACCGTATCCCGGACAGGTCAAAGTTTCCCAAAGCTTCCCTGGCTGCTGCCAGGGACAATAATGATGTGCGTGGGATGGTGCCCTTAACGCCCAGCAAATGCGATAAGTCGTTGTCGCTTAATGCTACTTTCCCGACAGGCATATGTGATAATGCGGGATCCAGGTAACCGGCGCTGTTGTGAAGCCCGTGTTCGGCTTTCTCCAGCATTGCCAAGTTTTCCGCGACACCGTTGCCCAGCGCGGAAATAACACCCATATTAGCGACGTACACTTTCATGCCGTTCGATCAACCCTGTTTGCTTTTGATGTAATCGGCCATGGTTTGGATGCTGCGGAAAACAGTTTTGCCTTCTTCGGCATCGGTAATTTTAATTCCGTAATCCTGCTGCAACAGCACGATCAGCTCTAGGGCATCGATACTGTCCAAACCCAGCCCGTCGCCAAACAGGGGGTCGTTGGCGTCGATATCGGCAGGCGTGATATCCTGCAAGTTCAGGTGTTCTATAACTTTTACCTTTAGTTCTTCGATGAGATTTTCCATGATGGTATTTAATTTTATGGTTATCGGATATTATTCCTGAAGGGGATGATAACCCAAAGATGTCTCCATTCCGCATGCTTCGCAAACTTCAGTCGACATGACGGCGCATTCAAAGATATGGAAGGGAAAGGAAGGTTGTTGGGAGGCAAAGCCTCCCAACAAACATCCATTCCCATTTTACCCACGGACGACACGTCATGTCGACCAAGTAAACGAGGTACGAGTTTACGCGCGGAGACCTCGTTTGGCATCAAAACTGAT
>JAVBSH010000256.1:0-19200 GCA_031547085.1 Bacteroidales bacterium
CGAATACGATCCACTGTCGTTTAGTTAATAAATTAAAGATGTCTCCATGCGCATGACTCGTGCCTCTTAAGCTTAGTCGACAGGAGGGCGACTCGTGTAATAAAAAGTGGGGGGGGGCGAAATGTTGTGCGGCGATGCCGCTCAACTTTTCGCCCACCCCCTCTTTTTATTACACGAGTCGCCGTCATGTCGACTAAGCTTACGAGGCACGAGTAATGCGCATGGAGACATCTTTAATTTCTTAACTAAACGACATTGGATCGTATTCTATTTCTCCGCCTCGTAGATGGTTTTAATTTCCGTACCGGTAAGCGTTTTAGCGTATAGTCTTATATTGTCTAATTTCAGGCTGGTTGCCTTCATTTTTCCATTGGCGTTTCCGCCAAACTGAATATCGTTAACCAGGTTTTCCGTCGAATAACCATTGTGCGTCACACTGCTTATCATATCCCCGTCAACGTACAAAGTCAACGTATGTGTCGAATATCCTCCATCGGCAGACACAACGGTGATCATGTGCCATTTACCATCCTGTATGGTTGTTGCGCTATAATTAAAAGAAGGGTAAGCAACCAAGGCCGACACTGAAAAACTTAATTTATTCGACTCGCACACCAGCCGCGGGAAAAACCGGAATACGTCGTAACTGGAAGGACAAATACCCGAGAAAAGCACGCCTTCACCAAACCCGTTTACCCAAAGTGAGATTGAAAATTCTTTCCCGTCAATAAACGGATTCTTGGGGATATTGATATACTGGCTTCCTGTTCCGTCTATTGAAATCGCTTTCCCTGTTCCGTTGGGTGTTTGGCCGATAAAAACAGGATTTCCGTTCAACACACCATTGGGCACCATGGTGGTACCCATGGCATTTTTCGCATTGCCTTCGTCGAAGGTATAATATGCAAGCAAGTTGGCAGTAACAACTGTTTCTCCGTCTCCGCCAGGCGTTGCAGTACCATTGATGGAAACAACCAGTTCGGCGCTACCCCCGTTGGACGCGATGATCACCGTACTGCTTTGTGTTTTGCTATCGGTTAACTTGCTCCTGTCAACCTTCACGGTTACGGATGCTTTATTACCGGCTTTGGTAGCGCCCGCAAGCGGTGTGATCTCGCTGATCCAGGCGCAATCGTATTGAATGTTCCATGCCAGATCGTATTGCCCGTTGTTGCTGATTTCAAAAACACCGATGTTGTCGCTTGTGCCGAATTCAAGGTTTTGCTTGCTCACCTTGAGGTTGCCGCTTCCATACTGTAACAGGATATCGCCCGATGCCGTATTGCCGGCAGTTACGTCCACCAGCTTGGTGTATGCAGCATATCCGGTACCGGTAACTTGTATGGTGTAAGTGCCAGATGCAAGGTTGTTGAATATGTAATAACCATCGCTTCCGGTCACAGTTGAGTGGTTACCCGGCATGATACTGACTGTGGCCGCCTGTATCGTTGCCTGGGTTTCGGCATCTTTCACAACCCCTCTTATCGCTCCGTAAGCGTTTGATAATTGTATATCGCCCGAAACTGTGACACCGGCTTCCACGGTCACCTGCCGGGTGTTGCTCTGGAAACCTTCTTTCACCACCTGTACAGTATATGACCCCGGCGTAAGGTCAGCGTAATCGTAGCGGCCATCACTACCGGTAGTGGTGGCCTTGCCTCCGGGCGATAACGTCACGGTGGCTGCTTGCAGCGGTTCGCCTTTGGAGTCGCTTACAATGCCTTGTATCCGGCCAAATGATTCAGTCTCGGTCTTGGCGCATGAACCGATCAGTATGACTGTCGCCAGTAAATTCCACAAGATGATTTTGGTCTTCATAATATGTCAATAAATGGTAATGCCAAAATAAAATACCTATTTCTCAGAGTTATAGATGAGCATTACTTCATCGCCCGACAAAACCCTATTGTAAAGCCGGATGTTGTCTGCTTTGAATGCAGTCGCCGTAATTGTGCTATGCGCTGTGCCGCCGAATTGTATTCTATTGATCTGTGAATTGCCTATATACATGCCATTTACTATCTTTGTTTCCACCAATACCCCATCAAAATAAAGGCTTACCGTGATGTCCGAAGGGTCAATTTCTGACTTTTCAAGTATTCTCGAGCAGGTAATCATGATATGGTGCCATGTATTTTCACGAACAAACGATTGGGTTGCAAAAGTCAGCTGGTGGATGGTACTGTAATCTGCGGTATAAATCAGCTTTTTCGAATCGCATGTCAAACGCGGATATTTGTTGATTATATCGTTGCCGTCATCCATCGCAGACATCAGCATCCCGTTTCCGAATCCATTTGCCCAGAACGATATGGAATATGCGAGTAAATTTTCCTTCTTATTCAGGAAGTCCGACGGGATCTTGAGGTATTGTGCGCCTGTTCCGTTGATGGAAACGGCTTTTCCTTTCCCGTTGGGTGTAGCATCGGTCAATGCCATATCCCCGGTGAATACCGCGCTGGGTATTCCATAATCCGGGATGCTGTTGGTGCCTTTCTCATCATCAAAAGTGTAGTAAGCCATCAAACTGTTTGTTACCGCTATCCCGCCGGGTGTTCCCGATCCGTTCACCGATACGGTAACATCCACATAGTCGTCATCATAATCAATAATCAGGTTGGTGCTATATTGCTGACTACCGGTTATTTTGTTCCGGTCGATGTATACAGTTACCGTACTTTTTCCATTGGCTTGGGTCATTCCCATCGCAGGTTCTATCTTGCTGATCCATTCGCTTGTCTGGGTAATTTTCCAACTAATGTTGCTGGCACCAATGTTACTGATCACAAATGCGGCGACACTTGTGTTTGTCCCGAACTCCACGGTCGGCTTGTCGACGCTGAGGTATGCTGAACCCTGTGTGATGGAAATATCTCCACGTGTTGTCACTCCGGCGACCACATCAACAATAAGCCTGTTATTCCGGTATCCCGATTTGTTCACTTCAATGGTGTATGATCCCGGGGTTAGCCTGTTGAAATCGTAATAACCGGTGTTTCCTGTGCTAGCTGTTTCGCCGCCCGGAAGCAACGACACAGTTACATTTTGTACCGGGGCATCGGTTTTCGAATCTTTTACCAAACCATAAATACGCCCGAATTTGCTCTTCAGTGCGATGTCGCCATTATATTCAGTATTTTTTTCCACATGAATCAGTTTCCTGTCAGCCAGATGATCTGAGTGGGTCGCTTGCACAGTATACTGTCGCCCCACCTTAAGATTATCAAAAACGTAGTGGCCATCGGCCCCGGTAGTGATTGTCGTACCGTCGGTTATTGACACGCTTGCGCCGTTTATTGGCTGTCCTTCGGTATCGGTGATGGTACCTAATATCCGGCCTGTTGAGTCAGGGGTATCGTTTTCTTTATTACTGCATGAGCATACCAACAGAATAGCAATAAAAATTCCTAACAATAAGGTTACTTTTGTTTTCATGGTGCGTTAATCGGGCTATCAAGGTAAAATGATGCACAAAAATAATCAAAAATGGCAAGAAACCGTTCCCAGTTTATTTTTTTGAGGGAATTCGTTTCGCAGATCATAATTTATGTTCGTAAACCAACCGATCTAAATTGACAGTCAAAACACATTTAGAATTTGAATGTCAGTGCAATACCAGTATAACTTGGGGATATGAACGGAACGAATGCTACGTTGCTGTTCACCATGGTTTGTTTACGTCCCGGCAGGGTCATGGCATCGACTAAATTGTAAATATACAATGCCGCCGCCGCACCGATGCATACGTTGCGGATGTTTTCATAATTATCGGCTTTATCGGCATACGTTTGTATGTGCTTTGTGTTGTGGGTTTCCTTGATTTTCTTTAAATAGCTCCGGTTGAGGTTCTCGCAGGCAATGATACCGCCAGCCAGTGCCGCTTCCCCGCCCAGGATCAATATTCCTTTGACGGTGCTACCTTTGTACATTTGCCCCCAGCCCGGAACAACGAGCGAACGGCACAGACCACGCACGCCATAACGGTAACTGAAAGTAACATCGTCGAACTGCACTGGCATGTCGGGTTCCCGCGCAACAGCATAAAGAACATGACAGTGATACAATCCGTACTTCATTTCCCAATATTCATCCACCTTCTTGAAATGGACATGGTATGATTTTCCTTCTATTTCATAGGTATAAGTATATTCATTCCCAATTGTTTCTTTCCTTCCCGACTCGTCTTTCGTACTTTTCGAAACCGTTGTTACCACACCTTTTACTGTCACCTCCTGTTCAGTCGCCAGCATATCCGTCAACCGTGCAGTACATCCGTCACGTGCTTTTTCCAAATCATTTCCCTGGCTACTGACGATTTTATATTCAATTCCCGTGCTTACAGGAACCGGAGGACCATGTACCAACCAATCGGGTTTCAGCCTGTCCGACTTGTCATGTTGGGCATACGCCTGTATTGTAAATAAAATAAGTGCGAAAAGAAGTATGTTTCTTACTTGAACTGATTCTTTGTTCCGCCCCACACGAAATGATTTTGTTCTTTGCGTCTTTGTGTCTTTGCGAGTGATGTTTCCGCGCAAAGACACAAAGACGCAAAGAAAAGCACAAAATACAGGTACTGGATTCATCCGGCAAAGATGCAAATAAAATTACAATGCGATCAACTGCTGCTGTTTTTGGTGATGTGAGCTGCTATATGTTCCTGTAATTCGGTCGGCAATGGGTATATCCGCCAATTGTCGTTTTCGTGCGTGATCACTAAATACGAACACGGATGTTTGCCGGAATTTCCCACACAATACTCTGCAAAAAAATTGTAATCCAACACATTTGATATTCTCACCAGCAAATCGGTGTCAATGGTTTGGCTATTGAAAATCCTGTAAACACCGCTCCTATCCTTATGGATGGTTTCGGCAAATTGCACGATCGACATTCCCCGTTCCCGTACTTTCTCTTTGATGAGTCCACCAATATTAATGCTTTCAATCCCCATTTTCAGTATATTTTTGTTTTTATATACAGAGATGCCATTTTGTTTCGTTTTGTGACGCATTTTTATCATTTTTTATCCGGCAACGTCAATTAGTGCCGGGAACAGCGGCCTGTTGATACTGTTCGACTGGGACTGGTTGAAATCACCGGATTAAATCCCGGCAAATTTCTGAACATTAAAGGATAAAGGTGTTATTAAATTGTGGCAAATGTTGCGACAAATAACTCAAAATAGTTGCAAAATATGCAAAACAATGAACTATTGCATATAAAAGTTGTTCAATACAGTTTACATGGCAAGCAGGTAAAAAAGACGTGTAAGACATGTAAGATCGTAAGACGTGTAAGAAAAATCTTACGGCCTTAAGATCTTACATGTCTTACACGTCTTACAACAGTACTACTTTTTCCAAAGTTTGTCCATATCTTCCAAGGTCTTCCCCTTCGTTTCAGGAACCATCTTCCATACAAAAATGGCTGAAAGAACGCTCATCACGGCATAGATACCATAAGTCATACCACCGCTGAATTCCATCATTGGCGGGTAAGTAGACGACACCAAGTAATTCGCGATCCATTGTGCTGCCACTGCCACTGCCACTGCCCGGCCGCGGATCTGGTTCGGGAAAATCTCGGCAATGAGTACCCAACAGATAGGTCCCCACGACATCATAAACGAAGCCGTATAGATAATGATGAATACCAATGTACTGATACCGATCGTATTGGTAAAAGCCAAGGCAGATATAGCGAACATGCCGACGGCCATACCGATGGAACCGGTAATCAGCAAGGGTTTACGTCCCCATTTGTCCACTGTTACGATGGCTACCACCGTAAAAATAACATTCACCAACCCCATCACCACTGTTTGCAGCATAGACGCATCTGTAGCAGCACCCATATTCTGGAAAATGGTAGGTGCATAATATAAAGCAACATTGATACCCACAAATTGCTGAAATACCGACAACAAGATACCAATGATAATAACGGTAGTACCATACGAAAAGAGTTTTACCGATGACGCATGCACTGTTTGCTTGATTTCGGACATGATGGTCCTCGCCGTTTCGACACCGTTGATACGGGTGAGCACATTCAGCGCTTTCTCATCGCGATGCGTCAAGGCAAGGTAGCGCGGCGTTTCGGGAACCAACGTCAGTAATATCCCAAACAAGGCCGCAGGGATCGTTTCGGAAAGAAACATATAACGCCACCCAGTGGTGTTGATCCATTCGTCGGTCTGTCCGTAGGCAATGCCCCAGTTGACAAAATACACCACCAGCATGCCGAAGATGATGGCGAATTGGTTGCAAGACACCAATCGTCCGCGGATGGCTGCCGGCGCTATTTCGCCGATATACATAGGGCATACAGCCGAAGCCAGCCCCACTCCTACCCCACCGATAATCCGGTAAAGGTTAAATGTGAGCAACAAAGGCATGGACATTTCACCTTTCGGGAAGAAAAAGGTTTCGGGGAAAGATGAGCCAAGGGCGGAAACGAAGAACAACACGGCAGCAATCATCAGTGTTGCTTTGCGTCCGAATTTCGAAGCAAAATAACCGGAGATAATCCCTCCGATGATACAACCGATCAGGGCGCTCGAAACAGTAGCCCCGTGCGCAAATGAACCGAGTTCCAGCGGAGCGGTAAAATGCGCCTTGATAGCCCCGACAGCACCGGAAATAACGGCAGTATCGTATCCGAACAGTAAGCCGCCAAGCGTGGCGACTAAAGTGATACCTACTACGTAGGATTTATTGTATTGTGAACTCATAGTTCTTTTAATTAAGAATTAAAAATTAGGAATTAAGAATGACCTCATGTGTCACCCCAATTCTTAATTCTTAATTCCTAATTTTTAATTCTTAATTTTTTACATGTACCGGTTAATAAACAATTCGTATAACTCTTGTTTTCCACTGACCTGCTTGGGCTCACCTTGAGTTACAGCCAAGTTGCGGAGGTCTTCAAGTGTAAGTTTGCCGGCTTCGAATTCTGCACCTTTGCCACCGTCAAACGAAGCATAACGATCCTTGCGCATTTGCTTATAAGGAGACTTTTCGAGAACATTCACTGCAATGGTCAACGCACGGGCAAAAGTATCCATACCTGCGATATGTGCAATGAAAATATCTTCGAGGTCGGTGGAATTGCGACGTGTCTTGGCGTCAAAATTGATACCGCCGGTTACGAATCCGCCTGCCTGAAGGATTACCAACATGGCTTCGGTAAGTTCGTACAAGTTGATTGGGAATTGGTCGGTATCCCAGCCATTCTGATAGTCGCCTCGGTTGGCATCAATCGAACCAAGCATGCCCGCATCGGCAGCTACCTGCAATTCATGGTCGAAAGTGTGACCGGCCAGTGTAGCGTGATTCACTTCAATATTGAGTTTGAAATCCTTATCCAAGCCATAATAACGAAGGAAATTGATTACTGTGGCTGCATCATAGTCGTACTGGTGCTTGGTAGGTTCCATTGGTTTGGGTTCAATATAGAAACATCCTTTGAAACCGTTCTTGCGGGCATAGTCGCGTGCCATACCGAGAAAACGTCCCAGATGGTCGAGTTCGCGCTTCATGTTGGTGTTCAGCAAGCTCATGTAACCTTCACGTCCGCCCCAGAATACATAACCCTCGCCACCCAAGGCAATGGTAGCATCAATAGCATTCTTCACCTGTGTTCCGACATAAGTCAATACTTGGAAATCAGGATTAGTAGCCGCACCGTTCATGTAACGGGGATGACCGAAAACATTGGCCGTTCCCCACAACAGTTTTACACCTGAAGCGGCTTGTTTTTGTTTGGCATAATCAACAATTACCTGCATCCGTTTTTCATATTCGGCTACTGTTGGGCCTTCGTTAATCAGATCCACATCGTGAAAACAGTAGTAAGGCGCACCCAGCTTGGTAATGAATTCGAAAGCAGCATCCATCTTGTCCTTAGCTGCCTGAACCGCATCGGAAGATGCATCCCACGGAAACAATTTGGTTCCGGGACCAAACGGATCGCCACCAGTACCACAGAAGGTATGCCAGTATGCCACTGCAAAACGCAGGTGATCTTTCATGGTTTTACCAGCAATCACCCGATTTTCATCATAACACCTGAAAGCCAATGAATTGTTTGATTCATGGCCTTCGAATTTAATTTTCCCTATTCCGGGGAAAAATTCTTTATTACCTAATGTAACGTTCATAACATTTTTATTTTTTAATTTTTGATTGATAACTATCTTATCTTTTACCTCTTATCTTTTCACTTCTCAATGGCTTTGGCGAAAATACCTTTACCTGTAATGGTGATCCACCCAAATAATAGGCCGATAAACCCGTAAACGAGTTCAACGCATGCTGCCGTACCAAAAGTTGCATCGGGAACATAGGTCATAATGCCAAAGAAGCAGCCCGAAGCGACAAACATAGCCGGGATCAGGTCGATCCAGGGTACCTTTTCGAGGTATAGTACCAGGAAAACGACAATAAATACGCCGATAGGCACGGCAAAATAGCCTGTTGACGAAAACAGTCCGGCTAAAAGTATGATGACGATGGAAAAAGAGACACCGATCACATAACCTATTGCCGCACGAATACCACCTTTCAACGTACAACCGGAGAAAAAATAAACAGCCCAGGCCACAAACGCAATGTATGTAAACCCGCTTTCAGCACCAATAGGCATAAATTGTTTGATTGACTGGTCGATACACACAATAATAAACGCAAGCAGCGCTGTATAAGCCGAACCTACTGCAAAAGAAAGTTTTTTCATGTTCAAAAAGTTTATTAAGTTTAAAATTCAAGGTTCAAAATTCAAAATTTCGAGTTTCGAGTTGGGCAAAGCCACATAACTCGAAACCCAAAACTATTTATTTTTTTGGAAAATCATTGGGAACCTTTTGGGTTACTTTACCGGTAGCTACCCACTCGGTACCGCGCAGGAAAGTGACGATGAAATCGGAACATTCCACTGCCGGATGCTCCGCTTCATTACCCACATGTCCGAGTATGGTATGGAAAATACGTCCTTTACCCCAGCTAAGCACCATCAGTGCAGGTTCATCACGGCCGGTGCCACCGGTCGACTTATCGGAGAATGCCGTAGCCAGAATGGTCATGTTCTGGGCAGGGCCGCGCAACTTGTCATACAGTTCGTCCTTAGCGTGTGTCCACGAAGCGGGCAACCCCTTGGTGATCGGGTGCTTCTTGTCGCGCACGACAACCACGTATTCATGCTGCTTGCCGTGACTGCCACCCGGCCCGGGCGTATTGTCGCGCACTTCCTTGCCATCCTTAAAGTACACGTACGGACCATCTTTTTCGTTACGGCCTTCCCAACCGCCCAATCCAATGATCTCATTAAACTCCTTCCACTGCGGGAATGCATTATCGGCGGCATGGTACACTACCACTCCCCCACCCTTCTTCACAAAATCGAGAAAAGCGGTATTAGTGGCGTCCGGCCACGAGTCGCCGTTATAGTCGAGTATAATGGCTTTGTATGCCGAAAAATCAGGCTGAAACTTCGACATATCCTCTCCCTTTTTGGGCGAAACTGCCATATCGACAATAAACAGTCCACTCTCGTTCAGGTATTTTTGCAGGATGACGCTGCTCGCTTCCCAGTTGTGGTTGTTCTGTCCGGTGACAATCAGCACTTTGATAGGTTCCTTTGCATATACCATCATGCTGCAAAACAATATGGATAAAGTGAATACAAATATGTTTTTCATATAAAAAGAATTAGAAGCCCCCTCCCCAACCCTCCCCCCAAATGGGGGAGAGAGAGTCGCGCTAATCACATGCAATGAAGAATCTCACGACCTGGTCAGTACCACCACAACCCGTGAGTAGCACGCTCCCCCACCCCATTTGGGGGAGGGGGCCGGGGGGAGGGGCTGCGTTTAAACTTTCATTGTCCAAGGTTTACGTAAATAGCCCGAACGTAATTTATTGGCTTCAAAATCATTCACGAACTCCTCCTTGGCGGGATTCCAGTTCAACGGACGTTGCAATTCGTAACCGATATTGGCCAGAAAACAAACCGTTGCCGTGCGGTGGCCTATTTCGGCTGTGCAGAGCGGCTGCTGGCGTGTACGGATACAGTCCAGCCAGTTCTGGTAATGATCGTTGCTTTCATACAACTTGATCTCGTTGTCGGTGAATTGGTGTTTGGCCAAGTTGCCGGGTAATGTTTCGAAAAACCCACGGCTGATATCGATGATTCCCTTGCTGCCAATGAACCTGACGGCATAACCGCGTCCGAAATCTTCGTGGGTCATCGTCACACCGTTGTCGTACACAAAAGTCATATATTTATGATCTTTGTCCGGAGGATAGACAGTAACCGGGCCACTATCATCCTTACCCAAACCCCACTGTGCAATGTCGAACATGTGGGCGCCCCAGTCGGCAGTCATACCGTTGCCATACTCCTTGTAATCACGCCAATTCGGGTAAATATCCTTTTCGAGCGGCGGCGATAACTCGGCATTGAATGCGTTGAATTCGGCCGGCCCTACCCACATTTCCCAGTCAAGATAAGCAGGTTTGGGTTCAGCGCCAAGGTTGTATTTCTTGGGCGGCGGCCCACAGCAAACCTTCACTTCTATGACATCGCCGATGTGGCCATTACGCACCAACTGGCATGCATCGCGGAAATTCTTCCACGAGCGTTGCATGTTACCTGTCTGGTTGATGCGTTTGTACTTCTCCACAGCCTGCACCATCAAACGGCCTTCCTCAATGCTGTGCGAATATGGTTTTTCGCAATACACATCCTTCCCGGCCTTACATGCTTCGATCACCTGAATGGCATGCCAATGATCGGGAGTAGCGATCACCACGGCATCAATACCTTTATTCCCGAGCAATTCGCGGAAATCCTTGTAGGTCTTGAACCCCTTAGCCGAAGAACCGGCCTTGGAGTAAAGTTCCTCGGTGATGGTTTTGAAGTTTTCCAACTTGCGCGAATCGACATCGCACCCGGCAATAACCTTTGCCCGCCTGGCAAATTCAGTGACCAGGTAACGTGATTGCTTACCCGTGCCGATAAACCCAATGGTAATCTGGTCGCTTGGCGCGATGAATCCGCTTCCACCCAATACATGGCGTGGAATTACCGTGAAAGCCGCTGCCGCTGCCAACCCGGTTCCTAAAAAATGTCTGCGTGACATTCCATTTTTCTGTTCTTTCATAATGTTTAATTGATTGATTATTGATTTGTTTGTTTGATTGAATGAATGATTTTGAATTTTAACCACTAAGTCACTAAGTTTTCTTCGTGGCATTTATCGTAATTCATGAACTTACACACTACCCTTGAGCAGCACGCCCCCGCCCCACATGGGGGAGGGGCTTCTCTTACATCTTAGCTGCCGTCCCCGGAAGAGGAATAGCCTCGTACTTGCTCATATCCACATTACCCAAGGTCAACTCAGCCGGCATGAAATTAAGATCGGACTGCGTCATTTCATCCCATGTGTATGCCTTACCCGTGTACGCCGATTCGCGTGCCATGATACAAGCCATGGACGAAATAGCCGTCGTTTCGGCAATGTTGATCACTTTGCCGTTACGGATATGGTTCACTAAATTGATATGCTCCAACACGTACGCATCATGCTGTTTATATTGTGTCCTGGCTGCTTCTTCATCAAATTGCCAAATCACCTTCCCATCAAGGTCAAGGATGGTAAATTTATTGTCTAAGCTATTCCACGAACCTTTCGTTCCTTGTATGATTTCGGCCACACGGTTGTCGCAATTGTCTATTTGCCGTGCCATTCCGTGCACATGCACACCACCTTCATATTCGAAATCAACACTGAAATTATCGTAAATATCGCCGGTAAGCCTGCGCAGACGCGAACCCATACCGATAACCCTCACCGGTTTCAAGTGTGAGAACCATGTGAACACATCCACATTGTGTACCAACTGGTCAATCACATGGTCGCCACATAACCAGTTCCAACTGAAAAAATCGCGAAACATGTATTCCATATCCGTCCATTTGGGTTCGCGACGGGCGAAGTTCATGATTCCCTGGTTCCAGTATACGTTTGCAGAAGTGATGCGGCCGATGTAGCCTTCCTGCACCCTCTTGTACGATTCCACGTAGCCACGCTGGTGGTGGCGTTGTGTCCCGGTAACGATACATAAGCCCTTGGTTCGTGCCTGTTTCACGGCCATCATATACGTACGGTAGCCCACTGCATCAATGGCTGCCGGTTTTTCGCAAAATACATGTTTGCCTTGATCAATGGCATACTTCACCTGCTCGGGATGGAACAGCGTGGGTGTAGCGATGATTACCATGTCCACCGGCGCTTCGCAGGCCTTTTTAAAAGCGTCGAAACCCAGAAAGCACATGTCGTCGGCAATCTCGTTATTTCTTTCCTCTTTCAGCTTCTTACGGCAACCATCCATCCTGTCCTTGAAAATATCGGCACAAGCCACAATAGACAAGCCGTCTCCAGCACTCAAGAAATTGAAAGCCGCACCTGTTCCACGCGAGCCGCAACCAATCAATGCCGCCTTAATTGGTTTACCATCAATAGCCTTGTCGGGAAGATCGGGGATATAGACTTCACCGGCAGGACGCAACGGTGTCAATTTATTTTCGTTGTTCCCTCCGCCCGAACAGGCAGTGAATAACGATCCGGCGCCCAATGTACCGGATGCCCCGATGATGGCTGCATTCGATAGAAAAGAACGCCTACTCACTGTTGATTGTTTTTTGGTCATGTTAAAATTGGTTTTGTTTGGTTTATAATTTGGTCAGATTGTTATTCAATAAGTTTTTCCATATCCCGTATGCCTTTTCGTATGCCTCTTTTTGTGTAGGATTGGGTGAGATGGTTTCGATACGCTTGAGCGAACCGAGTGCTTCTCCGGGAGTTTTATAGATGCCGGCTCCCACGCCTGCTCCTTTAGCGGCACCCGCTGCGCCATCGGTGTCGAACAATTCAATGGTAGCTCCGGTGATTGTTGCCAACGCTTCACGGAACAACGGGCTCAGGAACATATTGGCATTTCCAGCACGGATGATCTCCGGATCGATGCCAATACTTTGCATGATCTCTATACCATATTTGAAAGAAAAGACGATTCCCTCCTGCACTGCACGCAGGATATGCTTTTCATTATGGATATTGAAGTTAATCCCATCAAATACACAGCCCAATTCCTTATTTCCAAGCATGCGTTCGGCGCCATTGCCGAAAGGAAGAATAGAAAGTCCATCGGAACCTACCGATACCCCGGCAGCCAGGTTGTTCATTTCGGGATAACTGATACCCTCCGGTGCAACATGTTTTTTGACCCACGAATTAAGGATACCTGTCCCGTTAATACACAACAACACTCCTGTCCGCGGCGCAGCAGTAGTATAATTCACATGTACAAATGTGTTTACCCGCGACGCAGGATCGTATTTGATCTGCTCGTTAACTCCATATACCACACCCGACGTACCGGCTGTTGCCGCTATTTCTCCCGGCTGCAATACATTCAGTGAAAGTGCGTTATTCGGTTGGTCACCCGCCCGGTAACATACCGGTGTACTGGCAGCAAGTCCCAATTCGTTGGCAACAGCCTCCGTCACCGTGCCTTGCGAAGCAAAGGTCGGGACGATTTCGGGAATGATATCGGGACTGAACCCGAAATAATGAAGTATTTCATCGGAAACCTTACCCGTAGTGAAGTCCCAAAAAATACCCTCGGACAAACCTGATGCCGTGGTACAAACAGTCCCGGTTAAACGGGCAGCAATGTAATCACCGGGAAGCATGATTTTATATATCTTAGCGAAAATATCCGGTTCGTTTTCCTTTACCCAAGCCAATTTGGCAGCCGTGAAATTACCCGGCGAGTTTAACAAGTGTACTAGGCATTCTTTCTCACCAATCGTCCTGAACGCTTTCTCACCATAAGGTACAGCACGACTATCGCACCATATGATAGATGGCCGCAGCACTTGCAAATCCTTGTCGACACACACCAAACCATGCATCTGGTAAGAAATACCGATGGCACGGATGTCATTTTTCGAAACACAAGACATCTGTAATACTTCAGCGGTAGCCGCCTTCAGGTTTGCCCACCAATCGGCAGGCGCTTGTTCTGCCCAACCCGGTTGGACGGCTTTGATCGCCATTTCCTGTTTCGGATAAAATGCCGAAGCACAGGTCTGTCCTGTCGAAGCGTCAACCAAACACGCTTTAACCGACGAACTTCCAATATCGTAACCAAGCAAATACATAAAATTAATTAAGAATGAAGAGTTAAAAATTAAGAATGAACAAAACACCGACAACTTCATCAACCTGCTGGGTCTCAAAGATCCGGTAGGTTTTACCATTTTAGACAGGACAAGCCTCGTTTGGCGTAGTCTCCGGACTACGCCATTCTAAATGGAAAGCCCGCCTGATCCGCAGAACGGGCAGGCTCCAGCTTTCTACGATGCAAGGCAAGAGTCTTGCTTTTAACGCGACAAAGTCTGGAGACTCCGCCTAACACAAGGATATCACTACAAAGAACATGAACGTCAAATCCGGGACACAGAATCCTACAAGACCTACCGGGTCTTTGAGACCCAGCAGGTCAATGTTACAAGTAAACGCTCCCGATGTTCCGTTTGTATTGGTTATAAAGCTTTTTATCGAAACGGTAAAGTTGGGCCGGCTTGTGACTCACTCCTTTTTCGCGTTCGTTTAAAAGAACGATATATTTAAGTTTTAATATTTTTTTCCGGAAATTTCGGTTGTCGATTTTTTGTCCGAGCAACACTTCCTGTAAGGTTTGCAGTTGGGTAATGGTAAATTTTTTGGGCAACAATTCAAACCCAATCGGTTCGGTAAGCATTTCGCGCCGTAACTGCTCGATGGCCCGTTGCACAATCTCGTTGTGGTCAAATGTTAGTTGTGGTATTTCGTCGATATTAATCCATTGCGAACCTTCCGACAAAGGCAACTCGGCGGCGTCCGTAATTTTGATCAATGAATAGTAGGCAACGGTGACCATCCTTTCTACGGATATCCCCGATGTCTTCCTGAGCCATTCCAAGTCGGATAAAGGCTGTAACCGGTCCAGCGAACTGAAAACAGCAAATTGCTTGAGAAAAATACGATCAAGCCCTGTAAGTTCACGGAGTATCCGGTAAGCCGAATGATCGAGATCCTCGGCATCGGTAATCGGACTACCCGGAAGCTTCATCTTACCCGGCTCAAGATCGCCTGCTACTGCTTGACGCTTCACCAACAACACATTCAACTGCCGGGAATCGAATCCGAACACCACGCAGTCTACTGATATATGAGGGTTAAGCTTATTTTGCATGACGAAATATCTTGCTTCAAAAATATAGGTTATTTTTATAAAAAACAAACTTAACGTAAAAAATACGCTAAGTTAATGGAATATTTACAATAATGAACAGTTACTGAACCTTATGCCATACATGTTTGTTTTCTGTTTTATTAAAAATAATATATGATTGTCGGATACGATGCCTATTGATTGCAAGGTGATGTTCGGCGTAGTCTCCAGACTACGCCGTGCTAAAAGGGAAGCTCCTGCTTTCCATATTTGCAAGGCAGGAGCCTTGTTTTTAGCTTCGACGAAGCGAGACGCTACGCCGAACGGCTCAGTTCGCAAGCATTGGGCAAAATGCCCGACAATCATTAAATAATATCGATCATCGCCATGAAAATCAAATCCGTCATTTTCCTGTTTTTTTTCATTTGCCCGTCCATACTGGCACAATCATCAAAACTGTCAATCAGTGGTTTTGTCGGGTACACCCTTCAGGACGATATTACGTTCAGCGATTCATATTACGGATACATCGACGATTGCGCCCAATATGGCGGCATACTTGAATACATGCTGCGTCCCGCTTTGTCGTTAGGTGTATCATTCATGCATATGGATACACATGTGCCTATCTACGATGCATACCGCAACAAGGTGAGTACAAGCGACAACGATGCTGCCAAGCTGAATTACCTGATGTTTGAAGTTACAAAATACCTCGGCATGCGCGGCGCGTTTTCAGTAGTGAAACCCTTTGCAGGCATTGGGACGGGGTTAGCAATGATCAGTGTTACAAGCGGCACTTACACAAAATTTGCATGGAGCGGCAAGGCGGGGGTGAAAATCCAGTTAACCCCGCATATTTCGGCCTTGGGCCAGATACAGTTGCAATCCATCATGCAGGGAATCGGCAACACCATGTATATCGGCACAGGTGGTTCAGGCGCCGACATAAGTGTTTATTCAAGTACATACCAGTTTACTTTTGGCGGAGGACTTTCGTTTAATTTATAAAAGGAAACGGATTACCGGCCGCTCTGTTTGTCAAGCATTTCTGGTGTACATACTATTGTTTATATGCCATGCATCAGGAGCTTCGCCACAGACACCCGATACTACCAGGCTCATCCGTCATACAAATGTACAAGCGAGTGACACCACTATTACCGAAAAGGACCGCAGGGAATATGAACGGATAAAAGAAGCTGCGCAAAAAAAGGAATGGACAGATGCCCTTTACTCCGCTTTTTTCAGTGAGTCAAAAACTCCCGATACGCAAGAGACAAGCAGCTCACTCGACCAACAGTATATCCCATACGACGGTAGGGTCATTAATAATATCAAGATCATTGTCCTTGAACCTTTCGGCACGGACATTAATCATCCCGATTCCGTCAATGCCGATAATTGGTTCAACAAAACGGCCAATAGTCTACATATCAACACAAAACGTTATATTATCCGTGGCAACCTGCTATTCAAGGCCGGAGATGCGGTTGACCCACTGGTGATCGCCGAAAGCGAAGCTTTTCTCCGTAACACCGGCTATATCAACGATGCACGTATACAAATCGACTCTATTCCCGGCACACAAATGGCCGACGTCACAGTAACCGTTCGCGATGTGTTTTCCATCGGCCTTGAGTTGCATGATTTATCAGTCAATTCGATAGACCTTGAGGTTTATGACAAGAATTTTCTTGGAACAGGCAATCGTTTCTGGCTGCGCGGCATCCACGACGGCAGCTACAGTCCTACTTTCGGCTACGGCGCAGGTTACTTGTATTCCAACCTGATGAATACGTTTATCAACCTGAAGGCTTCATACCTTGATCAGATTTGGATCAATGAGGCTTCGCTATCGGCAGAACGCCCGTTACAGACTTCGCTGGATTATTACGGGAAATTAGATTATTACCGGATGAAACAACGGATCGACCAGATGCCGTGGGATTCAATCAATCCGCCGTTCCTGGAAACATGGTTGGCAAGCTTTGGGAGGGCTTTTAACCCGTTCGGACACGGATCGCCTAAACGGATATCGGTAGCTGTGGGGTATATTGACAATAGCCCGTCGTATGCAGCCATTGAACCGGGTAAGCCCGACCCGATGCAATATGAATTTGTTCCCAGCCAAAGCCTTCTCGCACAGTACAGCTTTTTCAGCCAACGTTATTACCGGCAATACATGATTCACAATTTCGGGATTACCGAAAACCTCGCCTCAGGATACAACATCACGGGACAGGTGGGCTATACCCGTTGTCCTGGGTATTTCGAGGGAATGTATACATCATTGGAGTTTTCGGCCGGGAAAATGTACGACATCGGCAATTTGTATGCACGCGCCGCTATTGGCACGCATTTCGACCATCGGGATTTCTACCAGGGAATTATAAGGTTCAATGGGAATTATTTCACGCCATTGATGCGTGTAGGAAAGAGCAGGTTACGACAGTTTGTCAATGTCAACTATGCCAATGTACTCAACCCGATTGACGGAATAACGGATTATGTGTTTTTCAGTACACTCACTACCCTGCGCACCTATTATTTCGACCAGCAGGCCAAAGGATCGGAACGTTTCATGGTTAACCTCGAAACCGACTTTTTCACAACATTAAATGTGCTTGGATTCCGGTTCCTGTTGTTTTCGTTTTTCGATGGAGGATGGCTTCGGATGAACGGAGAATTGTTCAACGCAGACAACTTTTATTGCGGCTTCGGGGTTGGGTTACGTATTCGTAACGATCTGCTCGTATTCCGCACGTTGGTATTGAAGATAGGATATTATCCCCGTTTCGACCAGAACTTGGGTAATATGTTACAATTCACGACTTCCGAACCGGCGCGAGCACCCGACTTCCTGCCTGCTTACCCGCAAGAAATCACGCTGAAATGAGTTTGAAGCCATGCCTAATTTTTCCTCGAAAGCTTTTTGAAATCGGAATCAAGGAAACCGTCCGGTGATTTGCTGTCGATCTTATGGTAATCGAAATAATAGAACTGTGCATCGGCAGCACCAACCAATATCTTGTAACAACGGGCATTGGCCTGGTTCTTTCCCGGCCCTACCTTGTGCAGGAACACCACATTGGGATCTTTATCAGTAATGGCTTTCCGGATATCATCCCTTGTCACCAACTTGAACGGGCCATGATATACTTTCTTGATCTTAGCTTCGGTGTTGACATCCTTGGCCAATTCGTCGGCAACAAGATACAAGGTTTTTCCTTCCAGTTTCTGGATGTTTTTGTTGTAATACTGGAAAATATTTTTCTGGGCGATACTGGGATTTTCCACAAGTACTTTCACGTGATTCTGGATGAACCGCAGGAATATACCGACTTTATACATATATGTTTCTTCTTGGGCGCCATAATAAGCAAGGGGAATGGAACAAAGGTCGGGCATATTCGACAGTTCCTTGGTGTTGCTACCCAGCAACAGGCTCATGAATATGTAGCGGGAATTGCTCTTGTCCTTGTCAATAGTAACCTTGTTCATGATCAGGAATGACAGGTTTTTATCCCTGCGCTGGGTTTCAAATTTCTTCCAGGTAGAAAACTCATATGATGTAGCTGTCCATTCTTTGGGAACAACTTCATCCATAACAAGATTATACTCGCTCATCGGGTTGTCTTCGAGCACCATCATGGTTTTAGTTTTTGGGAAAAGATTGATATCAGCCGGGGTAGGAACATATTCCTGTGCGTAAATACTCGGGATCAGTGCGATAAGAAGTGTGAGGGAAAGGGTGCAAAATGATATTTTCATTAGACATTATGTTAATTTGTTTTCGTACTGGAACGGCCTGCGTTTGATCCTGAAATTATGCAAGGCTGCACAAGTGGCAAAGATTCTGTCCACAAATCCATTCTTACGTAAACGGCACTCATCTTTGACAATCCTGTAT